>JBDNFW010000031.1:0-3466 GCA_041689615.1 Gammaproteobacteria bacterium | reverse complement strand
TGTTCACGTGGTAGAAAAATACATTCATTTTTATAATTACAAACGGCTACATTCAACTATCGGATATATGACACCCAACCAGAAAAAACTAGAATTGAAAAAAGTGGCTTAAGATCGCTCCAATAAAACTTGACCACTACAATTGTGACTTAATACGAGTTAATTTGTCAGTATCGATAATTACCCTGACAAACACCGATAAGAGTACTAAAGTAAACTATAAAATGGTTCAAAAATATTTTATTCCCAATCTTCTTGTTGCGACTGCTTATTTCATAGCGGGCCAAGCAGGGTTATTATTGGCTATTCCTCCAAGTAATGCTGCTGCAGTTTGGCCTGCTGCAGGTGTCGCAATAACGGCCATTATAATCTATGGCCCTCGCGTAATATCAGGCATTTTGATAGGTGGCATTTTAGTTCAAACAACGTCGTATCTTGATGCTGCCACTATTGAAAATATTATTTCTTCGTTCTTAATCGGCACCATCATCTCAATAGGGGCAACGTCTCAGGCATGGATGGGCGCAAAACTAACCCACCGTCTTTTTGAACAAGATCATGCTTTACTCAAAGAACGTTCTATTTTGCTGTTCTGTCTATTGGCAGGGCCAGTCAGTTGTGTTATTTCTGCTTCTGTCGGTATAGCAACATTATGGTTTCGAGGTGTCTTGTCTATAACAGATATACCCCTTGCCTGGAGCACTTGGTGGATAGGTGACTCCATTGGCGTACTCGTATTTTGTCCGATATTGCTTTGTTTGTTTGGTAGGCCACGCATTTTGTGGAAACAACGAATTGCCAGTGTGGCTTTGCCGTTGTGTATTCTGAGTTCAATTGCATTTATAGCATTTGAATATTCCAATGAAAGTGAAATGAAATATATTGAAGAGCAGTTTGAAAGAAATGCACAGCAATTTACGGATGAATTGAGAACCAGTATAGAACATCACATAGATGCCAACTATGAGTTAAAAGAATTCTTTGATAACTCTGATGACGTTTCCGCTGAAAAATTTTCCAGTTACGTTCGACCTAAAATATCTCGACATCCTGAAATTCAGGCCCTTAGTTGGTTGCCTATGGTATTGCATAAAGACAGGGTTAATTTTGAAGAACATTTAGGTGCGCCAATATCAAGGCAAGATCCAAATGGAAACATGGTCAGATCCCAAGATGAGCAATTCTATTTACCTATTACATATATAGAACCATTCGAGGGTAATAAAAATGCGTTTGGTTTTGACATACGCAATAGAGAGTCGACACGTAATACTGCTGATGTAGCATGTCTATCGGGAAAGATTGCCGTGACTGAGGGGCTTAAACTTGTGCAGGAAATGCAAAATCAGGTCGGTATTATTTTTTATGCTCCTATCTATATGAAAAATGTAATTTCTGAAAGTAAGGCTATATGTGACAATTTATCAGGATTGGTGGGCAGTGTGTTTCGACTGGAAAATGAAGTCATTAATATCCTGGAAAGATCGCCAAATTTAAAGTTACTTGTTTCGATAGAAAACAAGTCAAGTTTAATTTACAGCAATTTACCAGAAGCAAATAAAGCGCATAGCATACCCAGCCAATTCCAATTTAAACGCATCTATGAAGTTCCCATCGCTAATCAACAGTGGCAACTTACCTTTACGCCTGCTATCGGTTTTATTTCACATTATTCATCCTGGATAATATGGTTAATTATTGTAGGTGGATTATTAATTTCTGGATTATCGGGTATCGGATTAATGATGCTGACTGGACGTACATTACGGACGGAAGAATTAATACAATCTAGAACAAAAGAATTAAATAGTGAAATTAAAGAACGTAAAGAAGCGGAAAAGACTATAACGGCGAGTGAAGAAAAATATCGGACACTTATCGAGCACTCGCCTTACTGTATTCACCAAATTAATCTTGAAGGTCAGATTACATCAATGAACCTAGCAGGACTTAAGATGTTCAATAAAGAAGACGAGCTTAATATTATCAATGTTTCTTATCTAGATACTGTAAGAGATGAAGATAGAGAACGCATCTCAAAATTGATGGATTCTGCATTTTCTGGAGAGGAGGCTGAGTTTGAGTTTAGTAGTGTAAATGGACTTGAATTACGTTCGAACTTTGTCCCCATCTTTGATGAAACCAACAAGGTTGACCGATTGTTAGGTATTACTCAGGACATCACGGAAAGTAAAGAAGCGGAGAAACAACTTAATTATCAGGCATCACATGATAGCCTCACGAAGCTCGTTAATCGTGTCGAGTTTGAACGCCGTGTCGTGCGATTACTTGCAACGACTAAGCAGGACATGAGTGTACATGCACTTTGCTTTATGGATCTCGACCAGTTTAAGGTCGTCAATGATACCTGTGGTCATATGGCAGGTGATGAGATGCTACGCCAACTTGCATCGCTGTTATTAGATACTGTTAGACATCGCGATACATTGGCGCGTCTTGGGGGTGATGAGTTTGGTGTGTTGATTGAACACTGCACATTGGATGATGCGTACCGAGTTGCCTCGACATTACTAGCGGCCATTCAGGACTACCAATTTGTCTGGGAAGACCAATCTTTCAAAGTGGGTGTGAGTATCGGTTTAGTTGTTATTAATGAAGGTACTTTTAATCTAAGCGAGTTATTAAAGCAAGCCGATGCGGCTTGCTATAGGGCGAAAGATTTAGGGCGTAATCGGATTCATGTGTATCAAACTGAAGATATAATTATGGAGCAACGTCACGGTGAAATGCAATGGGTATCACGCATTCATCGGGCAATAGAAGAAGACCGCTTTTGTCTTTATGCACAAGCCATCGTACCATTGAATAAAAACCCTGATCTCCATTATGAACTACTCATCAGGATGGTAGACGAGCAAGGAGAGATTATTCCACCGGGTGCCTTTTTACCCGCAGCTGAACGTTATAATCTAATTTCGATGCTGGATCGATGGGTTGTTAAGAATGCTTTCATTTCCTTATCAGAGCATCCAGCATTTCTTAAACAAGTTCAGTTTATCTCTATTAACTTATCCGGCCAGTCACTTGTAGATGAAACCTTTCAAAGTTTTGTGATGAAGCTACTAGAAGATACTAACATTGATGCTAATAAGATTTGTTTTGAAATCACAGAGACTGCAGCTATATCAAATATGGCTTTAGCATTTAAGTTTATCTCTGCTTTGAAGGATAAAGGCTGCCGATTTGCATTGGATGACTTTGGCAGTGGTCTTTCTTCTTTTGCTTACTTGAAGAACCTGCCTATCGATTATCTGAAAATTGATGGTATGTTTGTCAAAGATATTACTGAGGATCCAATTGACCGTGCGATGGTGAAATCGATTAATGAAATTGGTCATGTGATGGGAATGCAAACCATTGCTGAGTTCGTAGAGAACGATGAGATTAAAGGTATGTTGAGGGAGATAGGTGTCGATTACGGTCAAGGTTATGGTATTCATAAGCC
>JBDNFW010000030.1:0-32165 GCA_041689615.1 Gammaproteobacteria bacterium | reverse complement strand
TCTTAAATGACCATAATAAATAACTGAAAACAAACCACATTGTGGGCAACTATTTTAAGCATTATTTTTGATCCGCCGTTTTATTATTTAATTCAAAAGCTTAGCTTAAGAAAACCATCACATTTTGTCTATTATCCCTCAATGTTTTATAATTAACTATATAGTTTAAAAATATCTCCTAACTATATGTAATTACTATGAAATATAATCATTTATTAGTTCCTGTTTTAGCGACGTTTCTCGTTTTTACTTCAGCGTGTACATCGACAAATATAAAGAATGATGTTGTTGAATCATCTAAATCTCATGAAACATTATATGTCTATGAAGACGGGCAGATGAAACTGGATTCTCGATACGTTGATAGCGAGGATGTTGTTATCTATTCTGATGGACGAGGTGGTGAAAAAGCAGCAGTTAAAGTTCGTGTTCCAATACATTCTGATTTTTATCGTGACTCGATTATTGTGGTTCGTGTTGTAAACAATTTTGAAGAATCAGTTGCGCAACAAGAGTCTGAAAATGTAAATGATATTAATTAAATAGAATTTGCAACTGACAGAAACTAAATCTGGATTACAGTAATGTTATCCTGCTAATAATCGTTTTTCAGTGTTTAAAACGGCGTTTTGTATTCCTTCAATGACAACTGCATCTCCAACATTAAATTGAAATGCTTCATCAAATGGATCGATTCTATCTCGACCTCGTCTTACTGTTATTAATGTTGTATTAGTGTCTTCAAAATTAACATCCTCTATAGATTGCCCTACAGCGTAACTATCAGGTAATAATATTACCGTGTGCAATCGCAATGCATCGGGTTCTTCCATGCCAAGTGATTCTTCTCCGCGAAAATAACCGCGTAACAAACGGTATTCATCTTTTCTCGCTTTTTCAACAAAGGCCATAGATTTATCAGTAGAAATACCTAAATGTTGTAGCACGTGAATAGCAAGCATCATGCTGGCTTCAAAACTTTCTGGCACAACATTACTTGCGCCGACATTGTGCAAACGATCCATATACTGTTCGTCTTTGCTTCGAACGATGATCGGAATGTCTTTGTTGATTGAACGAGCGCTTTGAATAATATGTTCTGCAATATGAGCGTCATCAAAAGTAATGATTAATGCGCTGGCTCGTTCAAGTTCCGCTTTTTGCAATATTTCAACATGTGTACTATCTCCATAGAAAACATTTTCACCCGCTTCCCAGGCTTCACGAATTAACGTGTGATCCAGATCCAATGCAACGTATTGAATATTCATTTCACGAAGAATGTTGGAGAGATTTTGTCCAATTCGACCAAAGCCACAAATGATGACATGTTTAGACAAAGTTTCGCAGGCTAAAACAAGTTCTTTAGGTGGCGCATTAAGCCCACTTGTATAATTACCACGGAATAAATATTCAGTTATTCGATTGTTATAACGAATCAATACGGGTGTGATCAACATACTCAATAAGGTAGCGGCAATGATTGGTTGAGTTTCTTCCAGCGTTAGCAAACCATTACTAATGGCTACGACAAGAACAGCAAAACTAAATTCTCCTGCCTGGCCAAGTATCAATCCTGTTCTGAATGCTGTTGGTGACTCGTAACCAACAAGGCGCGTTAAAATTGCAATAACAGCGCCTTTGCCAACGATTAAGCCTGCTGTTAAAAGTCCAATCCAGAACCATTCTTTTAAAATGATCGATGCGTCCAGTTGAGCACCGACACTAATAAAAAACAAACCCATCAATACATCTCTAAAAGGTCTTATGTCGGCTTGAATCTGATGTTTGTATTCTGTTTCACTCAACATAAGCCCAGCTAAAAATGCACCCAGTGCGAGTGAAAGCCCCATTTGATTTGTTAGCCACGCAGCGGTTAAAGAAACAAATAATGTCGCGAGTGTAAAAATTTCAGCAGAACGTGTTGCTGCAACCAGATGATAAAAAGGCCTTAATAACCAACGTCCAGTTTGAAACATAATAAAGAAGGCAAAGAAGCCCTTGGCCAAAGCTATCAGAATAGGAGAAGTTAATGATTCTCCATTACCCAGCGCAAGTATTGGAATAACCACCAATAGCGGGACAACAGCGAGATCCTGAAAAAGTAAGATAGAGATTGCAAGTTGCCCATGTCGAGCCTGCATTTCCAATTGATCAGTGAGTTGTTTGGCAACTATGGCGGTGGAGGAGAGTGCTAATGCTCCACCTACAACTAATGCACCTTGCCAAGCTATACCGGTTAACCAGGCAATCGCACCGCCGGATAACGTTGAAATAATAACTTGAATGCTGCCAAGACCGAAAACAGTCGATTTCATTGCAATCAGTCGTGACAATGAAAATTCAAGGCCAATCATAAAAAGAAGAAATACCACACCAATTTCAGCCAGTATCTTGATACTTCCTTCTTCCGGTAGCCAGCCAAGTGCATAAGGCCCGACTAAGGTACCAACGAACAAATAGCCTAAAACCGGAGGAAGTTTAATTCGTTTCAGTATCCAGACGACGAGTACGGATAATGCAAGTAATGTCAGGCCGTCATTGAGAGCACTGTGAGTCATTAAAAAATAATTCGCTCTGTTATCTTATTATTAAGTCTAAAGGATGAAGCTGACTAAAAGAAGCACAAAAAAAGTGGATAGCTTGTGATCGAAATAAGAATCAAAGTTATACTAGGTCTTTATATATGAGAGGAATGACAGATTATGGCCGTTTGGGAACAAGCCCTGATTGGCATTGCGATATTTGCCGTTTTATTTTTTTTGGGTCCTGGGGCAAAAAAAGCGATGGAAGAAAGCCGACGAGCCGAAAATCCGGACTGGAAAGGGGCCTTAATACCAATTGGAATGGTTGTTCTATTTGTCATTCTCCTTATTTCAATGGCTCGAGGCTGAATCTAAAAACACATAGAACAACAATATAAAAAATTAATGAACGTTCTGATCGTTTCATGCATCGAACCAAGGTAATAAGTTGAATTCCAGAAACAGAAACAATCCTGCCCATAGCACGGATAATGATAAACTAATGCCGCCATACGGTGGTTTTATTGAGGAAGAAAAATGAGTCTATTAAAAAAGTTAATGTTTATTCTGTTATGTGCAGGATTATTAAATAGTAATGTTGTATTTGCAGAGGATGAAGAAGCCGAACCTGAACTTTTAAGTGCAGGTGAATTATTGGAAAATTGCGACGAAGGATACGCACCAGGTGCACCTACCCAATTTTGTATGCGTTATGTTTTTGGTTTAGTTCAAACAGTAATGGAATTACAACAAGCTGATGGAAGCGCGCCTATTTTTTGTATCGATCCACAAGTCGTTCGTTTAGAAGCAGCGGCGGAAAATGTTATGGCGTATTTACGCGCTCAATCCTCGCGCGCAAATGACGAAGCACAAATACTTGTCGTTGAAGCGTTAAATAAAAATTACCCTTGCCCTACTACAGGTGGTCAGATTTAAATAATGTCAGTCGCTCACCGCAAAGAGAAATATAATTACGACAAGCTGCAAAAACGATTGCGGCGGAATGTAGGACGCGCGATCGCTGACTTCAATATGATTGAAGCAGGTGATCGGGTGATGGTTTGTCTGTCGGGTGGGGCAGACTCCTATACGATGTTAGATATATTACAAAATCTTCAACGTAGTGCGCCGATTGAGTTTGATTTAATTGCTGTTAACCTTGATCAAAAACAACCTGGCTTTCCTGAACATGTGTTACCGGACTATTTAAATGAACTTGGTATCGAATATCATATCCTTGAAGAAGATACTTATAGTATTGTTAAACGTGTTATTCCGGAAAACAAAACCTATTGTGGTTTATGTTCGAGATTAAGACGAGGCATTATTTATCGTTTTGCCAAAGAACAGGGTTATACAAAAATAGCGTTGGGTCATCATCGTGATGACATCGTTGAAACCTTGTTTTTGAATATGTTTTATGGCGGCAAATTAAAGTCGATGCCAGCGAAATTGTTAAGTGATGATGGCGAGAATATTGTCATTCGACCATTGGCTTATTGTGCTGAAACTGAGATAAAAGCTTATGCTGAAGAAAAAGCTTTTCCCATCATTCCATGCACCTTGTGTGGCTCACAAGACAATATGCAGCGTCAAAAGATCAAGCAAATGTTAACAGAATGGAACAAACAAAATCCCGGTCGTACGGAAAGTATTTTCAGCAGCATACAAAGTATTGTGCCTTCACATTTACTAGATACTGATGCATATGACTTTTCTCATTTTGGAAAATCAAAAGATGAGCAATCTCTCACAAGTGAAGACTGGTTGATAGGCTCACAAGAATAGACGCATTTCTTATTCATTGTTAACGAATCAATATGTCTGAATTACCTATCCTCTATCAAATTTTTATTTGGGCTATACCTGTTCTTTTTGCAGTGACGTTGCATGAAGTAGGACATGGTTGGGCGGCAAATAAATTAGGCGATAGCACAGCGAAAGACATGGGACGTTTAACGGTTAATCCGTTAAAACATATCGATCCAATAGGAACAGTAGTTGTGCCATTAATTACTTTTTTTCTGGGGGGTTTTATCTTTGGTTGGGCCAAGCCGGTTCCGGTTAACTGGAATAAACTTAGAAATACCAAACGTGATATCGCGTTGGTTGCATTGGCTGGCCCGGCAGCAAACTTAGTGATGATTGTTTTCTGGTTGATCATCGCAAAATTATTTATCGCAGCAGCAGAACAGGGCGACTTCATAGCAAATTTGGTTACATTAATGGCCTGGGCCGGAATCGTGATTAATAGTTTATTGATGATACTAAATCTATTTCCACTACCTCCTTTAGATGGAAGCAGAGTTGTTTTCTCACTATTGCCAACTCAGCTTGCGTATAGATATTTGAAGATAGAACCTTATGGAATGATTATTATTGTTGTATTATTAGCCAGTGGTGTGCTATTTAAAATTATTGGCCCTATCATTTCCTGGGTCGAACATCTAATGTACACATTGATTATGTAATTTCTGGTTATTATTTTTCTACAGTATGCATATGTACGTCTTGTTGTGGATAGGGGATAGAAATACTTTCTCTATCAAACGTCAGTTTGACTGCTTCAGTGTAATCAAACTTTACTCCCCAAAAGTCAGCAGAATTTACCCAGGGTCGTACTACAAAGTTTACACTGCTATCAGCTGGTTCAGATACAGCAACGACTGGCTCAGGATCTTTTAATATGCGGTCATCTTCTTCAAGCAGTTTAACAAGAATATCTTTTGCTTTTTTAATGTCGTCATCATAACCAATGCCAAATACCATATCGATGTGACGCGTATCTTTTGCAGAATAGTTGGTTATATTGCTACCAGTAATATTTGAATTTGGCACAATGATCGCTTTGTTATCGCCGGTACGCATTTGTGTTGAAAATATTTGTATTCCTTCGACAACGCCTGAAACGCCGCCAGCCTCGATAAAATCACCTACCTTAAAAGGACGAAAGGCAATAATCATAACACCTGAAGCAAAATTGGATAATGAGCTTTGCAGTGAAAGACAAATAGCCAAACCTGCCGCACCAATGATGGCAATGAATGAAGTTGTTTGTATACCAAGTTGACTTAGTGCTGCGATAACAACAAAAGCTACTAAAGTGACATATGCAATATTGCTGAAGAAAGAGGCAAGTAAAGCATCAATATTTCGTTGCTCCATTACTACAGCAATATATTTCTTTATCCGCTTTGCCAGCCAAATTCCGCCAAACAAAATGGCAGCGGCAATAATGACATTTGTTAAAATTAATATAACTGATTCACTCATAATCTATCCTCTATGCTGTTGATCTTTATATGCCTTATTGCACCTTCAAATTCAAATAAAAGCAAGCCTGATAATATTAAAGCACATCCTGTAATGACCTCTAGGCTAAGAGGTTCATTATTAAATAAATAACCTAACAAAAGTGCACTAACAGGTGTCATCAATGTAATTAATGAAACACGTGTTGCTTCAACTCGTTTCAAGACATAGTAAAAAAGATAAAACCCCAATACAGAACCAATTATTGATAGATAAAGTATAGAAAAACCAGCACGAGTAGGTATATTCGTAGGAACTTCTGTTCCAAATACACTCCAGACAATAATAAATAATATGGCAGATACGATTAACCCACCTGTCATAGTTGAGTAAGTTTCAATATCGGCATTGATCTTTTTAACGAGGACCATACTCAATGAATAAAATATCGATGACATTAATACGCCAAATATACCGTAGCCTGTGTCAGGACGTAACTGCAAGCCAGTATCAAGCATGACGAATAAACCAATAATGCCCAATACAATAGCAAATACACGAAATGAGTTTAAGCCACGTTCGCCTAGTATTTTCATTGCAAATAAGCCGGTAAAAATTGGCGTTACGCCATATATAGTCGATATCCAGCCAGAAGGAATAAACTGCGAGCTCCAGTAAACACTTAACATTGCCGTAAACAAACCCAAACCACCCGCGATATAGGTTTGTATCGCTTTTTTATTCCACGCAATCTTTTTACCCATTAAGGTAATTAAGCTGAGCGCTATAACGGCGCCAAGAATCATTCGGCTTGAAATGCCAAATAAAAAACCGACTGACTCACTACTCCATTGAATAGCAAGCGGTGTTGTCGCCCATATAAGTACGACTGACATATAAGCCGTTATTAATTGCATAAGCATTACTCCAATATAATTGGTCGCTACGGACTCCTCGGTCTCTGTTCCAGACTCGACTCTACCGATTACGTCCTGTAATCGTGTCCTCTCGCGACATCGCCTAAAGCGCCTACTGTTGGTGCCTGCATGGATGCAGGTATTTAGAAATTGCAGGAGCAAAATTTCTATCACTCCTTTAATTTCAGATAAAAAAAAGCCGCAAGTTTGTCACCTGCGGCTTTTGTAAAATCTTTTTATTCGTTACGAATTATAAACTATGATTTTCTCCAGCACACAGGCGATAGATGGCACGCTTCAGCACGCAACGTTGCCAAAGTGAAATTAAAACCATGTGTGATTGATTGTTCATAGGCGCGCGATTTTCTGCTTATTTGTTGATGCTGTCAAGAGCGCTAATGAAATTGTAATAATCGACGTAGTTTTTCAGGAGTCGTTACTGATTTTGATTTGAAGCCCTCAATCTCTACAGATGCGGAAACTGTTTCTGATGAATTTAATTTTAATAATTTGTACCAGCCTTCCTGACGATGCGCGATATTAATAAATTCATTAACAATAGGATTATTTTTATTTCCGTCAATATTTATAGTTAATGGTGTTGTTAATATTTCACGATCAATCAGTAATATTCCTGCTTCTTCCATACGTGCTGTAGCGACTTCAGGTATACAACAATAACGTAAGCCTTGTTTTGTCATCTTTTTGAAAAGCGGCTTATCGACATAAAAAGAAAGTAAATTAACAAAGCGAGTTAAAGAAATATTTTCATCAATTTGTCGTGGTGGCGCAGTATCATTTTTACTCACTAGTCGAGTGTTATAACCACACAATTCATTTTTAAAGTTCTTCTGTATGAACTCGGCTGAATCACAAGCATAGTTAAGATATTTTTTATCAAAAGTTGCTCTGTATAATTGTAGCATCGCTCTTGCCATAGCAAGTGTGTCTGATAAATGCATTGGTGAACTAGTCATGATGTTAGTCAGGTAAGCCCCCGATACTCGCCGACAATGTTCATTAATCCATTCTGCAGCTTTTATCGCCATAGTTAAACTTTGTTGGCTGCCACAATATTCATAATGTGTTGCCAATGCTTCTATCATCCAGCCGTTTTCTCTGGTCAGTATGCGTCTGTCTATATCAGGTATCCCGATTATTTGACGTTGTGTTTCATTTAATGAATAAAACTGCTTTGGATTTATGCCGGCAATACTGTCAGCTTGTCCTGCGTAAAAAGCACCGACATCAGAAGTCATAAATTTTTTAACATAAGACAAAATAGAATTCGTTACGTTTAAATAGTGATCAAACTTTAACTGTGCATAAGCTAATGAATATATTCTAAGGTGTCCGGCCTGTGCGGCTATTGTTTTACGATAATGCGGCACGTCCCATTTTCCTTGCGTAGAGTATTGATAAACACCTCCCCATACAGGATCGACTAATGACATGGCATTATCTAATGTTAAACGTGCCATGCGTGCTTCACTCATTTCATGATCTGCTGCAACAACTAATGAATATTCAACGCTATCGCGATCAACAAACTTGACGGTAGATAATAAACCACCTTGTTCCCAATCAAAGCTACGCATGTGCATATAACGTAAACGTCGTCGACATTCATGACTCAGGATAGGATTGACCTGTTCGATTAATTTTAATTGACGTTCGATAGTGATGGGGGTTTGATTACTGGATTTTAATAAGGCATGCATAATTATTTCCTCAACTAAGAATAAATGAATGTTTGAATTCGGCAGTGACCATGTAACGCAAAGATCCGCCAGCCTGGATGGCATCAAAGGGATAACAGGTAATTAGAATTAATTTGTTTCTCGAATCGACAGGAATGCTGTCGACTTTTGTTTTATCAATGATTTGTATATTGGTGACTTGATAAGCGCTTATTTTTTTATTGGATTGCAGCTCAAAGTGGTCGCCTTTTTTTATATTTTCCAGAAAAGAAAAATGTGTATCTCTATGTCCTGATATAATTACATTACCTTTTTCTCCGGGATTGGCGCTGCCAAAAAGATGCCCTGGGCCGAAAGCCAGTGAAGAACCACTAGCTCCGGCCAGGACGATGTGGCTAATACCGTAAGCGGGTGCACTTAGACGGGCAATTGGCCAGGTATCCGCCCAAGGCCAAGGTTTCACCTCCTTTTGGCCTTCGAGCGTTTCTGTCCATGCTGTCTCCAGGAGAAATTGTGCAAACACCGCTTTGGCATGGATATAGGAGCCTTGTCCTATGAACCATAAACCACAGAGGGGGAGGACTAATAGGGCGACTTTAAAAATGCACTTTTTTCGTGATAACTTCGTCAGCGCCGTACTCAAAGACCCAAAGCAGCTACGCCGGGGCCAGCTTTCCTCATGTATGGTAAATACACTTCGGTTCTGCGTGCGGTGCTTCCTCGTTCTCACAAAAAAATCACTATTTTTAAAGCCGCCCATGATTCTTAATAAAGGTTTAAACGTATGAATCATGACGACGGGTTAGGATTCATGTTCCTGACGAATCCTAAGTACCTGCGTCCATGCAGGCATAAATAAATGAGTGATGAAAGCAACATCAAAATAAAACTAATCATAAAATCCATGCGTGCATCCGTTGCAGTTGCTGGAAATTGTTGTCCAAAGACTTTGCTATGATCCCATCCTGCTGGTAAATGAGTTGGAATCGCATGTGAATCAAGTTCTTTATCTTTAGGGCGAACTGGTGTGACATCGACGGCAACAAGGCTGGTAAATTTACTAACCAGATGATGTTCTAATGCGGTTTTAATAATGGTTTGTTTTATTGATTCAAATTCAGCATCGTGTTTTTGTTCCATTAGTACGGCAATTTTATTTCTCGCCCAAAGTGTGGAAATACCTTTTCGATTTTGTCCGCCATCAAGCTTTAAACTAGAAGACCAAACCTTTCCTGCAACTTGTCCGGTGATTTTTATTTCACCGAGTGCGTGTTTTGTCTTTGCTGTAATTAATAAAGGTTCACCTTGATAAAGATCCGTAATTTTTTGTGGCCAAATTTCCATGTCGGTTTCCATCCAATCAATGGCGATATCTTTAAGTACGGGATTTTCTATTTTTTCAAATAAGGCTTGCATGCGTGTTTGCACTTCATCAAGTTTGCCTATGTATGTGTGTGTGCCGCGTCCAAAATTTGCTGCGCGTTGCATGAAGTGAGAATTAGGTGCGGAACCAATGCCTATGGTAAATAAACGACTACGCCCGAGTTCATTTTGTATAATTTCAAACAAGGCTTGTTCGTTACCAATGCTGCCATCAGTTAAAAAGATAACCTGTCGTAAATAGCCGTTGTCTTCTTGATTGCTAAGTGCGGCATGTAATGCAGAAGCCATCTCGGTACCGCCGATAGCCTCTAATGAACGAACATAACGTAACGCTTGTTCTAATGTTTGTTGATTGACAGTTTGTGAATGATTAAATAATTTTGATGTAAAAGAATTAAATTGAATGACGTTAAATTGGTCGCCAGGTTTAAGTCGCGTTAATGCCAATTCAAGTGCTGCTCTGGCTTGAATGATAGATTGACCACCCATTGAGCCGGAGGTATCGATAACATAAATAATTTCTCGATTTAATGTTTGTGCCTGTTTGGTTTCTGGTGGCACCATCATGATCATGGCATAGGTCTCGCCATTCTTTTTTTCTGTAAACAGAGCAGCTTTGGGTGCAACACTTGGTTCCGGTTTCCAGATTAATTCAAAATCACGGTTTGCCAGCGTAGTTTCCTGTTTTAATACAATTTGATATTGATCGGACTGTTTATTGATTTCTATTTGGTGATAAGGACTATCAATTTTTTCTAATGCCAAACCGGCATCAAGATCTATTTTTATAGATGCTTTATTTTTTCGTTCGCTTCCCGGTTCTAAAACAGGTGGTGTGATACGCGCTGCATCAGGTACTTCATCAGTGTTTACTGCCCAACCTGTGCCAGCAAAACCTTCTATGTGTTGTTTACCTGGTATGTAACGAGGCCCAACAACCATTGGGAAACGTAATGAGAAGACACCGTTGTCATAAGTAACAATTTGCTGATATTCAATTTCTACTTTTATCGTTTCATGCGGCGCAATATTAGCAACCGATGTCGTGAATATATTGGGTCTTTCCTGTTCAGTCAGAGCTGCTTGTTTTCCCTGTTGTTTTGCTTTTTCATAAGTCTTTTTCGCATCCTGCGTTTCTTTTATTTGCCCTTCTATAATACGTTCGCCAATTTTTAAACGTAATTGATCAACGGCAGCGTTCTCAGGTAGAGGAAAAACATAAATACCTTCTTGCCAGTTATCAGTCGTATTACTAAAACTTTGTGTGACGATGACACGATTAATCATGCCCGTGATAGTCATAGCGACATCAACGTTAAGTTTAGCGGCTTTGCTGTATTGAGTACCTTGTTTAAAAAGAAGCGAACCTTGCCCAACATCAGCGATGTTATTAACAATGTCTATTTCATTAACAACTTCTTCTATTTGTTCGCCTGCATAAACAGGAATGCTGTTAAATAAAACGAAAAGTACAGAAGTAATAATTGAACCAGTACTTAATCCTACGGAAGCAATAAGCACTTTTGGGTTTGATAATAGTTGCTTTAATTTCATGATGCTTATGCCTCGCGATCAAGAGTTAAATTAATCGTCACGCGTCTGTCAAAGACATAAGCTTCGTTATCATCTTGTTGTGCTTTTGTTTGTCGCTCACCGTAAGCATGTGTTTGTAGTCGGTTACTTGAAACGCCGGCATTAATAAATTCTGAACGAACCTTATCAATACGTTTTTTACTTAGTGCCATGTTGTATTCTTCAGAACCACGAAAGTCAGCGTGGCCTTCGATCTGAATTTGAATCTGTGGATAGGGTCTTATTAATTCAACCAGATGTTGAATTTGAGGGCGAACGTCTTGACGTATTTCTGCATCATTAGTTTTGTAATAGATAACATAAGAAATACCTTGGCTTAACTTTTCCAGAGATTGAATTTCCTGACTATGTACAACGTGCTGAAGTTCGTCTTTAAATTGTTCGCGAATATAAGCTAATTCGTTTTGTTGATAAGCTAACTCCATGCTTTTTGTGTTTAACTCTTTCTCCAAAGTAGCAATGGCCTTATCTGCATCTGTTTCGCGAGTACCGAACCAGGTTCCACCAGCTGCACCAATAATGGCACCGGGAGGGCCAGCTAATAAGCCTCCTATGATGGCACCTAGGCCAAAGCCGGCATTCTCTTTTGTTGATGAGATATGCTGTATATCGTCAGCGTTGGCTATCGATTGAATACCGAGTAAGCTGATGAATAATAATACTTTCGAATATTTCATTACCTGTTCTCCTGTTTATTTACTGGATACTATTAAAGTACAGCGAAATGGCAGGGGTAGGTTTGTAATGGGGCAATGCGGCGATCAAATGTGGCAAGAATATGGCAATGCATGCTGAGCTATTTAAATTTACTAATAATCACTCTAAAGTAAGTAAAAATAATGACTAACGGAGCAGAGTTGTAGATGCCTAAACAGATAATCCTGGTTGAGGATGAACCGATACTTTGTGAAAACTATGCTAAGGCCATTCGTGCACAAGGCTATGAAGTGGTTACTTGTAGTAACAAGCAAGATGCATTGGCTAATTTAAATAAACGATTGCCTGATCTCGCTATTCTGGATATTGGTTTGGGTGATGATGCTGAAGCGGGTTTTGATTTGTGTCGGGAAATTCGATCTTTTTCCAATGCCTTGCCTATTATTTTTCTAACGGCACGCGATTCTGATTTCGATGCCATTTCAGGATTACGATTAGGTGCAGATGATTATCTTGGTAAAGATACCAGTATGCCGCATATTCTTGCTCGAATAGCAGCACTGTTTAGACGTGTGCAGGCACTAAAAACAACAAGTGAATCTGAACAAATAATATATGAACAATTGATGATCGACACTCAACGCTTTCAAGTAAAATGGAACGATACGACGGTTGATTTAAGTTTAACGGAATTTTGGATGGTGCATTCACTGGCAAAAAGAGTGGGTCATGTGAAAAACAGAGAGCAACTAATGGGTGATTCAAATATCTATGTAGATGACGGAACGATCACTTCTCATATAAAACGTATACGCAAAAAATTTAAAGAAGTAGATGATGCATTCGATCATATCGAAACGGTCTACGGAATCGGCTACCGATGGAAAACCTAGTTTAAAATGCGCTTTTTTTGCGATAGCTGCGTCAGTTCCGTGCTCGAACGCTCTCATTTATTAAATATAAACTCCGCTTCTGTGCGCGGTGCTTCCTTGCGCTCACAAAAAAATCACTATTTTAAATCTAGGTTTTTATTATGCGTTCCACAAAAATAAAGTTTTCCCTACGCAGTAAATTAATGCTGCTATCTATTGCGGTGTTAATCATTCCGTATATGGGATATGACTATTTGCGTCAGATGGAATCTTATTTTAGAGACGCACTTCAAGCTTCGTTAGTTGATACGGCTTACGCTGTTGCTGGGTCTTTAAATGACAAACCGCGTTTGTTTGATACGAGTTTTAATGAAGAAAAGAATAATTTATACGTTCATCGCTTGAATAACACTGTTCAACTTGATGGTTATACCAACGATTGGGAATCATATATTGATTGGTCGGATACCTATCATTCTAATTCCCCATCAAACAAAGATAGCTTTAAATTAATTATTAGCAAGGATGACCATTATTATTATGTTTTGATACAAGTTGCAGATAATGAACCGATTTATTCCACATTGGATCAATCGGACCATATTAACGGTGATCATTTTGTTTTGATTTATCGTGATCAATATCAACGTTTGCAAAAAGATTATCTGGCACCAAGCGGCCCCGGATTAATTCACCCGTTTCGTTATGAAGAAGAACTTGATGCATATGGCGTGGAAGAACTCAATAAAAAAAGCCTGATCAATACCTCTGCTGTCTGGCAAGTAACAGAAGAGGGATACAATATTGAAATAAAAATACCAACTTATTTGATTGGTGAACGGCTAGGTTTTGTTTTTAATGATATTGATAAAACAAAAAAGAGCACAATCAGTACATACAGTAAGACTGCTCACGATGAACCGGGAAGAGTTGTTAGTTCATCAAGAAGAATAGAATCAATTATTTATTCACAAGGGCGTAGTGAAGGAAGACGAACCTGGGTGCTGGATAAATCGGCGCAAGTGCTTGCAAGTGATGGTAGTTTGACTCGAGTTTTTCCTGACAATGCGTTTAATATTTTCTATACGTTATTGTTGCCGCCGGCCCATGATTATTTTAAGGATGATCTGGCTGGTGCATCACGGTTACAGGGTACAGAAGTTAAAGATGCCTTGTCCGGAAAAACACAAACGCGTTGGCGTTCTTCGCCAGATGGCAAAGCGGTTATTGTTTCCGCAGCTACGCCCGTCTGGTTTGATAATAAAGTGATTGGTGCTGTCGTTATTGAAGAGACGACAAATAATATCCAAATTATGCAGCGACAAGTATTAGCCGGGTTATTCAATAAAACTTTATTTATCTTTTTTATTATCGTCTTTTTACTTTTACTTTTTGCAAGCCGCCTATCTTCACGACTTATTAAACTTAATCGGGAAACAACTGAAGCTATAGATGAATATGGTAAGGTGAAAGGTGAAATATCAGTTAGCCATTCCAGTGATGAGATTGGTGAGTTGTCCAGAAGTTTTGGTAATATGTTGGAACGTTTAGAGCAATACCATATTTATCTTGAAGGGATGGCTAGTCGTTTATCACATGAACTTCGTACGCCGATGGCGATTGTTAAATCCTCATTGGATCGATTGCAAACCGAGCAGAATGAAGAAAGCCGTAAAGAAATACTTCAGGCTGCTGACACGGGTTTGCAACGGTTACAAACATTATTAACACGTTTAAGTGAAGCAGCACGTTTGGAACAGGCTTTGCAAGAATCCGATAAGCAGGAAACAAGTCTTAATGAATTTTTGCAGCAATGTATTGAAGGCTATCGATTAGCATATCCCTCTCAATTATTTAAATTAGTAACATCTGAAGAAAACTTGAATCTAGCGATCAACAGGGATTTGTTTTTTCAAATGCTGGATAAACTCATTTCGAACGCTGTTGATTTCTCTTATCCAGACAAAGAAATTTTAATTCATTTGATCGATAAATCGAACGCAATAGAAATTCAAGTTATTAATTCAGGGCCGCGTTTGCCAGAAGATATGCTTGATGAATTATTTAACTCAATGGTATCTGTACGTAGTGAGCGCTCAGAAGCTGGACCACATTTAGGTTTAGGATTATTTGTTGCAAAGTTAATTGCTGAGTTTCATGGTGGAAAAATATCTGCAAGTAATTTGAAAGACGAAGAAGGGGTTTGTATTAGTATTGTCTTTTAGCTTTACCAAAGCTTTATTTTTTCTTCAGTCTCTGTATCAAGTGGTCGAGCAATTAAGCCTGATTGTGTTAACGATACTGAATAGGATGCATTGTCAGACATGGGTAAATAAGTAGCGCTGCCATAATAAGCATCGACCCATGGCAACCATTTTTTATATTTATTTATTAATTTCCAGTAATCAATTTCGTCTTTCGAACCAAGCGCATAGACGGTTCGTTTTTTCCCGAGTTCTTCATCAATATCACTATAGCGACCACTGATTCTTTCTAATCGATACTGAGCGTTCAAACCCAATAATTGCGCCCAGCCATGCCATTTAATAATGCGCGCATCCATTTGCCACTCATCACCATTAACTAAAAAAGTATCGATTTTTTGTGCATTTTGGTAGGAAACTTCGACTTCGAATTGTTGTTCTTCAAGTTGATTAAATTTCAATTTGGCAACGACCAGTTCATGTGTCAGGCGGTCGTAACTGTATAGATTTGCGGCAATAGAGAGGGATAATAAGCTGGCAAGACAGAGGGATAATCCAGATAAGCCGTGTATACTGGCTGTGAAGGGTTTTCCACGAATAAGGCGTTTGAGAGCCAATATAAGAAGTATCAGACTAAAAAATACCAGTGTACCTACGGTTACCAGAATTCGGTAATCCAGGTTTAATGTATTTTCAGGGTTCAATAGCTCGTATAGCATGGTTTAAAAAAAGGTCTATTTGTTATGGCTTTCAGCGGTAAAACCAGGGGTCATTTATCGACTGTCTGGCTGACAATCCAAGCTTATCATGTAATACTCAGACGTAGCTGAAATCCTGTAAATTTCAGTCTAAAATTTGAATGAGGTTTTGGTCAGGATTGACCAAGAATAATAATAGCAACTACCTGAAATAATTCTAAAAAACGATGTCAGACACGAATGATCAGCTCCGAAAGCGGATTGAAGAGCTAATACCTATTAATGAATTGCCGCCTAATCTCCAGTCAAAATTGCTGGAGCGTGCGCAGATTTTAGAAGTTAAAAAATCACGATTCATATTCAAACAAGGGGATAAGGACGATTATTCCTATTACTTGCTCGAAGGTGAGGTTGAGTTACAGCAAAATAATCAGCTTGATAGTGTTATTCAAAGTACTAGCGATCGTGCTAAATATGCATTGGCTCAATTACAACCTCGACAATTCTCGGTAAAAGCCAAGACTGAAATAAAGGTGTTATTAGTCGAACGTAAGAATCTCGATCAACTGATGGTTCTTGCGCAAGAAAGTACGCTAAACCCGACCTTAACCGGCGGTGGAACCATCATGGAGGTTGATGAAGTTGATGGGGTTGATGATGATACTGACTGGATGACGATGATGTTGCAGTCGGAATTATTTTCCCGTATTCCGATGGCTAACATCCATCAACTATTTGCCTTGCTTGAGCCTATTGAATTTAATACTGGTGATGTGGTCATTAAACAAGGCGATCCTGGAGAACATTATTATATTATTTCAGAAGGGCGTTGTGCGGTATCCCGTAAGCCATCTCCACAAAGTAAAGATATCAAACTTGCTGAACTTAAAGTAGGTGACAGTTTTGGAGAAGAAGCTCTGATTTCTGAATCTACACGTAACGCCACCGTTACAATGATTACTAATGGTGTCTTGATGCAATTAGCGAAAGATACTTTTGTCGAATTAGTTAAAAACCCAACCTTACAATCTCTGAAGTTTGATGAAGCTGAAGCATTGGTTAATGAAGGTAGTGCGAAGTGGTTAGATGTACGGTTTCCAAATGAACATAAGGAATCATCAATAGAAGGTAGTATTAATTACACTTTGAATTCGTTGCGATTGCATATCGATAAGCTTGATCCTTCACTGATTTATATCCTTTATTGTGATTCCGGTGGACGTAGTTCAACGGGTACATTCCTGTTGGCGGAACGTGGTTTCGATGTAACCTATTTGGAAGGTGGTTTGGTTAATAATCCGAAAGCGATTGGTGTACAGACAGTTGTGCCAAAAGCACCTGAACCTGAACCAGTCAAGCAAGTGCCAAAAGTAGACGCAACTCCCAAGCCTGATGTTTCAGTTAAAGCTAAAGCTGAAGCTGATGCATCAAAAGTTGATTTTGATGAGGCAAAGAAAAAAGAACATGAAGAGAACAAGAAAGAGTTAGAAGAACAAAGAACAAAAATCGATCAGCAAAAGAAGCTGGCGGAGACTGAGGCCAAAAAGAACGCTGAGCTGGAAGAAGCAAAACTCCAAAAGATGAAAGAAGTGTCGGATAAACAAATGCAACTGGAAAAGAAAAAATTAGAGGAAATTTATAACAAGAATGCTCAGGACATGGAAAAGTTGCAGAAGGCAAAAGAAGCCGCAGAAGAAAATATGCGCAAAGAACGTGAAAAACTGGAGCAACAGGCAGAAGCTGCAAGAAAGCAAATAGAAGAAGCCAAAAAACTTAAAGAGGAAGCTGAGGCGTCAAAAAAACAATTGGAAGAAGTTGAGGCGTCAAAAAAACGATTAGAAGAAGAAGCAGCAAAGAAACGACTGGAAGATGATGAAAGGGAAAGGCAGTTACAAGCTGAAGTCAAAGCCCAGATAGACGAAGAACGTAAAAAACTGGCTGAGCAGTATGAACGTAACTCAAAAGAATTCGAAGAATTGCAAAAAGAAAAAGCGGCTACTGAAGCTGTACGTGTTGCAGCTAAAGAAGAAGCAGCAAAAATCATTGAAGAGTACAAAATGTCTCATGAGAAGACGCACGCAGAAGAAAAAGCTAAGTTAAAGGCTGAGCGTCTGAAGTTGGAAGAAGAGGCAAAATCGATTCAAGAGTCAATGAAACAAATTCAGCAAGCGAGGTTGGAAGCTGAAAAAATTAAGCAAGAAGCCATAGAGCAGTCGAAAGTATTGAAAGAAAAACAAATGGATTCGACCAATACCAAGGAACAGCGTGCTCAGCTTGAATCCGAGATTAAATCAGCAGAAGAAAAAGCTGTAGAAGCAGAACGGGAAATTAAAGATGCCGCTCACAGAGAAAAGTTAACTGAGTCGGCTCAGCAAATGAATGAAGCAGATCTGATTAAGAAGAAAAAACAAGAGGAAACGCTGCGTGCTCAAATAGAGGGAGATTTGGAGGATTTCGAAGATGAACAGGAAGAAGAGGCAGCTTCGATCACTCAAGTCCAGATGCAAGCGGATATGATGAAACGCATTAAACTAAAAGCTGCGGAAGCCAAGAAAAATGCAGCTAATGCAAATGATAATCTACTTGATGACATATCAAAACAACTTGGTAAAAGTGACTAGAGTTATCTGCTGTTGTTTTTCAGTCTTTAATAATCTGTTTTTCAAATCACATTAATAATCAATATAAAGAGTAAGGAGTATTAAAATATGAGTGAACGTATCGTGATGCGTGTTGGCGAAGCTTTAGTTGCCGGTGGTCCACCTGGAACAGCTGCGGAACCAGAAGTTGTTATTGGAGAACTTGATGGACCAGTAGGTAATGCTTTTGCTACCTTGATCGGTGATCAGGTAAAAGGTCATTCACGCGTATTAGCGATCATGAATACGGATATTATGGTAAAGCCTGCAACATTGATGGTGAGCAAAGTTACCGTTAACAAAGAACGATATACAAATATTCTTATGGGAACGGTGCAAGGAGCTATTGCAAATGGTGTGCTTGATGCTGTCAGAAATGGTGATATCCCAAAAGAAAAAGCGAATGATTTAGGTATCATTGTTTCAGTTTGGTTAAACCCATTAGTCGCTACCGCAGACGACCTGGATCATAAAATATTGTTTGATATTCATCGTAAAGCAACAACTATGGCAATCCATAAAGCAATGAATAATGAACCCGATATTGATTGGTTGTTGGAAAATCAGGAAGAGATTATTCACAAATATTATCAAATGGGACTCGACGGTAAAATTTGATAGTTCTTTCTTCTTGGTAGGCATGCTATTTGTATATTCTAATGATGATTAAAAATTATCTTAAGTTAGCTGTGTTTATAAGTTTACTCATGCCTTCATTCATTGTTATGGCTGAAGGTAATGAAAGCTATCCTATGGTTAATAGCAATACTGTCTTATCCTCAGAATATTTGTCTTCGACTTATCATCGAGTTGATTCGGTTGAACTCAATAATGATTATTATCATTTTGTGGTTGAATCGGATATTGGACATTACGATATTTATTCGCTCGCTTTGCTCAAGAAGCGAGTGAATGAAATTAAAACAATATCACGCGCAATAAACACCTATGAACAGGAAGACGATGAATTTTCTGGCGAGTTGCGTAGCCAGCTGAGGATTTCTGGTGATTCTGCTGTGGATTTACTTACTACACCGTTGAATACAGCCTCTAATTTAGCGGGACAATTGGCGGGCAATCTAAATGCCACACTTGCTGGTGAAGATGCCTTTGTCTATCAGTCTGAAAAACAGGTGTCTTATGAACCTAAAGATCTAACAACTGCAACACATAAACGTAATATTGCTTTTCAGCTTGGACTGGATATGTATACCAGTAACATGAGAGTACAGTCGTTTCTTAATACAGTTGCAAACGCGCGATCTTCAGGCAAGGTCTCTGCCGGAGTCGGTCTTGGCAATGATGCTGCAAATGTCGATGAGATGGATCTGAAAATAAAATATTTAATTAAAAACAGAACACTTGCCGAGTTGAATTCTCATAATAGCGAATGGTTATTGAGAATAGGTATAAATGCAGAGTTGATTGAAAAATTTATTCAACATCCAGTATTGTCACCAACAAACAAAACAGTGATCACGGCATATCTATCACAGTTTGAAAAAGTCTCAAGAATGGATAATTTTATTGAGCTAGCATTAACTGCTAATGATGAACTGAAAGCATCTTTATTTGAACGATTAAGCAAAGCACTATGGCAATATCATAACAAAACAGAAAATATCAGTGCTTTTTATAATTTTAAAGGACAGGCAGCGGTTATCACTGACTCACGTAAGATTGTATTTTTTGATACAGCAGATTTTCTGATTTGGTCCGAAGCTAAACAGGAACTGTATGAAAAATCTGCTAAGCATGCAGCAAAGTCGGGCTACAAAGGTTGGGAAGTAGTTAGCTTTGGTAAAATTTCTCCATTGGCTAGTCAAAAGATGAATGTATTGGCATTCAATCTAAAGGACATGTTAGCCGAGTAATTATTAAGATTCGGAAGTCGGATTTGTTGATAAATCTTCTATCTGCTTATTCAAGGTATCATGTCTATGATTCTGTAGACTTAGCAGCAACGATCTTATATTTTTAATATGTTTCATATAAAGCGTTAGCAAACCAATCTCAATAGGTGTTTTTGCATTTCCTATTGAGCGAATTCTTTCTTCGTAACAACTCAAATCATGAAGTAACATTTCTTCATTATCATCAAGCATCTTTTCATAAAGAAAAATTTCCCAAAGAAGTGCTTTTTCTTTTTTATCTATCGCTAGTAATTCCTTTGCAAACACAACCTTTCTCCTAAGTTAAGTATGACTAGATAGCGCAAGTGACGTGCCAAAGAATTTAGTTATTAGATAAAAGCATTTAAATCAGATAGATACGGCTAATTTAAGCTGTTAATCTAAATAAAAAAGTAGAATTTATCAACGATATTTTATGTTTTTCGTCGTTCAACAACGACGAATTTTGAAAAAATACGTGCAATATATTTTTAAATTTTTTTAAATATAAAAATAATTGTTCAAAAGCATCTAATCTTGTGAGCATGTTCACAGATTAAGGTTTTCTTTGTGTTAACAGTAAATAAATAGCCTAAATATAGGATCTTATAACTATATTAAAACGGTAATGTATGGAAGTGATCAATCTTTATGACTCAGCAATCTGATATTGAATTAAATAAACTTTTAAGATCGCTTGTCCCAATAAGTAATTTATCGAAAGATTCTATTGCGCAAATTGCAACGAGTTCAAGTATACAGTCGTTTTCTGAAGGCTATCTTATATTTAACGAAGGTGACAATGATGAATATGCTTATTATTTGTTGGAGGGTGAGTTAGAACTTATCTCAACGAATAGTACAAATTTTCATATTGTTTCTGGAACAGATGATGCGCGTTACCCTTTAGCACAATTTCAACCTCGCCAATACACAGCTAGAGCAGTTGCAGACTCTATAGTTTTGATTATTAATCGAACCTTCCTTGATTCATTATTAGTTGGAAATAAAGCTGACCATTCATCTATGAGTAGTGGCGTCGAAGTAAATGAAATCGAAGATGATGATAATGATGACTGGATGAGTCGAATTTTACAATCACCACTTTATATCAATATTTCTGTTGAAAACATTCAAAAGATTTTTTCAAAAATTGAATCACTTGATGTGAAAAAAGGTGATGTAATTATTAATCAGGGTGATGATGGTGAATACTATTACATTATTCAAGCCGGTCGTTGCGCTGTTAGTCGTAAACCCACACCAACGTCACAAGATATCAAGTTGACCGAATTAAGAGAAGGTGATGCGTTTGGTGAGGAATCGATCATTGCTAATTTAAAACGAAATGCCTCCGTTTCTATGCTAACAGACGGGCGTTTAATGAGATTGGGTAAGAATGACTTTAAGGAATTAATTCTTAATCCGATATTGCAGGAAGTTGATTTTAATTTAGCGCAGGATTTGACAGGCAAGGGTGCACTTTGGCTGGATGTCCGTTACCCGGATGAATATCAGGATTATGCAATAGAAGGCAGTTTAAATATTCCTCTAAATGTACTTCGTTTTCAGGTAAATAAACTGGATAAGTCAAAGCAGTATATTGTTTGTTGTGATACCGCTTCTCGTAGCTCTATAGCCGCTTATGTCCTTGCCCAACATGGCTATGATGTACTTCACTTAAATAAAGGATTGAAACATCTAATTCGACATGAAGACATAGAACAGGTTGAAAATGAAACAAGTAAAGCTGGAAAAGTAGATTCTACCAATGTCGTACCCTTTAAAAATGATAAAGCTTTAGAATTTGATGAACATGTTTTGAGTAGTACTTTCCACGATGAAATGGTGCAGCTACGCGAAGAACTGGATTTTATGAGAAAACAATTTAAGGAACTGGAGCATGTAAAAGATATTGCTTCAGAATTAAAAGATTCGGTTATTTCTGACACTGAAAAAAAATTAAAAATACAAAGAGAACGAATTAATTTGCAAACACAAAATGCAAATAAATTAATTCAACAAGCACAAAAAATGCAGAAAGAATTAGATGATGAAAAACGTTTAATACATGAAGAAGTTGACAAGAATCGTCAGGAACAGGAAAAAACGATGCTTAATATTCAACAGAGCATAAACAAACGTTTGATGGAAGAAGAAAAGAAGATGCAGGAATTTTATTCATGGAAAGAAAATGAAATCAAAAAGATAAGAGAATTAAAAAAAGCTGCTGAACAAGAATATATGGCTAGAAAGATTGATAACGAACTTAAGAAAAATAATATATCAAATGAGTCTCAGCCTATAGAAAGCAAAATTGAAAAACCACAAGAACGAGAAAAAGAAGAACTAAATGATGAATTAAAAGAGTGGTTAAGTGAGCAGGTTAGAAATGAACTAACCCCCATTAACCAGGAAGTTCAGAAAGCTAAGAGAAGATTGATTGAGCAGGCAAATGCCCGTGCAGTAAGAACAAAGCAAATATCAAAAGCACATGATCATACGCTTTCGTCAGAAATAGATACTTTACTGAAAAAAGTTGAGCAATAACGCTATCAGGTTATTTTTCACCATAATTCCCAAACAGGTGTAAGTCCTTGAGGTATTTCCTTTAAATTTCCAAGTTGTGCCCACGGTGTTTTGCTATGGTGATAATCCGAACCTGCTGAGGCGGCTATGTCATATTTTTTTGCGTAATTAGTCACGGTTGTAATTTCTTCTTTATTATTATTTCCCGTTACAACTTCAATTGCTTTACCACCAGTTTCTTTAAACTCAGAAATAAGTTTACGTAATTTTGTTGCCGTCAATTTGTATCGTAAAGGATGAGCAATGACAGCAACACCGCCAGCGACGCTAATGTAATTAATCGTTTCAGAAAGAGTAGGCCATTCAACAGAAACATAGCCGGGCTTGTTGTTGACGAGAAAACGTTTAAAGACATCGGCATAACTTTTTGCATAATGATTGTTCACTAGGAATTGTGCAAAGTGTTGTCTTGTTACAGTACCTTTCCCGGCAATTTGCTTGCTCCCTTCATAGGCATGCTTAATACCGACCTTGTTTAGCTTCTCACCGATTTTGATGGCGCGGTCTTCGCGTAGCATATTAAGATGAATAGTAGCATCGGTCATGGTTTTATTTTTAGCGTCTATATTTAGACCAACAATATGAATAGTTTTATTATTCCATTGTGTTGATAACTCAATACCATTGATTAAGTTTAAATCGTGTTGAATGGCGGCAGTATGTGCCTCAGCAAGTCCAGCAACAGTATCATGGTCTGTTAAAGCAAGTGTTTCGACACCGTTTGCTGCCGCCAACTCAACGAGCTCAGCGGGTGTCAATTCACCATCTGATGCGGTTGAATGTGCGTGTAAATCAATAGTAGATTGATAAGACATTATTTATAATTAATCGCGAAAATTAATGTACTGTAATGGGACATCAAATTTAGCTTCTTTTATTTCGGCTATTGTTTCCTGTAAGTCATCACGTTTTTTCCCGGTGATACGAACCTGATCTCCCTGAATCGCAGCCTGTGTTTTTAATTTACTGGTTTTAATCATTTTTACAATTTTTCTTGCCAGTTCTTTATCAACACCTTTTTTAATATTAACAATTTGTCGGGCTTCATTGTTGTTCTCAAGAATGTCACCATAATCCAGACAACGAGTATCTATACCTCGTTTTGCAACTTTTGTTTCAAGGATTTCGTGAATTTGTTTTACCTGAAATTCAGATGAAGAAACAATAGTCAGGCTGTTATCAACCATTTCTACTTTTGAGTTAGTTCCCTTGAAATCAAAACGATTGCTTATTTCCCTGTTTGCTTGATCAATAGCATTGGTTAGTTCATGTTGATCAATTTCAGAAACGACATCAAACGAAGGCATGGCTTAAATTCTCCTGACAATACAATTAATGAATATTTCGTGCATCCTAGAGTCCTCAGCTAAACTCATTTAAGTGTGCATTTTTCAGGCTTATTTACGCCGACTAGAAAGGCGAACATAGCTATTCTATGTGAGGCTTTCGCTGTCAAGTAAATAAGCCTGAAAAATGTGCAATTGAGTGAGTAGGCTAACTTTCTGATGTATTGATGGTTAAACCTTATGCAGCATATTATTTTGTAATAAATAATCATAGTTTAATACCGGTTAACTGAGGACTCTAGGATTATACCATCAGGATGATCAAGCTGTATCGATTGTAATTGATGTCCGATTAAATAGGCTGTGCCGTTAAAGCGATTGTGTCCATCAAGACTGAATTCAAAATGATAATAGCGATGGAATGCAAAATTTCCGGAAAGATTACGTCCCGGTTTTAATGACGCCAAAGAGACCGTTTCATCCAGAAACTGATAATTAATATCCTGACAATATCGGCGCGCTCTGGAAACCGCTGTTTCGCGCGCGCGCAAGGTATCTTGCCAAAACCAGATGACAAGTCCTAACAGTATTAAAAATATAATCTCGCTCATTGGCTAGGTAAGTAGGGTTTGAAATAATCATTATACCTTTCTTCAAAACCTGTTTCTGATTTAGAAAGCGTATAAACAGCAATACCGAGTTGATTTGCTAATGCGAGTGTTTTCTCTGTTCCCAAGACCATAAATGCTGTTGCTAGTGCATCGGCATGCATGGTTGATTTATCCAGAACAGTCACCGAAGCAAGATTATGATTGATGGGACTGCCAGTTGTTGGATTAATCGTGTGAGAATAACGAACATCGTCTTTTTCAAAATAATTTCGATAATCCCCTGAAGTCGCCATCGCCATATTATTCAGACTAACTATGCGTTGAACTGAACGTTCGAGTGACTTAGCTTGTTCAATACCGATTTGCCATGCTTGTTGATTGGCATTAAGTCCTTTGCCGATTAATTCTCCGCCAATTTCTATCAAATAATGTGTAATATTATTTTTATCGAGATAGAGAGCAATCTTGTCTACAGCAAAACCTTTGGCAATGCCCGATAAGTCGATATAAATATTCGGATCTGATTTTGAAATTCTGTTTGATAATAGATCAATTACTATTTTTTCATAGCCAGTATGTTGTTTCGTCGCTTGAATTATAGATTCATCCGGAATCTCTTGTGTAAAAGGATCGGGTCCAAATCCCCACAGATTAACCAAAGGTCCAACGGTGATATCAAATGCGCCATTAGTGATTACGCTGACATTATTAGCATGTTCAATAACACTATAGAGATCATCGGAAAGATTTTGCCAGTCGCTGACATTTGCCTGGTTTAACAAAGACAATTCTGAATCAGGAATATAGGTCGACATTGATTGGTTAACATCAGCAAGGATCTGTTCAATACCAGCATGTATCTCGTGTTTATCAATGATACTGTCATGAGGAATCAGCTTTACCGAGTAGGTTGTCCCCATAGTCAGGCCGGTGAGGGTAAATACTTTATCTGGAGCGCGTTGGCAGGCACTGTTAATGCATATTAAAAGTAAAATCGGTAAAAGAGCACGCATGGAATAATATTTAAATAATGTGAAATTGTTCAATTGGAATATGATCTAGGCTAAATAAATCAATGACATATGCATATATTAACAAGAATAAAGAGATATCGCTTTCAACTGAAAGTGTCATTCAGTATATCGCACTGCGGCATCAAATATGCCCTTTAAAAGAAGCAACGATTTACCCGATTTTCTTCATTTAGTCTGGTTGAAAAAGCTGATATGCTTGAGATATTATATATAAGAATAAGAACTAATGGTTAAAAGCATGAAGAGAAGGCATTTATTAAAAACCCTCGGCGTTGGTTGTCTCGGACTTGGTTTGGCTCCGAATATATTAGCAACGACGAGCAGAGGCTATTTTGCCGGTTCAGCCTATAGCTCTGACGAAGGCCTCAAAGATTATCTGCAGAAGATCCATAATTTTAATAAACCCCACGATGACGATGTACAACTTGCTCATAGTCTTTATCAAACATTTGAATCGACAGTAATGCGACTAAGACGCCTGCAGAAACTGGTAGGACATGGAAATTACAATATTCTAAACTTTACCGACGGGCTTTCACTTGCTAAGAACTATCCTAGAGTAGGTGATTTTACCAAAAATGAACTCAAGTTTTTAGAAATCGTCTTTTATGAAGACGGCCAACGGTATGGCTTCATGGGACAAAAACCGATAAAAGAAATTACCGAACAGGTGAAAAAGAAAGATGTGGTGAAAATTCCACATAGCGGAAATTATCTTTATAAAGAAAGATCAATAGAATTATTTGAAGAAATAAAAAAAGAAGTCGGCGATCAGGTCATCCTGACTTCCGGTATCCGTGGTGTGATGAAACAATTTATATTGTTTCTTAACAAAGTATACGAAAGCGAAGGTAATCTATCTTTAGCTTCCCGATCACTCGCTCCTCCGGGATATTCATTTCACGGAAACGGTGATTTTGATGTAGGTCAAAAAGGCTACGGCAAATTAAATTTCACCGGCACGTTTACAGAAACGGATGTCTATAAAAGACTAGCTGAACTCGGCTATTTAAAACTACGATATCCTGAAGACAATAGACTAGGCGTACGTTACGAGCCATGGCATATCAAGATTAATATGTTTGCTTAAATAGATTTTTTAGAACTTCTCCTTTCGGCCCAGACTACTGTGTGAAAACGTGAAAATATAACTAAAATATTTAAGCATTTCCCACTTACTCTACTCCATGATTAAGTTATAGGGATAAGCTCTATAGAATTGCCTGTTATGCAATTCATATTCGCACATTAAAAATCGATATTTTTTTTCACACAGTCTAGGCCAAAAGCGGAAACTTTATCCATTGACAGTTTATTACCGCTTACATTAATGGTGGACATTTTATGGAACACCTTTTAGCGACTGCGTATATGATGAAAGCGTTTAGTTAGCTATAAAGAATAACGAGGCAATTTAATAATTATTCTGAACTCTTACTTATGGAAACCATAATTATATCAAACAACGTTCTTCGTCCAGTTTTTAGTGGTTAAGCTGATATTAATTTTTTAGCTTCTATACTCTCAAGAGCATCCTGAATATTTTCTACTACTGCTAATTTACAATGTGTCTCTAACATACCAAATCGTTTTAACTTTTCTACTAATCTGGGTTTGGCGTGAATGATGATGACAGTAACGTTTTTTGTATCCAGTTCATTAACAAGAGATTCCAGGTTAACCATGGCTGTTGTATCGAGTAATGTCACATCTGAAAAATCTAAGATGACGGTTCGGACGTTGGAATTAACCGAGGACAATACTCTTAATGCCTTGTGTGCCGCACCAAAAAAAAGTGGGCCATTAATATCATAGACAATGACTTGTTCGTTGTTCACCAATTCATGAGAATGAGCTTTATGATCTAATGCAGATGTTTCAGTCAGTTCGATCATTCGTTTCATAAAGAGTATTGAAGCGAGTGCAAGACCGCCAGCTACAGCAACTTGCATATCGATGAAAACAGTTAGTAAAAAACAAGTCAGAAATACAGCTGAATCAGCAGTAGGCGCTTTAGTTAATATTCGCCATGCATGATGTGCCTCACTCATGTTCCATGCCACCATCAGTAGTATTACTGCCATTGAGGCCATCGGTATATATCCCAGCCACCTCGCGAAAAAAAGTATCGTCAATAATATAACGATACTATGCGTTATAGCAGAAACGGGTGTGCTACCGCCGGATCGGATATTAGTAGCAGTACGCGCAATGGCCGCAGTTGCAGGTACGCCACCCATGAAAGCAACAATGACATTGCCAATACCTTGACCAATTAATTCACCGTCCGGATCATGACGAAAACCCGTCATACCGTCAGCAACTACAGCACAAAGCAGTGATTCAAGCGCTCCTAACAACGCAATAGAAAACGCTGCGCCTAATAATGTTGTCAATACATTCCAGGATAAACCGATAGGCTGTCCGTCACTACCCGCTAGTTTCCATGGCAATACGAATTGAGGTAAAGCTGTAGGGATACCTTGACCAGTTACACCATTAATTTCATAACTAAATCGAGATGAAATAGTATCGATTGTGGGCAATGATTCAATTGAATTAAATATAGCGGCGAGTATAGAGCCAGCTATTAATGCAACAAAGTAGGATGGAATTCGTGTGTGTAATCGTTTCCAGAATAATAGTACTAAAAAAGTTAGAGAGCCAATGAGTAATTCTTGCCATTGAAAATCCGGTGATGCCTGTATAATTGCATAGGACTTTTCAAAAAAGTGAATACTATTACTTTCAAGATGTAATCCAAGCAAGTCCTTTAATTGCAAAACAGCAATTACGGTACCTATTCCAGAAGTAAAACCCACTACGACCGGATAAGGAATAATTTGAATTATGCGACCTAAGCGAAGTAGGCCAAAACCAATCATGATCAGACCAGCTAATACTCCGCAAAGCAATAACCCTCCGAGTCCAAATTTATAAACAACTGGAAGTAGCACAACAACAAAGGCAGCAGTAGGTCCAGAAACACTAACTCGAGATCCACCGGCTAATGCGATAATCAGACCACCAACGATTGCAGTATACAGACCATGTTGAGGCGGTACGCCGCTGGCAATAGCAAGGCCCATTGATAAGGGTAATGCAACGATGCCAACAGTGATTCCAGAGAGAATATTATTATTAAAATCGGAAAAAAAAGATCTATCTTTAAGCGTTTCTTTTAAAGCTGAAAAAATCATATTTTTTAATGTGATTGCCTGACACCATAAAGTTTTGAGTATAGCCCATCCTGAGAAAGCAGTTCTCTATGTGAACCTTGTTCGCCGATTGTTCCTGCTTCAAATACATAAACATGATTTGCCTGTTTAATCGCGCTTAATCTATGTGCAACTATGATCGTTGTTTTGTCTTTTAGAAAATCGGCAAGGGCAGTGTGCAGGTGATATTCTGTTTCTGCATCTAATGCCGATGTAGCTTCATCTAATATAACCACTTTCGGTTCGCTTAATACCATTCTTGCTATTGCTAATCGTTGGCGTTGTCCTCCAGACAAACGTATTCCTTGGCGACCGACAATGGCATCCAGTTTATTCGGTAGTTGTTCTACGGTTTCTTTTAATTGTGCAATCTCAAGCGCATGCCATAAGTCTTTATCTTCTAGTTCGCGTCCTAATGTTAAATTAATTCGAACAGTATCATTAAACAAAGCAGGATTTTGTAAAACAGTCGCGACATGTTCGCGGACAACATCAAGACCTATCTTTGTGACTGGAACATCATCGTAAAATATATTGCCACTCTTGGCTGGATATAAACCAATCAACACTTGTACCAAAGTTGATTTGCCGCCGCCACTGGCACCAACCAGTGCAACTTTTTCGCCGGCTTCAATTTTAAGATTGATTCCATTTAAAACATCCGGTGTATCGTTATCGCTGTGGCCATAAGCAAAATACAGATCAGAAATAGTAATGCCCACCGTATTTTTATTTTCAAAAGGATTAAAAATATGCGGGTAGTTAGGTTCCTGTTTGAGTTTTAATAATTCATTAATACGTCCTAATGCAGCTTTGGCGTTATAAAACGCATATTGAATATTCAAAATTTCCTGTACCGGCGCCATCATGAACCAAAGGTAACCGAAGACAGCAAACATTTGTCCAATGCTTAATCCAGAATAGACAACCATGACCATGGTAACGGCTCTAAAAATATCAAAGCCAAATAAAAACACGACAAAACTTAATCTACCGGCTGTATCGCTTTTCCATGCGAAAGCAACGCCATGATCTTTAACCTCTTTGGCTTGCTCGATAGTGCGTTGTAAATAATGTTTCTCTCTATTGCTGGCACGGATCTGATGAATAGAGTCAAGTGTTTCAACAAGCGATTGTTGAAAGAGGGCAAATGCAGAATTTTCGTTTTTCTTTAATTCTTTTACACGCTTGCCTAATACCATCGTGAAATAAATAACGATGGGGTTGGCAAACAGAATTAATAAAGCTATTTGCCAATGCATAATGAGTAAGATGATGGCAACACCGATAATGGTTAAAACGGCAACGAGTAATTTACTTACTGTGGATCCAACAAATTCATCCACTGTTGCAAGATCAGTAACAAAGTAAGAAGCAACGGTTCCGCTTCCCAATGTTTCGTATTCAGACATCGATACACTGCTGAGTCGATGCAATAGCGTACGACGAATTATAAAAATCACATCTTTGGCAATAATAGTAAATTGCCTTGTATGCAAGACATTCAGAACTAATGCAGAAAGACGTAAAAATAAAGTAATAACGAGAATGGATAAAATATAAAGTACAGGGCCGTGCCATGATAACGGTGTAATACTATTAATAGTATTAACGACAATAGCAGGTTTGTTTAATAGCACTTCATCAACTAACAAAGGTAGCAACAAAGGAACGGGCACGCTCGCTAACGTTGCGACAATGGCAATGATGTTCGCCAGTATTAATTGATGTTTATGTTGCTTGGCGATATTGAAAATATATTGCCAGTTATATTCCTTTACTTCTTCTTCAGTCATGACGCTCTCAGTCGCTACTTGTTCTGTATTAACTATTGTGGCCATACTTAAAATCTCTGCCAGACGAGAGGAGGCTCTTCCATTAACGATGCCTGTTCGCGCAGACTAAGTATGTGCTCTTCCCAATAATTCTGGCTGTTAAAGAAAGGAAAGGCGATAGGGAAAGCCGGATCTTCCCAACGTTGTGCCAACCATGCAGCGTAATGAATCAAGCGTAATGTTCTTAATGCTTCAACTAAATGTAATTCGCGTGCAGAGAAGTCGCGAAACTCGGTATAGCCTTCCATAAAATCATTCAGTCTCGCTGTCATATATTCGCGATCGCCCGACAGGAACATCCAGATATCCTGAACCGCAGGACCCATCCGTGAATCATCAAAATCAACGATATGAAATTTATCATCACGCGTTAATATATTACCTTGATGACAATCGCCATGCAGTCTTATGCTTTTATAATTTCCTGCTTTTTCAAAGCAATTGTTAATTCTTATAATAAGATCATCCGTCAGTGTTGAGTATGCGAGTTCTAAATCTCTCGGAATAAAATTATTTTCTGTAATAAATTGTATTGGTTTGATCACAAAATCTTCAATAGTAATTGCCGGTCTTTCGACAAACGATTTTGTTTCGCCGATGTTATGCAGTTGCGCGAGTATTCGACCGAGTTGTAATAAATGATCAGGGTTATCGAGCTCTGGTGAGTAGCCACCAAAACGCGGATAAAGTGAGAAGCGATAGCCTTCAAAAGTGAATATTGTTTCGTTATCGAGCAATAAAGGAGCAACTACCGACAAATCAGTTTCAGCCAATTCCAGTGTGAATTGATGTTCCTCTCTAATCATTGCATCCGTCCAGCGAGCGGGTCGGTAAAATTTGGCGATGATGGGCAATTCATCCTCTATTCCGACTTGATAGACCCGGTTTTCATAGCTGTTAAGCGCTAGAATTCTTCTGTCGGAGATATAACCCAGGGAATCAATCGCATTAACGATGGTATCTGGGCCAAGTTGGCTATAATTATGCAGGCTGGAATTTTTTGTCATGGTGCGAGTCTATCAGAAGTCGAGCTGTGCTATATTCATAATAATTAAATTACTATACAAAACAGCATGATACAGGATAAGCTTTTTCAGATGAGTTTTCATAGCAAAGGATGCCACATTCAAGCTGGAAGTGCACCACACGCATTTCTAAACACTTCGTAGGGTGTCTGGTAATTTAAACATTTCCTTGGCCGATTGTTTAGCAATTTCTCGACACGATTAATCTCAGCGGTTGTGATGTTATTAAAGTCCG
>JBDNFW010000029.1:0-34967 GCA_041689615.1 Gammaproteobacteria bacterium | reverse complement strand
TAGTTGCGAGGGTTCCTTTGCTCATTGGAAACAGAAAGTAAAAATACATCGTGGCTTACGTCATAAAAGAAGAAATAAAATGATCAATTATTTACTTAATAAGTCATGAAAAAACCATCACATTTTGTCTATTATCCCTAAGTTTATAATTCTAAGTTTAAAATAAGTTGTAAGCAAACACGGAGGTTAGCTTATGGATGAGTCCCTTGTCTCGTCAAGTGTGAATATAGAACGATTTTGGGATCGTTATATAGAACTTCTTAATAAACAAGGTGTTAAATCATCGTCAACACGTTGGTATGTGCGTCGAGCAGAGCAACATATCAAGGCTTATCCGGATAAGAAGTTGCTTGAGCATAAGGCTGTTGATGTAAGCGATTATCTGCAAAAAGTGGGGCGTTCCGATAACATTCTCGACTGGCAATTCCGACAAGTGGTCGATGCTATACGAAACCTTTTTCAGCTGGTTACGGTTAAATGGGAAAAGGAATTTGATTGGAAGTATTGGCTGGACTCATCTCAATCATTATCCGAATCACATCGTACCATTGCGCGTTCAAGCTCTGATAAATCTAATACAGATGCCGCTTTAATAATATAAAGCAAGATAACCATGCGGCACGTGAGAAATATGTTGAAATACGAATAGCATTAATCACTGAAATTCGCCGTCGGGATTATTCAATTAGCACTGAGCAGATTTATGATATGTGGTTTGTACGTTTTATTGCATATCATGAATTACGTGATCCAAAAACGATGGGCGCAGCAGAGGTTATTAATTTTCTTGAGTATCTGGTTATGAAGCGCAATGTTGCTGTTAGTACTCAGAACCAAGCATTGAATGCCTTGGTGTTTGTTTATGAAAATATTTTACACATGCCCTTGGGAGATAGGGGTGGATTTGTCCGAGCGAAACGACCTAAAAGAATACAAACTGTATTAACAAGAGATGAAGTTGAAAAATTATTACATCACTTAAAAGGTATTCACGGTGTTATGGGATCGTTATTGTATGGAACAGGAATGCGTTTAATGGATTGTCTACGCTTGCGAATTCTTGACGTTGATTTTGACTATTCGCAGATTATTGTTAGAGAAGGTAAAGGTAAGAAAGATCGCGTTGTACCACTACCAAAATATTTGAACGAACCACTCAAACAGCAAATCGAAAAGTCAAAGTCGTGCATGATGAAGATCTTGCCTAAGGCTACGGTGAAGTTTATTTACCAAATGCCTTGTCAAGAAAATATTCAAATGCGGCAAAAGAATTACGTTGGCAATATGTTTTTCCCAGCGGGAAACTTTCTGTTGACCCTCGTAGTAAAGTAATACGCCGTCATCATTTACATGAGAGTAGTTTACAAAAAGCAATTAAAAATGCAGCAAGTAAAGCCAAGTTATTAAAGAGAGTTACCAGTCATACATTGAGACATAGTTTCGCAACGCATTTGCTTGAAGATGGTTATGATATCAGGACAGTACAGGAATTATTGGGCCATGCATTAAGAGGAATGATAGTCGCTCCTATGCATCCATGCATCCGCGACACTTGTTCATCCTGAACATCGTATACGCATGTTCTTAATAAAGGTGGACGCGGGGTAAAAAGTCCGCTCGATAATATGTAACGTATTATTGATAGTGTGTCGGGTCTGCTATGTTTGCAGCTTCAAAACCTTCTTTTCTAAAGCGACAGGAATCACAAACGCCACAGGCTTTTCCTTCATCATCCGCTTGATAGCAAGACACGGTTAATCCGTAATCAACACTAAGTGACATTCCTTTTTTTATAATCTCTGCTTTGCTTAATTCTATTAGTGGCGTGTGTATTTTAAAGGACGCGCCTTCAACACCGGCTTTGGTTGCGAGTGTAGCAAGCTTTTCGTAGGCTTTAATGTATTCTGGTCTGCAATCAGGATAGCCTGAGTAGTCAACGGCATTCACGCCGATAAAAATATCATTAGCATCAATCACTTCTGCCCAGGCTAATGCATAAGATAAAAATATTGTATTACGCGCCGGAACGTATGTAACAGGAATACCTTCGGAATATACTTCTGGTACGGCGATTGTTGAGTCGGTTAATGCAGAGCCGCCAATCTGCCTCATATCAAGGTTAATGGTTTTATAATCAATAACATTAAAGGATTCGGCCACTTTTTTAGCGGCATTCAACTCACTGATATGACGTTGACCATAGTCGAAGCTCAATGCATAACAATCAAAGCCAAGATTTTTTGCTATTGCTAATGTGGTGGTTGAGTCTAAGCCGCCAGATACAAGGACGATTGCTTTGTTAAAGTTAGTCACAATATTTTTAGATATAGTTAAAAAATAATCAAAATCAAAGCTTTTATTGAAGAACGCGGCGTAAAATAATTTTCAAAACGGAGTTTACACCTAGTAAATGAGTATTTGAAAATTGTTTTACAACAAAGTTATTCGATAAAAGAATGGTTTTGAGGTTATTTGCCGGGAACATTGCCCCACAAATATTTATGTAGTTGTACTTGCATACGTACATTTAATCTATCTGCCAAAATCCAGTTTGCTAAATCTGTTGAGTTCTGCGATTCATGTTCTGGTGACAAAAGAACTTCACAATAGTCTGTTAATTTTAATTCATTTATTTTTTGTTTTGCCCATTTGTAATCAGCTTGATTGCAGATAACAAATTTTATTTGATCGTTTTTATTTAAATAGGCAAGATTTTCAAATTTATTTTTACTTTCTTCTTCTGAAGCCGGTGTTTTTATATCAACAATTTTCATAACGCGTTCATCAACATTAGCAATGTCAATCGCGCCACTGGTTTCTAATGAAACATCATAACCTTCATCGCATAATCTGCAGAGCAATTCATGACATGAACGTTGTGCCAGCGGCTCGCCGCCGGTAACGGTAACGTGTTTAGCGCGATATTGGCTAATATCTTGAATGATGTTTTCGATAGACATTTTTTCGCCATCATGGAAAGCATAGGCTGTATCACAATACTGACAACGAAGCGGGCAACCGGTTAAGCGAATAAATATAGTGGGTAAGCCAACTTTGGTTGATTCACCTTGAAGAGAAAAAAAGATTTCATTAATGCGTAACCCAGACGGAGCTTGTTTTTGCGCCAATGAATCAGCTTGCACGCGAGGTTCCATTTTAGGTATTAGATTCTTTTTCAGAACCTATTTGTCTTAAACGTTCATCAGCAAGTCGTGCCGCAGTCGTTCCAGGATATTGAAGTTTAACTTCATTTAAGGTTTTCTTTGCCTCATCTGCATTACCCAGTTCGGCATAACTGTAACCGATCTTTAATAAAGCATGAGATACTTTTTGGCTATCTGGATAAGCGCTTAACAATGCCTGATATTCATTAATCGCCGATTCATAATTTTGCTTAACGTAGTTAGCTTCACCAAGCCAATACTGTGCGTTGTCAGAGAAAGAGCTGTTTGGATAATCTTTTAAAAAGTCCTTAAATGCGACAAGTGCCTGATCGTATTGAGACTCTTTAAGTAGCTTAAAGGCTTTTTGATAAACAGCTTCTGATTTTAACGGGTCAGCGGGTTCTTTATTAGCAGCATCAGTTACAACCTCTTCATCACTCGTTGCAGTTGCTTCTTGTGAGTCTGAGGTTGTATCCGAGATAGTTTCTTCTACTTCTGACGCTAAGGGCTCATTACTGGCAGCTGACTTATTTGACTCAATACGTTGTAAACGACTATCTACATCGGTATATAAATCACGTTGCTTTTGTTTAAGCTGTTCTATTGTATGCGTTTGTACTTCAACTTGACCGCGTAACGAGCTAACTTCAACTTTTAAAGATTCCAGTAACTCAAGCATATCGAGTAGTGCATTGTTATTAAGCGTCTTCTCTACTTTGTCTAAACGTCCGCCTATATCTTGCGTAATAGGTTCATACACTGGTGCCCTATTATCATCTGATTCAGTGTCTCCAGCTAAAGCAGCATTAAAGATAAAGAAACTAGTTAGAAAAATAAAAAGTCGCATAAAGAAACGCCATTAAACAATTAATATAAAATCTCTACACGTCGATTTTGTTGCCAGGAAGATTCGTCATGTCCATCAATCGCTGGACGTTCTTCACCATAACTGACCAATCTAATTTGACTAGATGATGCACCTAGTAACGTCAATTGTTGTTTTATGGCTAATGCACGGCTTTCACCAAGCGCCAGATTGTATTCGCGTGAACCGCGTTCATCAGCATGACCTTCCAGCGTAACCGATGTGTTCGGGTTACGGCTAAGATAAGCAGCATGCGCTTCAACCGCCGAACGATATTCCGAACTTATTTCGTTACTATTGTATTCAAAATAAATAATACGGATAGATAAAGGGCTTTGTGGATCGTCAAGTGCGTCAAAACCGCCAGTCGATTCGCTGTCTGTACTATAAGCCTGAGCCCCATCATTACTTGCACTGCTAAGGTCTTCAACAGCAACTGGTTCTTCTTCCTTAACTTGTTCACTACTACAGCCATAAAGCAGGCCAACTAAACTTAAAACTAACAATGTGCGGATAAACATTTATTTTTCTCCTTATCAGCATCTAATAACACGCTACTACTTGAGCAGCATAACATTCATAAGCCAGTCTGTAGAAGTACTACAAAAGACTTATTTTAAAAAAGGGCCCCATGCCGGTTCGCGAACATCACCTTGTTGTAAACCAAGGCGTTGATGGATACGTCCATCAGTAGACACGGCTGCTAATTGACCACCTCGAACACCGGTAGTGGCATAAATAATCATTCCACCGTTCGGCGCATAACTGGGAGATTCATCCAGTCGCGCATCGGTTAATACGGTGATAGAACTGTTTGCAAGTTCGAGTAAGCCGATACGGTATGAACCGGAAACACCATGAACCAAGGTGATAAATTTTCCATCAGGCGAATATTCAGGTCGCGCATTGTAGTTGCCTACAAAACTGATGCGCTTGGGCTCCCCGCCATTCACGTTAACTTCGTAGATTTGCGGACCACCACTTCGATCTGAAGTGAAAGCTAGTTTTTGTCCGCTAGGCGACCAATTTGGTTCAGTATCGATGCCGCCATGTTGGGTAATGCGCCGTAATGACTTATCGCTAAGGTTCATGACATAGATTTCAGTGTTGCCATCTTTAGATAAAGTCATGGCCAGACGAGTGCCGTCTGGCGACCAGTCCGGCGAGCTGTTAATGCCTTCAAAAGCAGAAATCCGCTCACGTTGGCCGGTTAAAACGTTCTGAACATAGATAGCTGAATTCTTTCCCTCAAAAGAAACATAGGCGAGCTTTTTACCATCGGCTGACCAGGATGGAGAAAGTAAGGGCTCTAGAGATTCGAGCAATATTTGAGCGTTATAACCATCCGCATCGGCAATTTGCAGAGAATGAATCTTCTTCTCCTTCACTTTATTTACGGTGATATAGGCGATACGAGTGTCAAATGCGCCGGGCATACCGGTGAGTTTTTCAAAAATGATATCGCTTATTTGATGTGCGACACGACGAAGTAAATCGGGTTTGGCCGGGATACGAAAACCGGCGATTTGTTTTCCACGATAGACATCAATTAATCGAAAACTGATGTCATAACTTCCAGTGTCAGTCAGGTTTAGTTTGCCAATAAGGATGTTTTCCATCCCCAGTTTGCGCCAATCAGCAAAGTTAATGTCGTCATACTCGGTTGGGCGTTGTGGAAGATCCTTTTCATCCATCACATCAAAGTGACCACTTCGTTGTAGGTCATTACTAATGATAGAGGTTAAATCAATCGGCGCGACAGTACCGGCTTGTGACCAGCCAAATGGCACAATAGCGATAGGCAAGGATTGTTCAATGCCCTGAGTTATTTTAATGTCGAGTACAGCGTGCGCTTGTAGCGAGACAAGCAAACAACTGGCAATCAATAATTTAAATGAGAATTTCATAATCGGCGTTCTATCCTAAAGTTCATCCTATGGTTCAAATGTGAATCTTATATTACGCATCTGTTCAAATACTCTTGTTTCATCCGGCACTGGTAACGGTGACGCTGAATATACGGCAGTTTCAGCACGTTTATCAAATAAATCATTACCGCTTGATTTTACTATAGATGCTTCGACAACTTTGCCGCCTTCAATCATTCTGATCAGAATAACGCAGGATAAACCCTCATCTAAACCGAGTCGGTTAAATTTATTTTCTATCGATCTAGCTATCATGGCCTGATATTTTTGTAATTCAGTTAGATCGCGTTGTTCTTGCTCAGCTTTTTGCTCGGCTTCCAGTTCATGCTGTAATGCTTTTTCGCGAGCTTTTCGTTCTTCTTCCTCTTTCGCTTTACGTTTTTCCTCTTCGGCCTTTTTCTTTTTTTCTTCCTCTAACTTTTTCTGCTCAGCTTCATTCTTCTTTTGTTCTTCTTCCTGTTTTTTCTTTTCGGCTTCCAGCTTCTTTTTTTCTTCCGCAGTTTTTTCAGCCTTTTCTTTTTCGAGTTTTTGTTTCTTCTCAAGTTCCTTTTTTTCTTCTTCTAATTTCTTCAGGCGCAATTTCTCTTCCTGTAGTTTCTTTTGTTCCTGTTCTTTTTTCTTTTTTATCTCATTCAGTTTCTTTTCTTCGTTTTGAAGCTTCTCTTTTATTTCCGCCTCTTTCTTTTCAAGTTCTTTCTCGCGATTTAACTCGTCAGTTTTCTTTTCTTTGTCTTTATCTTTTAAACGTTTGAGTTCCAGCTCAACCTGCTCTTTATCAACCGTTACTGCTTTAACAATATTAACGACAGGTTTTGGCGTTGGTATTGGTTTTGACGAAAAATGAAAACTAAATATCAGTACCACGCCCAAAACTAAATGAAGGACGAGAGACAATAATAATGATCGAGATGTCAGGAACCAGTTTTCACGCATAAATTATTTTTCTGGTGGATCCGTCATCATGCCGACAGAGGGAGCGCCGGCTCGTTGTAGTAAAGACATAGCCTGTACAACTTGTCCGTAAGGCACATTGGCATCGCCGCCGATCAATACGGGTATATCAGGCTGGTATTTTAATAATGCACTAACGCGATTGAGTAATACATCTGCAGTTACCGGCTTATCCTGATCATCCCCATAATTGATAAAAAAGTTTCCGTTTTTATCAATGTTAACAATCACCGGTTCTTTTTCATTCGGCGGCAATGGTTCAGATGCAGTTTGCGGTAAATCAACTTTAATACCCTGACTTAAAAGAGGTGCTGTCACCATAAAGATAATGAGCAACACCAGCATCACATCAATGTATGGTACAACATTGATTTCAGACATTGGGCGTTTTTTAATTCGTTGTCTCATAGTTTTATGCGCTTAACGATTTACCTTATGAATGAGCATGTCGATGTAAGATTGAAGAAAATTCTTCCATAAAATTATCATAATGATTTATTAATCGTTCTACGTCATAGGAATAACGATTATAGGCAACAACCGCAGGAATAGCGGCGAACAAGCCCATCGCCGTTGCAACCAGTGCTTCACTAATGCCTGGAGCAACCATTGCAATAGTGGCTTGCTGCACAGTGCTTAAAGCCTGAAAGCTATTCATGATGCCCCAGACAGTACCGAACAAACCCACATAAGGACTGGTTGAACCCACCGTTGCCAGAAAAGAAAGATTAGTTTCAAGGTGATCCATTTCTTTATTCATAGCGATACGCATAGAACGCTGTGAACCATCAATCACGGCATCAGGGTCAATGTTTTCTTGTTTATTTAAGCGTGCAAACTCTTTAAAGCCGGCTTCAAATATTTTTTCCATGCCACTAGTCTCATGATGCCGGTTTGAAATTTTTGTATATAAAGGACTGAGATCTTCAACTGACCAGAATTGTTCTTCAAAATCTTCAGCGTCTCTTCTTGCGCGTTTTAGTATGACGTATTTATTAAATATCATTGTCCATGAAACGACAGAGGCCATTATCAGTATCAACATGACGAGTTGAACCAGTAAACTGGCGTTGAGTACAAGATCAATAATTGAATGATCAGTGGTCATTTGCGAGCTCCGTGAGTAATGCTTCAGGCATCGGTGATGCTTTTAATGTTGTTGCGTTTAAACAGGCCACTTTCACTTCTGCCTGTGTCAGTAATTCATCTTTTTCGTTTTTTATAAACTGTTGAAACGTAATGCTGGCACCGCGATGATGTAATAATGTTGATGTTACGGTTAGTAGATCATCAAGTCGTCCTGGTTTTTTATAATCAATCGTCACATTTTTCACGGCGAATATTATTCCATGTTCGTTAATAAGTTGTTCGTGTTCAAATCCAACGCTTCGTAACCATTCTGTTCGTGCGCGTTCCATGAAACGTAAATAGTTTGCATAAAATACAACGCCACCGGCATCCGTGTCTTCATAATAGACTCGTACTTGCCATTTAAATTCTGCGCCCACTTTAATTAAACTTTCTTATCACTATTCAGTGTCATTAAATAAATCATCTTCTTTTATCAGGTCTTTCGGTACATCGAGCCCAAAGTGTTGCCAGGCCGTTCGCGTCGCTATACGTCCTCTTGACGTGCGCATTAAAAAACCTTGTTGTATTAAATAAGGCTCAAGTACATCTTCAATTGTATCTCGTTCTTCACTAATGGCAGCAGCAAGACTATCAACACCAACAGGCCCACCATCAAATTTTTGTAATATGGCGAGTAATAACTTGCGATCCATCATATCAAAACCATGTGCATCCACGTTCAACATATCCAACGCGAGTGAAGCGATGTCGCCAGTAATAACACCGTCTCCTTTTACTTGCGCATAATCACGGACGCGACGTAATAAGCGATTAGCAATTCGCGGTGTACCACGAGAACGCGCAGCAATTTCGGCAGCACCTTTCTCTGCAATCTCTACTTCGAGAATCTTTGCTGAACGCAAAATAATCTCACCCAGTTCTTTTGGCGAATAAAACTCCAGACGTTGCACAATACCGAAACGATCACGTAAGGGAGATGTTAATAATCCCGCGCGGGTTGTTGCGCCAACTAGAGTAAAAGGCGGTACATCAAGTTTAATTGCGCGGGCAGCGGGGCCTTCACCAATCATGATGTCAATTTGATAGTCTTCCATTGCCGGATACAACACTTCCTCAACGACAGCGCCAAGACGGTGTATCTCATCAATAAAAAGAACATCGTGTGGTTCAAGATTAGTTAACAGTGCGGCGAGATCGCCGGGTCGTTCAAGCACAGGGCCAGAAGTTTGTCGCATATTAACGCCCATTTCGTTAGCAATAATATGTGCCAGCGTTGTTTTACCTAAACCCGGAGGGCCAAAGATTAAAACATGATCTAATGATTCAGCACGTTGTCGCGCAGCATCGATAAAGATTCCCATTTGTTCATGAACAGAAGCTTGGCCAAGATAGTCCTGTAGACGTTTTGGGCGCAGAGCGTTATCAGCAACATCATCTTCGGCTGAGTTTTGGGGTGAGATAACTTCGTTTGGTTCGACCATGGTAAGGTGTCTATTTTCCCTGTAAACGTATTAAAAAGATACCGCAAAACATACCTTCTTCTCGTGAGCGCGGCGTCAGCTCCGTGCTCAAATACTCACAGAGTACGATGTCCTCATGTATTAACATATACATTCCGGTTTTCCGCGCGGCGCTTCCTTGCTCTCACAAAAATAAGATATGTTTTGAGGCACTTTTATTATTTTGTAATTTAAATATGGCAATCATATGGTCTAAAAATGCAAAACTAATGTTTTTTGTTGCATAGTAGACTTAAGTTTTAGCTAACTTGGACACTAATTTATTATTTTATTTATCAGCATCTTATCTTCCAGAAAATATCACTCAATGTTCTATAGCCAAGAACAATGAGGAAGTCTTATTGGGAGCTATTATTAGCTTTTTGCATTCTAATCCAGAAGACATAACTAAATAGTGTGATTCTCAGAAAAGGACAAATATTACATCTATACTATCAAGTATCTGTCCTTCAGAGGACTCCTTAAATTTACAGGGAGAGTTATCATGAAATTACAAAGACATTACTTAATTAGTAATAATCTGGATGACTTGGAAATCTTTGAGAAACAGCTAGAGTCTTCAGGTATTACCACTCCGCAAATACATGTACTTAGTCTACACGACACTGAAATTGCACATCATGATCATATAAACTATGTTCAATCTTTTTTAAAAAAAGATGTGGTACATTCAACAATGCTTGGCGCTGTTGTCGGAATATGTGTAGCCATCACCTCTCTTATTTTAGCAAATCTTGTCGGGTGGACTGAAACGGCGGCGGGATGGATACCTTTTATTTTTCTGGCAATCATCCTGTTAGGTTTTTGTGCCTGGGAAGGAGGTTTGATTGGTATGGAAAGACCAAATCATAACTTTGCAAGATTTTCAGACGCTCTAAAAAATGACAAACATATATTGTTTATCGATCTCGAACCTAGTCAGGAAGAAATTTTAAAGCGATTTGTATTGTTACACCCACAAGTTGAACTAGCCGGAACAGGTTCGGCAACGCCCAATTGGTTAATCGTACTTGAAAACAGGATACCGAGGTTCTTCAAGCACACGTTTCCGTAGTCGATGAATAAAAGTGGCGCATGGATTTTGTAGGTGTTGTGGCCATTGGCTTGCTTATTTTTTGACTGAGTTCTTTAAAGCTTCTCGTATCAGTTCTTCACTAGTCATACCATCATTAGCCACGGCAAGTACAAACTTACTCGCTTCTTGTGGTTTATAGCCGAGCCCAATTAAGGCACTAACCGCTTCATTTACTGGGTCGCTGCTGATATTTGTTCGGTTATTGCTTTGGCTATTTGTCGCATCAGCAAAACCGTCGAGACGATCTCGCATTTCAACGATTAATCTCGCGGCTGTTTTTTTGCCGACACCAGGTAGTTTGACTAATCGATCGGTATCATTGTTTTTGATGCATAAGGCAAACTCATCTGCTTCGATTCCAGACAAAATAGTTAACGCCATTTTTGCGCCTACGCCATTAACTTTTATTAAAGTACGAAACATGTGCCGTTCATTTTCTGTAGCAAAGCCAAATAATAAGTGCGCATCATCGCGGACGACCAAGTGTGTGAATATCTCAACTTCATTTTTTATTTCCGGCAAAGCGTAAAAAGTCGTCATGGGTGCTTCGATTTCATAACCAACGCCTTGTACATCTAGCAACAAGAGTGGAGGTTGTTTTTTTATGATGATGCCGCGTAAAAATCCAATCATTGCCAATCCTTTATTGTAAGCGTCCGTAGCGTATACCGCTGACACCTTGCATGCGTAACAAGCCTTCACGAGAGTTTGCATGACAAAGCGCAATGGCTAATGCATCAGCCGCATCAGCAACAGGTTGTTTTTCCAGGCAAAGTAAAATTTTGATCATATGTTGTACTTGTTCTTTAGCCGCATGGCCTTTGCCAACCGTGGCTTGTTTTACCTGATTGGCCGTATATTCATAAACAGGTAAGTCTTGTATGGCACAGGCAGCAATAGCAACGCCGCGAGCTTGCCCTAGTTTAATTGCTGAATCGGCATTGCGATTCATAAATATTTTTTCTATTGAAATTTCTTCAGGCTGAAACTCTTCAATAAGTGCGGTGATACCTTGATGAATAATTTTTAATTTCTCAGCGAGTGTTTCGCCTTTTATTTTGATAACGCCGTTATGGATATGTTTGGAGTGATTACCTTTGGAGTCAATAATGCCGTAACCAGTATTTATAGAACCAGGATCAATTCCTAAAATTCTTATCACGGCTACTCGACTCTAGCGTCCTGTTTCGCTCTACCGCCTACATCCATGTAGGCGTGTGCTCGACTACTCATCGTCGCCTAAAGCGCCTACTGTTGGTAAATTTATTCTCAAAATGTTCATGTATTAAATATACACTCCGCTTCTTCAAATAAATTTGCCTCGATTAGTCTTCGCTCGTTACGCCGTGATATTAATTTGATCATAGTGTTAATTTAATTCCGCCAGAATGTCATCAGGTATGTCGGCATTTGAATAAACTTGTTGTACATCATCCAGATCTTCCAGCATGTCGAGTAGCTTCAACATACTTTCCGCACCTTTTTTATCGAGTTCACTTGATGTTGATGCGCGCATGGTGATTTCGGCATTTTCGTATTTATAGTTTGCGGCTTTTAACGCTTCTTTTACATCGATAAAATTATCAGGCTCGGTAATAACGTCTATTGAACCATCGCTATTAGTCACAATATCTTCTGCACCGCCCTCAAGTGCCGCTTCCATAATAGCATCTTCATCAACGTCAGCAGGAAATGAGATAAGACCTACTTTAGTAAACAGATAAGCAACCGAACCATCCGTACCCAGATTACCGCCGAACTTGGAGAAAGCATGACGTACTTCAGCTACAGTACGGTTTTTGTTGTCAGTCATTGTATCAACCAAAACAGCAACACCGCCTGGTCCATAGCCTTCATAACGAAGTTCATCAACATTACCACTTTCATCACCACCGGCACCACGCTTGACGGCACGGTCGATGGTGTCACGAGTCATATTATTAGATAAACCGTTATCAATTGCCGCCCGCAACCTTGGATTCGCAGCTGGATCGCCACCACCTAATCTAGCAGCAACTGTTATTTCTCGAATAAGTTTGGTGAAGAGCTTTCCACGCTTGGCATCTTGTTTGCCTTTACGATGCTGGATATTCGCCCATTTACTATGACCTGCCATTAATATCGTTCCGTATTTTGATGTTGGTTGAAGTGTTAAAGCATGATTCTAACATTCAACAGCAAGACGCCCAAGACTAGCAATGTATTTAAAGAAGAGATTCTTTAATCAGGCATCGCCCGCAAGTTTGGCAGTCTGGTTTTTGGTGAAATCAAGTAGACGCTGAATAGAACCTTTAGCTCGCTGAATAATGTCGGCATCAACGAAGATTTCATTATCTCCAGTTTCAAGAACATGCGCCAATTTTCGTAGACTATTCATCGCCATCCATGGACAGTGGGCGCAACTAATACATGTGGCACTTTTACCTGCCGTTGGTGCTTCTATCAAAGTTTTATCAGGTGCGGCTTCTTTTATTTTATGAAAGATACCTTTGTCTGTGGCTATGATAAATTCTTTGGCATCCATTTCTACCACTGCTTTTATGATACCTGTGGTTGAGCTAACCACATCCGCTTGTTCAATAACAAATGCAGGTGACTCAGGATGTACCAGCACTTTTGCATCAGGATGATGTTGGCGCAGAGTTTCAAGCTCTTTGCCTTTAAATTCTTCATGAACAATACAAGCGCCTTGCCAAATTAACATATCGGCACCGGTCTGTTTTTGTACGTAATCGCCAAGGTATTTATCAGGCGCCCAGATTATTTTTTTACCTTCTGCGGCCAAATGCTTAACAACATCAACTGCACTACCTGAGGTTACCATCCAGTCTGCACGTGCTTTTACAGCGGCACTGGTATTGGCGTAAACGACAACAACATGATCCGGGCGAGCATCACAAAAAGCGGAAAATTCATCAGCGGGGCAACCAAGATCTAAAGAACAGTTGGCATTTAAGTCCGGCATTAAAATACGTTTTTCAGGGTTAAGTATCTTGGCAGTTTCGCCCATGAACTTCACGCCACAAACGATCAGTGTTCTGGCATCAGATTCATAAGCAAAACGCGCCATATCCAGAGAATCGGAAACATAACCACCCGTTTCGTCGGCAAGGATTTGTAAGTCTGGCTCAGTATAATAATGTGCCACTATCACAGCGTTTTGTTGTTTAAGATGTGTTAATTTTTTCAGTTAACTCAGCACGTTCAGACTCATCGATCTGTTCTACCACAGTCGGCGGGATCTGTTCTTTTTTCAAAGAGTAAGAGCGGTTAAGAGTGGCTTCGGTTGTCATAATAAAAATAGTGACTTACTAAGCAGTTTAAAACAAGATTAAGATTATATAAAATCTCTTATTCTGACTTGTTCTCAGGTTTATCTTCTTGTTTATTCGGCTTTGCCAATTTGATTCCCAATTCGCGGAGTTGTTTCGTGCTAGCTGCTGACGGAGCAGACGTGAGCAAACAACTTGCGCTTTGTGTCTTTGGAAAAGCAATTACATCACGAATTGAATCACAACCAGCCATTAACATCACCGTACGATCTAAACCAAAAGCGATACCACCATGTGGAGGACAACCGTATTCAAGTGCATCTAATAAGAAGCCAAATTTTTCTTGCGCTTCTTCTTCGCCGATACCGAGTAACTCCAATACAGAAGATTGCATTTCAGCATCGTGAATACGAATAGAGCCGCCACCGAGTTCGGTACCATTCAGTATCATGTCGTAGGCGCGGGATAATGTTTTGCCAGGGTTTTCTTTAATAGCTGTAATATCATTTGTATCAGGCGCGGTAAAAGGATGATGCAGCGAATCCCAACGTTTTTCATCTTCGTTGTATTCAAACATCGGAAAGTCGACAACCCATAACGGTGCCCATTCACCTTTGAGTAACTTAAGATCGCGACCCAGTTGTATGCGTAATGCACCTAGTGCATCGTTAACTACTTTGGACTTATCAGCGCCAAAGAAGATTAAGTCACCATTTGCTGCTTTTGTGCGTTCAATAATTTTTTTAACAACATCATCGGGTAAAAACTTTAAGATAGGTGACTGTAAGCCTTCAACTCCAGCCGCAATATCATTTACTTTGATGTATGCAAGCCCGCGTGCGCCAAATTGAGCGACGTAGTTGGTGTAATCATCAATTTGTTTACGAGATAGTGAGCTGCCGCCCGGCACGTGTAGCGTTGCAACCCGACCGTTTTCCATATTGGCTGGACCAGAGAAGACTTTGAATTCCACTTCTTTCATCAAGTCGCTGACATCGATTAACTCAAGCGGGTTTCTCAGGTCCGGTTTGTCACTACCATAACGCTCCATAGCTTCTGCATATGGCATACGCGGGAAAGGTGACGGCAGATCCACATTCAATACTTTCTTGAATAGTGAAAGCATCATCTCTTCCATCATGCCGGTGATTTCATCTTCATTCATGAATGAAGTTTCGATATCAAGTTGGGTAAATTCAGGTTGGCGATCAGCACGTAGATCTTCATCGCGGAAGCAACGTACGATTTGGTAATAACGATCCATGCCCGACATCATTAACAATTGTTTAAACAACTGAGGTGATTGTGGCAGAGCAAAGAAATTTCCAGGATGTGTACGACTAGGTACTAAATAATCGCGAGCGCCTTCAGGTGTTGCTTTGGTCAACATCGGTGTTTCAATGTCGAGAAAGCCTTTATCGTCTAGATAGTTGCGCATTTCTTTTGCAACCTGCGATCGTAAACGCAGATTGTGTTGCATAAAAGGTCGACGTAAATCGATATAACGGTAACGCAGTTTTATATCATCATGGACGTGTTCGTCGTCCATTTGAATCGGTGGAGTTTTAGATTTATTGAGGACTTCTATGCTGTAACCGAGAATCTCAATTTCGCCGGTTGCCATATCTGGGTTAACGGTACCTTCTGGTCGGGCACGCACTTTGCCGGTAATTTTTATAACAAATTCATTTCTGATGGAATCGGCAATGGCAAACGGTTCTGCCCGATCGGGATCAAACACGATTTGAGAAATACCTTCACGATCTCGAAGGTCAATAAATATGACGCCACCGTGATCCCGACGACGATGTACCCAGCCGCAAAGCTCGATTTCTTGATCAATATGACTGCTATTTAATTCTCCGCAATAGTGACTGCGCATTGTTTCTTCCGTCTGGTCTGAATAAGGGGCGGAATCTTACGAGTCAGCAGGCATTTGCGCAACTTTATTACTGTTTATTTCAGTTGTAATCGGGCCTTCAGGGGTAATAACACCCATGGAAATGATAAATTTGAAACCTTCTTCAATTGTCATTTCAAGTTCAGTGATATCTTCACGTGGCGTCATTATGATAAATCCGGAAGTGGGGTTAGGTGTAGTGGGTATAAATACGGCAACTATTCCTTCCGGCAAATTATCGATATCAGTACTAACATTGTTATTGCTTAAGAAACCAATGCTCCATAAGCCTTTCCGAGGATACTCAAGCATGACGACCTTACGAAATGATTTGCCTTTGGAGTCGAATAACGTCGTAGAAATCTGTTTAACACTGTTATAGATCGTTCTGACTAAAGGGATGCGATTTAATACGGATTCCCAAAAGCTTACCAATCGGCGGCCAAACAAATTAGCAGCTAGCATGCCGGTTATTAACAAAGTGGAAATAGCCAAAATGACCCCAAATCCGGGGATGGAAAAGCCTAAAACTGTTGCTGGCTGCCATTCTGGCGGCAATAAAAGGATAGTCTTATCTAGTAAATCAACAACCAGCTTAATTATGACAACGGTTGCTGCAAGGGGCAGCCAGACGAGCAAACCGGCGATAATGTACTTTCTAAGAGTACCCATTTAGTTAACTTTCTTTTGGCTTAGAAGTAGAGCTACTTTCGGCAGGCTTCGACGTTTTTTTGTCATCGCTATTTGATTCTTTCTTTTCTGAGCCAGAAGATGATTTAGTTTCGGTGTTTTTACTATCCGACGTTTTTGCGTCTTTCTTCGGCTTCTTGTCTTTAAAGTCAGTTTCGTACCAGCCGGTGCCTTTTAGTTTGAAAGCAGCAGCAGAAACTAGCTTACGCAACGTATCCTTGCCACATTCAGGGCAGGTTTTTGCGGGGTTATCGCTAATTTTTTGTAACTTTTCCAATCGGTGGTCACAGTTATCACATTTATATTCGTAAATTGGCACTTAATTGAAACTCCATGCTAAATCAGGGTTGTGTAAATATGGCAGAAAATAGGGGCATAGACGATTAAAAGCAAGATATAACGTCTTAATGCCAGTTAATATTTTACCCACAGGCATTTCTTGGGTATTATCGCCGCCTTTGTTGTGCAGACAAGCTATTCTCCGTCATCAGAACATTCAAAAAATTTCACACCGGGCCGTTAGCTCAGCCGGTAGAGCAGTGGATTTTTAATCCATTGGTCGGGCGTTCGAATCGCCCACGGCCCACCATTTTTTATATCAAATTAGCCACATGACACCGTTCAGAGTAACTTTTCCTGAGTTAGGTGGTATATAACCTAACTAGTTTATTGATTTTATTTTTAAGTGGGGAAATAGAATGGAAAAGTCCATATTTGTTTATTTTTTATTGTTTATATTCGGAGCTTTATCAGCACCCGTCGCACAAGCAGGTACCAATCAGGCATTAGTTGAATTACTTAAGGCATTAGAAGAAAACGGGACGATTACTAAAGATGTTTATGATTTAGTGCTTAAGGTAGCTGATCAAGGTGAAACAACAGTAGAGCCGGTTGTTGCAAAAGAAGACGTTAAAAAGATGGTTGAGGAAGAAGTGAAAGTTGCAACAAAAGATCAGCCAAAAATAACAATGAAAGATAAGTTTATCGTCGAGTCAGGTGATGGCGATTTTAGTTTACGAGTTGGTGGTCGGATACAGGCAGATGCCGCAACTTACTCTGAAGATTTACGCAGACAAAACGATGGAACAGAAATGCGTCGGGCACGCTTATTTGTCCAGGGTAAATTATGGGAAGCTTGGAATTATAAATTACAGTATGACTTTGTTAATACCGGCAGTAGCGGTATTGCAGATGCTTATATTCAATACACCGGTTTGCCATGGAAGATAACGGTGGGCCATTTTAAACAGCCGTTCAGTTTACAAAACATGACTAGTTCCAAGTACATAACTTTTGCCGAACGTGGCTTACCTCATTTGTTTACACCGGGACGAGCGATTGGTGTTGGAGCTGATCGTAGTGGTAATAATTGGAGTCTGAATGCCGGTTTGTTTGGTGAAGGAATTGATGGTGCTAGTGGTGATGAGGATGAAGGTTTTGCATTAACGGGTCGTGCAACGTATGCACCAATATTGACTGCACAACAACATATGCATCTAGGTGCTTCGCTTTCATATCGTGATAGTGGATCAGTCGATAGTATTTCTTTTAGTGATCGTCCTGAATCTCATGTTACTAATGTACGCGAAGTAAGCACCGGTTCATTTAATGCAAGTTCGAATTTACGTACTGTTGCTGAAGCAGCATACACTTATGGTCCATTCTCATTACAAAGTGAATATTACTACGTTGATATAGATCGTGATTCAAGCACGCTCTCTGATTTGGCTTTCTCCGGTTACTACGTTGAGGGCAGTTGGTTCCTGACCGATGACATGCGTAACTATAGCGGCAGTAAAGGTGCATACGGAGCAATCAAACCGGAAAGTGTTGTAGGTAAGGGTGGTGTAGGTGCGTGGCAATTAGCTATGCGTTTTAGCAGTGTTGACTTAAATGATGCTGATATAATAGGTGGAGACGCACAAAACTTTAGTTTGGGGCTGAACTGGTTTGCTACAAATAATATTCGTATGAGCGCGAACTATATCAATGTATTGGATGTAAACGGTGGCGCAGGTAATGGTGATGAGCCGGAAGCTTTTCAGATGCGTGCTCAAGTTGAATTTTAATTATTAAGTATTAACAGATTGAAGGAAAGTGTAATGAAGAAGTTTTTATCATCATGTTTTTTAATTTTATTGTGGGGAGTTTCTTTTCCATCGTTTGCAGAAGTAGAGCGTTTAAAAATGGCGACAACAACCAGTACCGATAACTCAGGCTTGTTGGCTGTTTTAAATCCGCCGTTTGAAAAAAAATATAACGTCAAGTTAGATGTTATTTCTGTTGGCACAGGTAAAGCGATCCGTCTTGGTGAAAATGGCGATGTTGATTTGATTTTTGTTCACGCAGAGGGAGCAGAAAAAAAATTCGTTGATGCAGGTTATGGCATTGAACGTGAACCGGTGATGCACAATGATTTTATTATCGTTGGTCCAACAGATGATCCGGGCGGTTTAAAAAACGCGAAAAGTATTGATGAAGCAATGTCGGTGTTATTAGAGAAAAAACATATTTTTGTTTCTCGCGGTGATGACTCGGGCACACATAAAAAAGAAAAAAATCTTTGGGCAATGGTTGGTGATGAGCCTTCAGGCGGATGGTATCTTGCTGTTGGACAAGGCATGGGCGTTGTTCTGAGAATCGCTGATGATAAAGAAGCTTATACTTTAACGGATAGAGGTACTTATTTAGCCTACAAAGATAAAATGAAACTCAGAGTGCTGTTTGAAAATGATGATGCGTTATTTAATCCTTACCATGTCATTATGGTAAACCCTGAAAAGCATCCTCATACAAAAATTGATCTAGCGAGAAAATATTCTGAGTTTATACGAGGTGAAGAAGGGCAAGGTTTAATACGAGACTTTAAGGTTAATGGTGAAATACTATTTCATCCTGACGTGATTAAAGAATAAGTTTTTTAGCGGTATAGCACATACGTTTTCTAAAATTTATTATTTATCGGTTTATACTATAAAAACCGAACATGACTAAAAGATGTTATTAACTACTCAGTGAAGAAGGGGATAACCGATGAATGAAGATCATATTATTGCTGCAATTTTGGCCGCCGGACTTATTGCTCAAAACAAGGATGACAATATAGAGCCAAAAGCCGCAGTGGCTACCTATGGATTGTGTTTAAGCGAACTTATCGAATCAAACAGGGTGACAGAGATTTTTCTGCTACAGCTTAGGCAATCTTAGATTAGCTTTGTTTTGTTTGTATCTTAACAAAATAAAACAACGTAAATAATAATATTACTACAAAGCTTATCCAGCCAAAGGTTGAGTTGTATTGACTTACTAGATAGTCATAGCTGCCACCATAAGTTCTATTGGTGGCATAATCAGAAATCTTTATAAGCATGACGATGCCCGTGTGTACGCCTATGCAGGCTGCAATACTTTTATGTTTCAGGCGTAATAACGCAAGCAGCACACCAAAAACAAACAAAGTTAAGAAATAATCCAGTATCGACCATTCGTGAAAACGTCGGAGCGTTTCAGGCATCATTGATAAACCGGTAAACCAACCTATATCAGTATTCGCAGGAAGATCGCGGTAACGAATAAAATGTACGCCGGCGTATATTAAACTGGAAAAGAATGTCGCTATTATCGCTCCGGTTTGTTTGTATAGACCAGTAAATAATGCGCCGCGGAATATTGATTCTTCCACTATGGCGATTAATAAACCCATGACGATAGCTTTAGATAGAAGCAGTGAAACGGATGTAAATGTATAGCTGCGCGTGGCATCCAGCTCATGTATGTCGAGTAAAAATAAACCTACTTCAATCAGTAGCATGATGCTTAAGCCATAGATGAAGCCATTTAGCATGCCTTTTAAAAAGGTAATAAACTTTCCGTTATAACCAAACGCTTTGAACGAAAGTAAATTATAGAGTTGCAAATAAATGCCACTGATAATCAAACCACTAATTAATGTGGCGTAAGTAAGATATTTACGAAAGGCAAGCGCTAGCGCAGGGTCGAGTAATAATTTTAACGGATAGGCAAGTACTGCACCAACGAGAAAGGCAAGTACGACAAATAAACAAAATATAATAATGGCGCGCATTGAGATAATTAGTATGTATTTTTAATGCTGATTATTCTATCAGTGTATCAATTGAGTCAGTCTTATCCTGAGTATCAATCCAGCTTAGTTCCAGTTTGTCTCCGGCTATCGCCCCTTTAAACATAAACGATAGATAAGGGTTTTTGGAAATAGCTCGGCTCCAATCGCAGGATAAAACAACTTGATCGTTATGTTTAACAGTAACGAGTTTAATAAAATGTGCCGGAACAAGTTCGCCTGAAGTTTCATCAACTCTAAAACCGGTTTCCATCGGATGACGAATGATTGCACGAACCGTTGTAATGTTGTCTCTGGTTTTTGTTTTTAATCGAATCGAAGAGGCCATTATCCACAACCTCCTTCGTGAACTTCAACAAATGCTTTTGTCATAAAAAGTTTACCATCAGCTTTGACAACAACAATAATGTTTGAAGGATTTTCCATTTTAATGCGTGTAGAGATAAAACCAAGACAGGCTGGAGAAAGATCAAAGTTTGCAATTAAAGGAGTTGGATTTTTATCAACAAAGATGGTGATAGATTCAGGTTTGGATAAATTCGTATTTATCTTTAGCGGAACTACGGCACCACTCTCGATGACAGGGTTTACACTAATAGTAATTTGATCTGTTTCTTGAATTTGTTGTTCAGGAAAATAACTATTGATCGCTTCATTATAATCGGTGGCATCAAAAGCAGTCTGATTCCATTTGGCCAAGACCAGCACGGGTTTAAGTAAACCTGAAAAAAAGAGCGAGCCAAATGTAAGGCTCTTAAGAATATTTCTACGTAACATTTTTATAAGTTAAGGTTTTCTTCCAGTTCTAACTCATACTCAAGTTCAGCCAAACGTGCCGTAGCGCGTTGTTCCTGATAGTAATCGAGTTTGTATTGTTGCTTAATAAATTTGAGTTTATCAACTGCAAGTTTGGTATTAGCAGCTAGAAAATAATATTCCGCTTGTATAAAAGCCGTTTCAATTTCATTGCCAAGCATAGCTTCTGCCTGACCTAATAAAGAATAAGTATTTAGATCGTGCGAATAGTGACGCTCATAATTTTTTAAAATATCCCGTGCTTCTTTTGCTTTTTTTACATCAAGTAAGGCACGGCTGTATGCTGATATAACAGGTTTGTAGTCAGGAAATAAGCCATAGGCTTTTTTAAAAATGGTAAAAGCCGCATTGTAATTTGCTTGATCTGTGTGAAATTTTGCGGCTAATAAAAGATAGGCAATATTATCAGGGCTATCTTTTAGTAAGAGTTCAATTTGTTGTTCTGCTCTCACATAATCATTGTCAGCGATGTAAGCATATGCCAAACCATAACGAATAGGCAGTTTGTCTTTTTCAGAGGCTTCGCTTTTATTTAATTCCTCGCGTAATTGAGTTGCAGCTTCTTTACCCGTTTTGTATGAACCAACTAATAGTTTGTAGCGAATTAATTCATAGGATTGTGTATTGGTATAGGCTTTTTCGGGATAGGCTTCCGCTCGTGCGATTGAATCTGATATACGCGACGTGGTTAATGGATGTGAACGTAAAAATTCCGGTGCGGCACTTTGCGAGTATCGCGATATTCGTTGCAGCGTTTCAAAAAATGCAGGCATGCCACGCGGATTATAGTCGGCTCTTGCCAGAGTTTGCATGCCGACTCGATCGGCCTCTTCTTCATTAGCGCGAGTAAAGGTAATCTGGTTTTGAGCACTTAAGCCAGATACTCCGGCTAATGCTGCCGCACCAGCTTGCGGATTTACAACGGCAAGAATAATAGCGCCGACCATGGCTGCTGCTGTAGGTATGCTAAGTAAACTTTGTTGTTCAAACATGCGGGCGAGATGTCGTTGCGTAACGTGCGCAATTTCGTGCGCCATTACTGCAGCTAATTCGCTTTCACTTGCTGAATTTAGAATAACGCCGCTATTAATCCCGATCATGCCGCCTGGTCCTGCAAATGCATTAATAGCCGGGTTATTAACAATAAAGAAGGTAAAAGGCTGTTCAGTGTTGTCGCTATGCGAAGAAAGCTGATAGCCAATAGATTGTATATAAGACTCTACTTCAGGGTCGCTAATCACTTTTTCAACATGTCGAACCTGATTTAAAAACAATTTGCCGAGTCGTCGTTCAAATTCCGGTGAAACAACACTACCGGCAGAATCGCCGAAATCCGGTAAATCATCCGTTACTGCAGCAAAAGACAGGATCGGCAACAGGACAAGAAAGATAAGCGATCTCTTGAAATAAGCCGGCCGTATTTTTATTGGAAAATGCATAAATCTAATGTGGTGTTACGTTCTGAGGCAACATATTATCTCTCGTTTGCTTTATCATTGGAGTCTATCACAACAAATAGACCGTATTTATTGCGATTTGTTTAAAAATAATTAAGGAGAACCAAGAATATGGCAGTGGCCAAGAATGCGTTTTATGCGCAATCCGGTGGAGTGACGGCGGTTATTAATGCCAGTGCATGTGGCGTGATTGAAACAGCGAGACAGCACACAGATAAAATCGCGAATGTTTATGCTGGTCGTAATGGCATTATTGGCGCATTAACGGAAGACTTAATCGATACCAGTCAGGAGTCCGATGCAGATATCGCGGCGCTAAGACACACTCCTTCCGGTGCGTTTGGTTCCTGTCGCTATAAGTTAAAAGGATTGGAAGAGAGTAAAGCCGAATATGAACGTCTGATCGAAGTATTTAAGGCACATAATATTGGTTATTTCTTTTATAACGGTGGTGGTGATTCTGCTGACACCTGTCATAAAATTTCTCAAATTTCAGAAAAAATGAACTTCCCTATTCAGGCGATTCACATTCCTAAAACGGTCGATAATGATTTACCGATTACCGATGTTTGTCCGGGTTTTGGTTCTGTCGCTAAGTATATTGCTATATCAACTCGTGAAGCATCATACGATGTTTGTTCAATGGCAAAGACTTCTACGAAAGTATTTGTACTAGAAGTAATGGGTCGTCATGCCGGTTGGATTGCCGCTGCCGGCGGTTTGGCGGCAGATGCAGACAATGACATTCCAGTTGTGATCCTTTTTCCTGAAGTTGAATTCAATCAGGAAGCCTTCATTAATAAGGTCAAAGAAAAGATAGATAAGTATGACTATTGTTCCATTGTCGTTTCAGAAGGTGCGCATTGGCCGGACGGGAAGTTTTTGGCTGAACAAGGAACACGTGATGCGTTTGGTCATGCGCAACTTGGCGGCGCAGCGCCGGTTGTTGCGAATATGGTGAAGGATGCATTGGGTCATAAGTATCACTGGGCAGTTGCTGATTATCTGCAACGTGCGGCAAGACACATTGCTTCGAAGACCGATGTTGAACAAGCCTATGCCCTGGGCAAAGCCGCAGTTGAAATGGCAATTGCTGGAGATAATGCGGTTATGCCGACGATAGTGAGAAAGTCAGACGAACCTTATGTCTGGGAAATTGGTAAAGCAAAATTGGAAGATGTCGCCAATGTTGAAAAGATGATGCCTAAAGAATTTATTACCGAAGATGGATTTGGTATTACTGATGCATGTCGACGTTACCTTACGCCATTGATCGAAGGCGAAGATTATCCTCCATATGAAAATGGCATGCCCAAGTACGTGACACTAAAAAATAATTCAGTCGCAAAGATTCTGAATACTAAATTTGATTTATAAGTTAATAGTATGACGGCAAAGCTCTATTATGTTTACGATCCAATGTGTAGTTGGTGTTATGCATTCAGACCGACACTCGATGCGTTGATAGCAGAACTTCCAAAACAACTAGAAGTGATTTACTTACTTGGTGGTTTAGCTGCTGATAGTGATGAACCAATGCCTGAAGAAACGCGTACGTACGTTCAGGAAAACTGGCGCAGAATTGAAGAACAGGTTCCGGGAACAAAGTTTAATTACGATTTCTGGGAAGAATGCCAGCCACGAAGAAGTACTTATCCTGCTTGTCGGGCAGTTATTGCGGCGAGAGAACAAGGCTTGGAATATGATCTGGAAATGGTCTGGGCTATTCAGCAAGCATACTATTTACAAGCACGAAATCCTTCTGATGTTTCTACCTTGACGGAGTTAGCTGTTGAGATTGGTCTGGATAAAGATAAATTCATTAAAGATTTTCGATCATTAGAAACAGATGAAATATTGCGACAAGAAATAAAACGGTCACGGCAATTAGGTTTAAACAGTTTTCCGAGTTTGTCATTGGATACAGGAACCCAGCAAATAAGAATTGAGCCTGATTACATTAATATTGATGTGATGTTAGAAAAGATAAATCATTATTTCTAATACTAATCGATATTGTGTAATCTTCACGGTTTTTAAATTATCCATATCAATAAATCATGACGCGCTTCATACACAGCTTTTCCCTCGATAATTTACGCGGTGATATTTATGGCGGCTTAACAGCGGCGGTTGTTGCCTTACCACTTGCACTTGCTTTTGGTGTTGCTTCCGGCGCTGGTCCATTGGCAGGAATGTATGGTGCAATTATTGTTGGTTTTTTTGCTGCTATCTTTGGCGGTACGCCGTCGCAAGTTTCTGGTCCAACAGGTCCGATGACGGTAGTTATTACTGGCATCATCATGCATTTTTCAGGAAACCCGGCAATGGCTTTTACCGTTGTTATGTTAGGCGGTGTATTTCAAATTATTTTTGGCATGTTGAAGTTTGGTCGCTTTATCAATCTTGTGCCTTATCCAGTTGTGTCCGGATTCATGAGTGGTATCGGTTGTATCATTATTATCTTACAACTCGCCCCGCTTGTAGGTGGAGAATCAGTTAAGGGTATATTGCAATCAGTTTTGGCTTTGCCGGGGTTAATACATCAGATACAAACCAATGCATTTAGTCTGGGGCTTATTGCTTTAGTAATTGTTTGTTTTCTTCCACAACGAATCGGCCGTTATATTCCCGGGCCGTTATTGGCATTGATTGTTGGCACAATTATGGGAGTGTTCTTTTTTAATGGTGCCAGTGTGATAGGCGAAATCCCAACGGGTTTGCCCAGTATGCATTTACCGGTTTTTCTGTAGATGAATTTGCTTTCATTATTAAGTTTTCACTGGTTCTCGCTTTTTTGGGTTCTATTGATTCTTTATTAACTTCATTAATTGCTGATAGTGTTACACGTACACATCATAAATCTGACCGTGAATTAGTCGGACAAGGCATCGGTAATATTATTGCCGGTTTGTTCGGCGGCATACCTGGTGCTGGTGCAACGATGCGAACAGTAGTAAATGTACGTGCTGGTGGCCGTACGCCGATTTCAGGTGCCTTACATGCAGTGGTATTGTTACTAATGGTATTAGGCTTAGGTGGTCTTGCAGAACATATTCCGCATGCTGTGCTTGCCGGTATTTTACTTAAAGTGGGTTATGACATTATCGACTGGAAGTACGTTCGTCGTCTTCATCGTGTGCCTCGTTCAGGCGTATTGATCATGTTAACTACATTAGTGCTTACCGTGTTGGTCGATCTAGTTACCGCTGTTGCAGTCGGAACCATCATGGCGAGCATGTTATTTGTTAAACGTATGGCAAGCACACAAGCTGCAAGTATGAAAATTGTAGGTGGTGCGGGCGATTGGCATGAACTCACGGAAGAAGAAGCTTCTTTATTTGACCGAGCCAACGGTCACGTTGTTTTGTTTCATATTGAAGGACCAATGAGTTTTGGTTCAACCAAAGACATCGTGCAATTAATAACCGCTAATCGCGAACAGGATGTACTAATTATTGATTTTACCGATGTCACGTTTATTGACAGTAGTGCCTCATTTGCGATCGAAGAAGCAGTAACACAAGCGCAAGATGAAAATGATTCGGTGATTCTTTGTGGAATGAGCGAATCAGTAGAAAAAGTAATAAGCAGTATAGGTGTAGATAAACTATTGCCTGAAAACCAAATTACAAAAACCCGCCTGCAAGCATTGCAGTTATCCGAAGAAATACTGAAAAAGTAAGTTTTGTAATGCTAGGTTCTTTTTATTCTGTTTGAGATGTTCAAAGAGCTTATATAAAGAGAATGTCTTATAAATAATTGATTTATTGACATATTTTCTTAGTTTTTCCGTTTTTATAAAATTCGCAAATCTGCGACATTCACAGAAAATAAGCTTCGTATTCAGCTATAATTGAGATTCTCATGCACAAAGGACGCTGCATGAGACAGAATTACCAAATAATAAGAATTATTAAATCCGGAATAACAAATGGCAATTAGTTTAATTGGGGAAATCATCGCCTGTCACGAGTGCGATCACCTGCATTATTATGAATTGATTCCAACGGGCGCAAAGGCCAATTGTCTGCATTGCGGAAACTTGCTTTATCGACATGTTCCCGATTCATTAAATCGTAGTCTTGCCTTGTATCTTGCTGCACTACTACTTTTCATTATTGCCAATAGCTTTCCTTTTCTTTCTTTAGAATTAGGCGGTCGCGTTGTTGAAAATATTTTATTCTCCAGCGGTTGGGCGATGGGTGAATTAGGGATGGGTGAATTAGGCGTACTTATTTTTCTAACCAGCATTTTGTTTCCATTGATAGTTATTGTCGGCATGCTTTATTTATTGGTACCTGCATGCTTGGGAAAAGTAGCGCCGCAGATGGGTGCAGTATATCGAGTGGTCAATGCCTTGCTTCCCTGGAGTCTGATTGGCGTATTTATGCTGGGCGTCTTGATAGGCATAGTTAAATTGCAGGATCTGGCAAACGTAATTTTTGGTCCAGCTTTAGTTGCTTTGGCTTTATTGCTGGTTGTTTATACGGCTGCCCGAGCAAGTTTCAACCCACATCAATTATGGAAATTAACCGGGCATACATCATTAGATCTAACGAGTGATGAAGCTAAAAACAAAAATATTCTTAATTGTCACACTTGCGGCTTTCTTGGTTTAGAAACTGACGAACATCAACATTGTGTCCGATGTGACTCACCATTACACCACCGAATTAAACACAGTATAGAAACGACCTGGGCATTATTACTTGCTGCAGTCGTGCTATTAATTCCAGCTAATATTTATCCAGTCATGACGGTGATACGTTTCGGTCAGGGTGAGCCGAATACGATTCTGAGTGGTGTACTGCATTTAATTGAATCCGGTATGTGGGGATTGGCCATGATTGTTTTTGTCGCCAGTATTGTTGTGCCAGTGATGAAGTTAACGATTTTAAGTTTTTTATTGCTTAGTGTTCAAAAAAAATCAGTCTGGCGTCCGCGTGATCGTACCTTGCTTTACCGCCTGACTGAGGTGGTTGGTGCCTGGTCTATGGTGGATATTTTTCTGGTTGGTTTGTTATCTGCTCTGGTCAGTCTGGATGCCTTATCAACAATACGCCCTGGAATTGGTGCGATTTTCTTTGCTGGCGCCGTTGTTATTACCATGTTTGCCGCGCAAAGTTTTGATTCGCGCCTGATTTGGGATAATGTTAGGGAAAAAGAATAATAAGATAAGAAATGGAAATCTCAAGCCCAAAAGTTAGCAAACGGTCTGGCCCGTCAGTTGTCTGGATAATTCCATTCATTACCTTGTTGGTGGGTGGCTGGTTAATTGTGAAAACCTTATCGGAACAAGGTCCTCAAGTTAGTATCAGTTTCAAAACAGCGGAAGGCATTGAAGTTGGTAAGACCAGGATTAAATATAAGAATGTTGATATTGGTACGGTTGAACAGATTAAATTTAGTGACGACTTTTCAAATGTCATCTTAACCGCCAAATTCAGTCAGGGATCAGAAAAATTCTTACGTCGAAGTACCCGTTTCTGGGTGGTGAAACCGCAACTTGGATTACAGGGTGCTTCCGGCTTAAGCACATTAATCTCAGGTGCTTATATTGAAATTGAACCGGGCGCAGGTGCTGTACAGCGGCATTTCGTCGGTTTAGAAAAACAGCCGGTCGTCAATGCTGATGAGCAGGGAATGGAGGTTGTGCTAGTGACACAAAACTTGGGTTCGGTTGATACGGGTTCACCTATTTATTATCAAGGATTGCTTGCCGGTGAAGTATTGGGATATGAACTGGGCAATGATCGCAAGAGCGTTTATGTACACGCGTTTATTAAAGATCCGTTTGACCAGCTTATCCGAGGTAACACTAATTTCTGGAATGTCAGCGGCATTAATGTGTCAATGAGTGCTGATGGATTTAAAGTACAAACGGAATCACTTCGTTCAATGATGTTTGGTGGTATTGCATTCGATACACCAGAGACGCTGGAGCAGGACGCGGCGGATATTGAGAATCTGGTTTTCACACTACATGATAGTTATGACGTTATTCAGGAACGTTCCTATACCAGGAAACTTAAGTTTATTATGTTCTTTGACAGTTCCGTACGTGGTTTGAGCATTGGTGCTCCGGTTGAGTTCAAGGGTATTAAAGTCGGTTCTGTTCTGGATGTCCGACTTGAGTTTGATAGCGAAGACACGTCATTCCGTATTCCGGTGTTGATTGAAATTGAACTACAAAGAATTGTAGAGCGAGGTAATGAGGATGAGGAAACGACTCATGAAACACTGGCCAAGTTAGTTGAACGGGGCCTCAGAGCACGTCTACAAACCGGAAGTCTGTTAACCAGTCAACTCTATGTCGAGCTGGATATGCATCCGGATACGCCGATTAATATCAGCGGAGAAGAAACCCCTTTTCCAGAGTTGCCTACATTGGCGACGGCCAATTTTGGCGCAATTACGGCATCGGCTGAAAACTTATTGGCTAAGCTAAATGCCATTGATATTAATGAGATCACGTCCGTGTTAATTGAAACTATTAAGAGTGCGGATAGAACACTAGACACGGCAGATGTAACAATTAATAACGCAAATGCCCTCCTTACAATGCCGGGAATTCCTGCAGCAATAGAAGATCTACAAATTGCGTTAAGTAACTTTAAGGGCATTATGCAAAAAGTAGATGCTTCAAATATACAAGAAGCAATTAATGCCGGCCATCTTACTTTGGAAAAAATGAACGTTCTATTAGCGCCAAATTCACCGGTTCAATATAACGTGATTAAATTAAGCGGCGAACTTGAGGAGATGGCTCGTTCTATACGTTCTTTAGTCGATACTTTGGAACGCAATCCGCAGGCTTTTATTTTTGGCAAGGAAAAGAAAGCCAAAGGAGAATAATGATTATGTCGAATCCGAAATATAAATTAATAGTTTTGTTTTGTGTTACAAGTTTATTAAGTGCTTGTATGGGTGGCGGAGCGACAACGCCGACACGATACTATTTAGTTGATCCAGTCGAATATTCAGGCGAGTCGATTAAAGCTGTCAGGCCGTTAAGTATAGAAATACTTGATTTACATATTCCTCAATATTTAGAACGTTTTCAAATTGCATCGCGAAGCAGTGAAAGTCGGCTTGAGTTTTCGGAAGAGAATCAATGGGGTGAAAATTTACGTAAGAATTTATTACGCAGCATGGCAAGAAATCTGTCCAGATTATTATCAACGATTGATGTTGGCACCCCCTTAAACCGTTCATCTTCTACACCTGATTATCGAGTGCAGATTCATATCGAACAATTTGAACAGGACGTTGATAACAAGGTTAAGTTGATTGCGCGCTGGCAACTTTCAAGTGGTCAGCAATCGGATTCGTTAGGTGTTTTCGGTGCGGAACTAAATAGTGAGCAAACAATTGAACAAGATAATTATGATCAAATGATATCAGCGATGCGCCAAATATATGGCGAACTCAGTGAACGTATTGCCGATACTATTATTGCTCAGGAAATATAAAAAAGTTAACAGAATCCAGTAATGAAATTATCATCTCAACAACATAACGCCGTTTTATTTATATTGCTGACAACCGGTTTGTTCGCAGAGGAAAGTGTTGCCAGCATTAACAGTGAAACGAGCGGCGCTGAAATAATGGAAGAAGTGCAAAAGCGGCACCAGCAGTTTCCTTATATATATGAAGAACAATCCATGGTGATGGAAGATCGGCTAGGTGGTCGTGATACGCGTATAGCTAGACGCTATTCAAGAGTGGAAGAAGATGGTTCAGTTAAATTTCTATTGATATTTGATTATCCACGGGAAGTAAAAGGTGTTGCCCTGTTAGCTAATCGTGATCCTGACGGCAATACAAGTAAATATATTTATTTACCTGCGTTTGGTGAACGTTTAATCGAAAGTACTGGCGAAGGCAGTAACGATAATTTCCTTGGCACCGATTTCTCAGTAGAGAACCTGACTGGTGAAGTATTATCGGAGCATTATTATGCGCGTCGTGATGACAGAACAATTGATAATATTAAATATTTCATACTGGATGCTTATAAAGCAAGCGATCAAATGAACGAACAACAGATTCTACGACGACATTTTATTCGACAGGATAATTTGTATATCACACTCACACATCATTTTGATAAACAAGGTCGTGTTTCTCGTATTCAAAGTCATCATGATCTTAAAGCGGTTGATGGTGATATGTGGCGCGCTAATATGATTTTGATGGAAGATAAAAGGCAAGAGCATCAGTCATTGATCAAGATATCCCGACGCGTTTTTTCACATGACTATGTGCCTGAAGAAATTTTCACTGCAGAATGGTTATATAAAAATTACCCCTATGTTGAACCTGTAGAGGAAAAAGTTTCTGATACAGATGATTCGGAAACATCAGAGGAAACGATAGAATGATAATGCAACAAGTATGCATGTTAGGTTATAAGCACCGTGTTCCTGTGACATTATTTATACTGATCGTTACGCTGTTTGCTGCTGTGGGCATGCAGAAACTACAGATCGATACTGGCATAGATTCGTTAATTCCTGTAGACGATCCTGCCCGTCAGATTTATCAAAAAGTGATGGGTGAGTTCGGTACAGATAATAAAACGATTATCTATATCAAGGACAAAAATCTGTGGACACCGGAAAAACTGACGCGGCTTGAACAATTACACTTGGCGATTGAAAAGCTTGATGGCGTTACTCGTGTAGACGGTTTGTTTAGTTTGTATACGGTTCAAGGTGTCGATGGAAAAATTATTTCCCGACCCGTACTTCGATCCGCACCCAAGAGTCTAGAGGAAGCATTAAGCGCTAAAGAGAGTGCCTTGGCGAATCCATTATATGTGGGAAATTTTTTCTCTGATGATGGTAACGTTACTGCAATGATCGTTTCTGTTACAGATGAAGATGATCAAAATAATTTTAGTCGAATTATTTATCAAGCTATGCAAGATCAGATCGATGCTCAACAATCAGGATTTGAGTATATAACGCAAGTTGGTCCGCCCAGAATTAACGCTGAGTTAAAACAAAGTCTCTATGAAGACTTTATATTGCTCGGACCGTTATCCGCAGTCATTCTCGTTTTATCTATTTTAGTTTTTATGCGTAGCTGGTTGGCAGCGATGGTGCCGCTGGTGACGTCATTGATTACGATTATCTGGACTTTTGGACTATTAGGTTGGCTGGGTATTCCACTTAACATTCTAAGCGCAATGATACCTTCATTGATCATCGTGATCGGATCCACTGAAGATACACATTTGATGTCGGCATTCTTGCGTGGACTGGATGAAGATGTAGAAGGGGAGTCAAACAAGAGTGCAGCGATTAAATACATGGCAAAACATATTGGTCTACCATTGTTATTAACCGTATTAACGACAGCGTTAGGTTTTGCCAGTAATCTTTTTAGTAATATTGCTTTAATCCAGCATTTCTCGATCGCGGCAACTTTTGCCATGGTAGCAAATGGTATTATTACTGTATTAGTTCTGCCGCTAATGGTTCGTGTATTTGCTTCGGATAAAAATACCAGCCTTGTTAAAAATAAAGAAACGAATAGCTTACCTAATCGTATTATGCGGATATTTCGATATTCTCAGGATCATTTTCCTTTATCAACGCTTATAGTGACAGCAGCGTTGTGTGTGTTTTTTGTTTTTCAGGCGTCTAAACTTTATGTCACGAATGATCCTTTATCCTATTTTCAAAGTGATCGTCCGTTGATAAAAGATGTTAAACGAATACATGACGATCTAGCCGGTGTAAAAATATTTTTTATTTCGCTTGAATCTAAACAGGAGAAAGCATTCCAGAATCCGAAAAATATTCAAAAGTTATCTGATATACAAGACTTCCTTGATAAACAGGGTGTTTATGATCGGAGTATTTCTTTAGCCGATCATTTAAAGTTTATTAACCGTGAGTTTCGTAATAGTGGTAAGGAAGGCTTTGTGCCGGAAACGCGAAATTTGGTTGCGCAGTATCTAATGTTTTTTCATCGCAGTGATTTGGATAGCTATGTTAGTCATGATTATAGTCGTGCCAATATTGTTGTCCGACATAACGTCACTGACTCGCATACGTTAAATAAATATATTCGTGAATTGGAAGAAGTAATACAAACAATCGCGGGTCCGCAAATGAAATCCTATGTCGTTAGTGAAAATTTGATGGTGAACCATGCGGCTGAAAGCTTAATGCTTGCGCAAATTAAAGCATTGGTTGTGTTGTTGACATTAATTTTTCTAATTATGTCTGCGATGTTTACTTCTTTTAAAGGCGGCTTCATTGCTTTGATACCCGCGATCATTCCGATCACCTTGATGTTTGGTATCATGGGTTATCTTGATATTCCATTAAATCCGGGCACAGCAATGGTGGCGGTTATTGCAATAGGTATTGCTATTGATGGCACGATTCACTTATTGGCGCGTTATAATGAACTATGTCGTCGCAGCTCTGATTATGTCGAAGCAGTTAATATTGCTGTTCGTGAAGAAGCAACACCGCTTATTGTTTCCAGTATTGCGCTGGCACTTGGCTTCGGTGTTTTAATTTTTTCAAACTTTACGATTGTCGCGCAGTTTGGTGCCTTGGCTGGCGCAACTATGTTGTTTTCTATTTTTGCGAACCTTTTGATTACGCCGATTATCATGGCTCGTATTCGTCTTGTCGGTCTATATCAAATATTGGCCATGTCAGTTGACCGTGAAGTTCTGGACAATAGTCCGTTGTTACAAAACATGACGGACTATCAACGTCGTAAAGCAATCCTTATTTCCGAATTACATGAATTTAAAAAAGGTGAGTTATTGGTAAAACAAGATACCGTAGGTCGTGATATGTATCTCATTCTTTCGGGCGAAGTAGAGGTTATTAGAAAAGATAATGGTGACTCACGTTCTTTGGCAATTTTGAAGCCAGGGCAGATTTTTGGCGAGATAGGCTATATCCGTGAAACACAAAGAACAGCCGATGTTGTCGCAACAGAAGATGTGTCCGCATTACGTTTTGATTATGAACGTATGCAAAAGGACTTGAAGTTTTTCCCGAATATTGTTGCTAAATTAAATTTCAATATCAGTTATGTTCTAGGACAACGTTTGGCAGATATGGTCGGTAGCTCAAAAAGTAAATAATATTTCTGGCGATTCGTTTTTATTAAACATCCTGTCTTAACCTTTTATTTATCTAATACGTTATTTTGATTATTATTTATACTCGCATATATAAATAATCGATAATTTAAATTAACGTACCACAATAGTATTTCAAATATAAATTCAGAATCAGGTTCAATCGGTAATGAAATTAGTCATTATAAAAATAGTTGTTGTTTTCCTTGCTTGTTTATCTTTGGTACATGCAGGTGCTAATAGTCTGGAAGAAAAGAACGATAATTCCTTTCCGAAGAATGTCGTTATTGAATATAACGATGAAAAATTGGATCTAGTGCGTACCGGCCAAACAATACGTAAGAAGTTCTTTCTAAAAATTTATTCGATGGCACATTATGCACAGAAAAAACCTGATAACTCATTAGAAAAGGGCGACATTTTCCAATATATATTGCAACAATACGGTGCAAAACAAATCTCGATGGTGTTTTTGCGGTCGTTAAAAGCGGAACAAATTCAAGAGTCATTAATTTCAGGCATTAAATTGAATACAAATGAAGAAGAATATTCGAAAATATTGCTGCAAATTGAGACATTTATGCGTGCAATCCATGAAGACGTTAAAGAAAACGATGAATTTATCCTCCGCTGGCTTCCAGATGGTACAATAGTCTCACTTTTCCAGGGCAAGGAAATCAGTTCAATCAAGGGTGAGAACTTTGCCAGAACATTATGGTCAATCTGGTTTAGCGATTATTCAGTTGTAGACCGAGATATGCTTATAAAAGAACTGTTAACCAGTTCCTGAATTGTAATAGGTGTGTTTTGGAATATTTCTTTATAATTTGTTGAAACAGTAGATTCTGAATTTTATTCATTCCTGATAGCTGCAACCTGTCAAGATAATCATAGAGTTACATACATAGAATTAATTAGATGAAAATTATTAAAGGCGAACTAAGTCTGGGGCGGTTTCTTGTCCCATACCGTATTTACGGCGAAGCAAAAAAAACTATAGTCTGTATTAGTGG
>JBDNFW010000028.1:0-1700 GCA_041689615.1 Gammaproteobacteria bacterium | reverse complement strand
GGCTTATGAATACCATAACCTTGACCGTAATCGACACCTATCTCCCTCAACATACCTTTAATCTCATCGTTCTCTACGAACTCAGCAATGGTTTGCATTCCCATCACATGACCAATTTCATTAATCGATTTCACCATCGCATGGTCAATTGGATCCTCAGTAATATCTTTGACAAACATACCATCAATTTTCAGATACTCAACAGGCAGATTCTTTAAATAACCAAATGAAGATAAACCACTGCCAAAGTCATCCAACGCAAATCGGCAACCTTTATTCTTCAAAGCAGAGATAAACTTAAATGCTAAAGCCATATTTGATATAGCTGCAGTCTCTGTGATTTCAAAACAAATCTTATTAGCCTCAATGTTAGTATCTTCTAGTAGTGTAATCCCCCCATTAATAACCGAAGTTAAAAGTAGAGATTAAGCCGCATTCAGTCATTGTCTGGGTGGTATCCCACCAATTGCTGTATGTGGACGTTCATTATTGTAAGACCAAAGCCACTGTGTGGCTAATAATTGAGCTTGCTCAATCGTTTCAAAAAGAGGGAGTTCTAACCCTTCATGACGTGCCGTACGATTGAAACGTTCAATATAAGCATTTTGCGTGGGCTTCCCCGGTTGGATATAAAGTAACGTGATCTGATGCTTTATTGTCCAGTCTCTTAATATTTGACTAATGTATTCCGGTCCATTATCACATCGAATCGCAGCAGGCTTACCTCGCCATTCAATGATTTGCTCCAGTGAACGAATGACCCGTGTACTTGGTAATGAAAAGTCGACTTCGATGCCTAAGCCTTCCCGATTATAGTCGTCAAGCACATTGAACGTACGAAAGGTTCGGCCATCAATTAAAGCATCACTCATGAAATCCATTGACCCAACTTGGTTCATGGCATCAGGTACGCTTAGTGCTTCTGGTTTATCACGTTTGATACGACGCTTTGGCTTGATGCGTAAATTCAATTCCAGCTCTCGATAGATGCGGTATCCCCGTTTATGGTTCCAGCCATAGCCCTGGACATTGCGAAGGTATAAAAAACATAAACCAAAGCCCCAGCGTTTATAGGTGATGCTTAAACGCAGCAACCAATCTGCAATTTTGGCATTTTCATCGTTGAGTTTGGCTTCATAGCGATAACAGGTTTCACTGAGTGAAAACACATCGCAAACAACGCGGATACTGACTGTAAATTGGGTTCTTGCTTGTTGCGCCATCTCTTTGCGTCGAGATGGCTTCACCACTTTTTTCGATGGCCTCACGGGCTATTTCAGACTTCAGCTTTTCTTCGAGATACATTTTTTTAAGCCGTCGGTTTTCATCTTCGAGTTCTTTCATCCGTTGCATGAGTGAGGCATCCATGCCGCCAAACTTAGCGCGCCATTTGTAAAAGGTGGCATTGCTCATGCTGTGTTCTCGGCATAAGTCTGGCACTGACGTGCCCGTTTCGTTTTGTTTCAAGATCGCAATGATCTGACTGTCTGTATAACGTGATTTTTTCATGGAAAACTCCGTCGTTCAGTGTATGAGAATTTTCTACTTTTAACGCCTGTTGTCAACAACGCTCGAAAACTGAGCCACTCCATCAACTGAAAACTGAGCCACTGAGTACTATTTTTTTAAGTTAATTAATCCTGCTTGTTTCTTTTCTCTTAACCGATAACTATCTCCTTTAATTTGAATAACATGTGAAT
>JBDNFW010000027.1:0-50522 GCA_041689615.1 Gammaproteobacteria bacterium | reverse complement strand
TTACAATCGAGAGCGAAAACATCAAACGTTCAAAACGACGCCGAATCAGAGATATGGTATCGTTGAAGACTTGAAAGTAGCAGCATAATTTAGGTGAAAATAACTCCTAAGCAACCTGTCTAAATATTGGGGTTCACTTCTAATGATGTAGTCGTCGTTGAAAAGTAGTTATTGTTCAATAGCGAGTTTGTGTTTGAAAATAAATTAACAATTAATAAAAAATTATATGAAAGCGATTATTTTAGCAGCGGGTGTGGGTTCGAGGATCCGACCATTGACGGATAACTGTCCTAAATGTTTATTAAAAGTTGGTGGTAGCAGCATCCTTGAAATGATGTTATCTCATATACAGGCATGTGGGATAGATGAAGTTATCTTTGTGCTTGGTTATTTACAAGAACAGATAGAAAATTATGTGCATAAAAATTTTCCTGATTTAAATGCTCAGTTTGTCATAAATAGCAGATACGCAGAGACAAATACCGGTTACTCTTTAATGCTAACCAAAGATCTTATAAAGGATTCAGCGTTTGTAAAATTTGACGCGGACGTCGTGTTTGACAAAGAGATACTTAACAAGCTTATTGCATCTAAATACGAAAATTGTTTATGTATAGATAAAAACATCAATCTTGATGCTGAAGAAATTAAAGTCATTATTGAGGGTGATAACAGAGTGCTTAAGGCTAGTAAAACAGTTGATCCTGAAGACGCTGTTGGCGAATCAATTGGTATTGAGAAAATCAGTAGTGAAACAGCAAAGGTTTTATTTGCCGAACTGGAAACAATGATGGAACTCGAACAAAACCATCAAGAATATTACGAAGGGGCATATGAAAGATTAATTGAAAAGAAAGTCCCTTTTCATGCGTTGGATATTTCTGGATTAAAGTGGGTTGAAATAGATACTAAAAAAGATTTTTCAGAAGCAAAAAAAATATTTGCATAGAAAAAATGGGGTTTAATAAATTACAATTTATAAATAATAATCGAACGAATAATACGGAACAGAAACAATGTTGAAACAGCAGTGAAAGAGTCAGTGTTTTAGATTATTTAAGTCTACGAATTTTAAATTTACGTCCTTTTATTTTTCCTTCCGATAATATTTCCAACGCTTGGTTTAAAATCGCTTGCTCTATCGCGACATAAGCGTATTTATCAAAGATATCAATTTTACCAATCTGGTTTCCGCTAAGTGAAGTATTCCCAGTTAAGGCACCTAATATATCTCCGGCACGAAGCTTGTCTTTACGACCGGCATTTATCCCGAGCGTTACCATAGGTGGAATGAGTTTGGAATAATCATGCGTTTTAAGTGTTGATGTTTTATCTATACGTACAGGACTCTTTTTAAAGGCTTCAATTGCTTCGACTCTGAATTTTTCTGATGCCAGGAATAAGCTTAAGGCCAAGCCTTGATTGCCTGCACGGCCGGTACGGCCAATACGATGGATATGAATTTCCGGATCAGGAGATAACTCAAAGTTGATAACGGCACCTAGATCTTTGATATCCAGTCCGCGTGCAGCGACATCGGTTGCAATTAAAATAGAACTGCTTTTGTTACCAAACTGTACGATGACCTGATCGCGATCTCTTTGTTCAAGATCACCGTGTAACGCCAATACATGAAAACCTTGTTTCCAAAGTTCATCAACCAATTCCTGACATTGTTGTTTGGTATTGCAAAAGACAATACTCGATTCAGGTTTGTAATGTTGTAATAAAGCGATTAATGCTTTTGATCTTTCGCCAGCTTCTATTTCATAAAATATTTGTTTTATTTCTTTATCGTCATGAATAGATTCTACTCGTACATCGACAGGATCGTTTTGAAATTTATTACTGATCTTTTTTATTTGATCCGGATAAGTTGCGGAAAATAACAGTGTCTGTTTTTGTTTCGGTGTTTTATCAATAACACGTACGATCTCGTCATAAAAACCCATATCTAACATACGATCAGCTTCATCGAGAACTAATGTTTTCAATCCATCCAGTTTTAATGTTGCTTTATCCAGATGTTTTAATATGCGTCCCGGCGTGCCGACCACGATATGTGGCGGATGTTCCAGCGCGGCTAGTTGCGGCATCATTGATTTGCCGCCGCATAAAGTAACCAGTTTTGTGTTTGGAATAGCGCGAGCAAGACGACGAATTTCTGTACTGACTTGATCAGCTAGTTCGCGCGTCGGGCAAAGTACTAATGCCTGTACTTGATAATTTGTTGTTTCAAGTTTGTTTAGTAAGCCAATAGCAAACGCGGCTGTTTTGCCGCTACCGGTTTTTGCTTGCGCGAGTAAATCTTTACCTTCGAGAATAGCGGGTAGGCTTTGCGCCTGTATGGGTGTCATTTCTTTAAAATCTAATGACGCAATATTCGCTAAAACTTCAGCAGGTAAGGCTAGTGATGAAAAATCAGTTGAGTTCATATGTTCTAATAAGTTTATAGTAATAAGTCTTCATTTATAGGATGAAAGACATTAGCGGATTCAATTATATTTTTCGCTGTTAATGCTGGCACACCATAGACTTCAGTGGCGACATCATAATCATTCTTGATTTTTTCCAGTAATAAGCCGAAGTCGCCATCGCCAGATAAAAGGATAACAGTATCAACATCTTTAGCCGCTTCCATTACATCAATTGTAATACCAACATCCCAGTCACCTTTGGCAGAACCATCACTTCGTTGAATGAAGGGTTTTAGTTTTATCGTATAACCAATGTATTTTAGTGCGTCCTGAAATTTTATCTGTTTGTCATCGCCACGATGCGTTGCATATGCATTGGCACAAACGATTTCACCTTCAGCGCTAATAATTTTCCAGAGTTTTTTGTAATTAAACTGACGAGAATAAATATCGCGAGTGGTGTAATAGATATTTTGTATATCTACAAAAATTGCAATTTTTTTCAAAATGAACCTGTTTAAGTCATATCTTGTTGGGTAATAAGCATAACACGAGCAGAAGTATTGAAAGCAGGTAATGTTTAAGTGATATATGCCGACAATTGTCAGAGAGTCGTATTTATTCCTATCCAGATTTGAAACAGACACTATAATGGCCGGCCACGGAGAACACACATACATGCTTTTACTTTCAAAAAAACAAGATTGGCTGGGAAATATTCGCGGCGATATTTTGGCGGGTCTTGTTGTTGCGCTTGCCTTGATTCCTGAGGCAATTGCCTTTTCTATTATTGCCGGTGTTGATCCTAAAATTGGTCTTTATGCCTCGTTTTGTATTGCGGTAATTACGGCAATCATTGGCGGGCGTCCCGGTATGATCAGTGCCGCTACTGGTGCCATGGCCTTGTTAATGGTGACCTTGGTTAAAGATCATGGCTTGCAGTATTTATTAATCACGACCTTATTAACTGGCGTGTTACAGATTGTCGCCGGCTATCTTAAGCTTGGTAGTTTAATGCGCTTTGTTTCTCGCTCGGTGGTAACCGGTTTTGTTAACGCCTTGGCGATCCTGATTTTTATGGCGCAATTACCTGAATTAACCAATGTTACATGGCATGTTTATGCGATGACTGTTGCGGGTTTAGGTATTATTTATTTATTTCCTTATCTTCCCGTTATTGGAAAATCGATTCCGTCGCCTTTGGTTTGTATTGTGGTGTTGTCGGTGATCGCTATTGCTTTAAAAATCGATATTCGTACTGTTGGTGATATGGGTGAACTGCCTGATACCTTACCTATTTTTCTCTGGCCAGATGTACCACTAACACTAGAAACACTAAAGATTATTTTTCCTTATGCCGTACCGTTGGCAGTAGTGGGTTTGCTGGAGTCTTTGATGACGGCAACTATTGTTGATGATTTAACCGATACAAGCAGTGATAAAAATCGCGAATGTAAAGGTCAGGGTATTGCCAATATTGGTGCCGGTCTTTTAGGTGGTATGGCTGGTTGCGCTATGATTGGACAGTCAGTAATAAATATTAAATCCGGTGGCCGAGGACGCTTATCAACATTACTAGCTGGTGTCTTTCTTTTGATCATGGTTGTGTTTCTAGGCGAATGGATAAAACAAATTCCGATGGCAGCATTAGTTGCGGTCATGATCATGGTTTCAATTGGTACGTTTAGTTGGGGTTCGCTACGAGATTTAAAAGCACATCCACTTTCTTCTAACGTCGTTATGATTATGACAGTAGTAGTAGTTGTCTGGACACATAATTTAGCTCTGGGTGTATTTGTTGGTGTGTTGCTCGCATCATTATTCTTTGCTAACAAAATTAGTCACTTTATGTATGTTGAATCAGAGAAAGATGAAGAAAGAGATATTCGAACTTATCGTATTGTTGGTCAGATCTTTTTTAGTTCTTCAGATAAATTTATTGCCGCTTTTGATTTTAAAGAGGCTGTAGAAAAAGTAGTGATTGATTTAAATCGTGCGCATTTCTGGGATATCACTTCAGTATCAGCATTAGATAAAGCCGTACTAAAATTTCGCAGAGAAGGAGCGGATGTTGAATTGATTGGTTTGAATGAAGCGAGTTCAACCATTATCGATCGCTTTGGTGTTCATGATAAGCCGGAAGAAATAGAAAAAATTATGGGTGGTCACTAATGAATAATGAAAAACCAATGGTCTTGGCATGTATAGACGGTTCCAAGTTAAGTGAAGCCGTTTGTGATTATGCCGTCTGGATAGCACAACGTGTTGATGTGCCACTGAAATTGATTAATACGATTGATCATCACCAAGAGACAGCGACGATGACGGATCTATCCGGTAATCTAGGTGTTGATAGTCGTGATCATTTATTGGAAGACATCACTGACTTTGAACACACAAAAAGTAAATTACGTATTCAACAAGGCAAAGCCATTTTACAAAAAGCAAAAGAACGTGTGATTGAAGATGGATTTACTAATCCGCAAACGTGTTTGCAGCATGGTAGTTTAATTGAATCTTTAAAAGAACTTGAAAAAGATATTCGTGTGCTTGTTATTGGAGCGCGCGGAAAAATACATGAAGACAAGCCTGATCAAATCGGCGCAAAATTAGAAGCGATGATTCGTTCATTGCATCTTCCTATATTAGTTGCTTACGAAGAATTTAAAACACCGAAAACAATCATGATTGCTTATGACGGTGGTGTTGCCGCAGATAAAGCAGTCGACATGGTTGCAAATAGCCCCTTATATAAGGGACTGGTGTGTCATCTGGTTTGCGTTAGTAATAAAGATAATGCCGATGATGTTTTAGAGAAGGCCGCGAATAAGTTACGCGAAGCCGGCGGCATTGATATTGTTGCTGCCAGTTTGCGCGGCAAAGCTGAACATGAACTGTGTGAGTACCAATTGAAACAGGATATCGATATGACTGTCATGGGTGCGTTCAGTCATACTCGATTACACGATCTACTTTTAGGTAGTTTTACGGTCAAGATGTTGTTTAATACAAAAAGACCGTTGTTGCTTCTTAGATAACGAATACTTAATTCTGTTTAAACAGCACTCTTAGTTGCTGAACCAGAACGTCTGTTTCGATTAGCTGGTCTATTACTGTTATTACTTTGGTTATTTGATTGTCCATCTTTGCTACGAGATTTCTTATTAGCACCTTTCCATGGGCTTTTCTTATTACTGGTAGTGTTTTTATTATTTGAACGATTATTATTCGGACGACTTCTATTATTTGTTGATTTTGTTTTAATCGATTCCGGTACACTATGATCCGGTTCAAAACCATCAACCACTTCACGTTCGATCTTGAATTTTATCAATTTTTCTATGTCTTGCAGTTGTTTTATCTCGTCTGCGCTGACCAGGGAAACAGCATGACCGCTTGCACCGGCACGACCCGTTCGGCCGATTCGATGAACATAGTCTTCTGAAACATTTGGCAAATCAAAATTAACAACGTGTGAAAGTTGATCGATGTCGATACCTCTGGAAGCAATATCTGTTGCAACTAATACCTGTATTTTATTTTGTTTAAAGTTCGCTAATGCTTTGGTTCTTTGCGATTGGCTTTTATTGCCATGTATCGCTGCCGCATGGATATTATTTTGTGATAATTTTTTAACTAATTTATCAGAGCCATGTTTAGTACGAGCGAAAACCAGTACTTGATACCAGTTTCCTTCTTTAATTAAATGACAGAGCAAATCTATTTTACGTACTTTATCTACCGGATAAACTTTTTGCGCAATTTTTTCGACAGTCGAGTTACGTGGTGCTACATCAATTTCAACGGGATTATTAATAATACCTTTAGCAAGTCGCCTGATTTCATCTGAGAAAGTGGCAGAGAACATCAGGGTTTGACGTTTGTTTGGTAACAACGCCATGATCTTTTTAATGTCGTGTATAAAACCCATATCCAACATGCGATCAGCTTCATCGAGCACCAGTATTTCCAAATCATTAAAACGCACGGCATTTTGCTGATATAGATCGAGTAGACGACCAGGTGTTGCGACAAGTACATCAACCCCTTTTCTAAGTTTCATCATTTGTGGATTAATGCCAACACCACCAAAGACAACAGCAGAACGTAAATCCATATGCTTGCCATAGGTAAAGACACTGTCTTGTACTTGAGCAGCAAGTTCACGAGTCGGTGTTAACACCAATGCGCGAACACGATTGTTTTTTACTTTTGGTTTATTACTGAGTAGTTGTAATAACGGCAGAGTAAAACCGGCAGTTTTGCCTGTGCCAGTTTGTGCGGCGGCCATGACATCCGAACCTTTTAAAATAGCGGGGATGGCTTGTGCCTGAATAGGGGTTGGTGTGGTGTAACCAGTGTCACGCAAAGCGTGTAACAATTCTTCGGATAAACCGAGTGTTTCAAATTTCATTTATTAATGTATTCCTTAATATTTTTCAGGTCTTCCGCTGTTTATTATTTACAGATCGAATGACTTAATAATGACGCACACGCATTATTGCGGAGCAGTCTGGGGGCATAGGGTGTTTGCCGTTAACGCGGCATGCAAATAATTGACTCTCAAAAGGAGGGATAGTTGGACTCGATATGCATTTTTTATTTATGCTTATGAGTCGAACTAACAACTAAAGATGACGCTCTATATCTTATGTAGATGACATAGATGTGTGCATTCTAACATACTATTATGTATAAAATTCGAAATTCTTTTAGATTTTGTGAGAACGATATGAATTATCAATGTTCTAAAGTAGTCACTATTGTGGCGATTTTATCTTGTTTAGCTGGATGTGTTGGTATTCCTGAAGGAGTACAGCCAGTTAAAGATTTTGAATTAAATCGTTATTTAGGAAAATGGTATGAGATCGCACGATTAGATCATTCATTTGAACGTGGTTTATCAAAAGTTTCTGCTGAATATAGTTTACGTGATGATGGTGGTGTGAAAGTTGTGAATCGTGGTTTTGATCAGGACAAGAATGAATGGAATGAGGCCGTGGGCAAGGCATTTTTTATTGGTGAGCCTAATATCGGTCAATTAAAAGTTTCTTTCTTTGGTCCGTTTTACGGTGCGTATAATATTCTTGCTTTGGATAAAGAAGGATATCAATATTCATTGGTGGCTGGACCCGATCGTTCTTATTTATGGATACTTGCTCGTTCGCCGAAATTAGACCAATCGATAGTAGATTCACTTGTTGCTGAAGCCAGATGGTTAGATTTTCCAACAGAAGAACTAATCTATGTTACTCATGACTAATATTAAGGAACCTCTGATTAAGTCATGAACTCGTATCTTGTGCCCAAATTATCCGCTCTTGTCGTTGTAAAGCTTCGCAATAGCTCACTATTACGTGCGCTTCACGCCTTGATAGCGAACAGTTTGAATCACAATTTACTTCGCCCAGACTTAATCAGAAGTTCCTTAATTAATAAATCAGGGTCGTTATTAAATGGATAAGATACATCACGTTGCTATACAGGTTAACGATATTAAAGTTGCCGTTGAGTGGTATCAAGATAAGTTCGACACTAAGATTCTTTATCAGGATGAAACCTGGGCATTAATTAAATTTGAAAATCTTTCATTGGCGCTGGTATTACCTGATCAACATCCAGCTCACTTTGCTATTGAAAATGCTAATGCTGAGAAATTTGGTGAATTAACTAAGCATCGCGATGGCACTGCATCTGTTTATATTAATGATCCGTTTAGAAACTCAATTGAAATAATTAAAATTTAATCTTCCTTCTAAGTTTGAAGGAAGATCAAATATTTATTTACTGTAGCACTCCCGGTTTATCCGGACCAATTGCATTGGCTGCTCGTGCTTTTAAATAACGATATATATTATCTACATTATTTGTAACCATTGGATTATGTTGCCAACGTGGCATACTTTCCAGTTCGCCTTTGTCACGACTTTCCTGTTTCGCAATTTCGCTATACATGGAATCTTCCATATTCAACCAATCATCCGTCGTGAATTTAACGATAGTCCGATGCATAACTTTTAATCTAAATTGTTCCGGGCTTAGACGATCCATCCTTTCTGTTGTTAAGTCTGGGGCAACTTCAGTACCTACAGCGCCAACACCATGACAACCAACACAGACACTATTATAGGTCGTATAGCCAATAAATGTTGCGGGATCAACTTTGCCATTCTTCACCTGGAAGTTTCCTGAATTATCATTCGCCGATGCTGTTTGACTGAGCAGGACTAATAAAAATATCTGAGTGATTATTTGTAAATATTTCATTATGTCTCCTTTTTATCTTTCTTCTATAAATTAAACTACATTATTGTATTTATAGAATAATGTGGGCAAAGAGATATTGATCCAAATCAAAATAAACACTAAAACAAGATTTAAATGCGTTTGGTACTTGATACGTTTCAGGGCTAATATACAAGCGTCTTTTTGTTAGATAAATTATTATTGATACGAGATTCATGTGTAATGAGATTGATTAGTATTTTGGATGTAGCAGATAGCATTCACGATGAAATAGTTTTTCGTACGTCCTCACGAGCAGACTTTATTGTTTTTGTCATTTTCTTTACTTTGTTGCTCGCGTGTTTTTGACATGTCATCTGGCAATTTATTAAAGGTGCTACGCTGGAATGCTATTAAACCAAATATTAAAAAGGCATTGGCATATTTGTCTGATTACACTCAGCTTGAAGCAGAGATAAAAATGAAAACGGATTCAAGTGGTAAGCTCGAAGGAAAAGAATTGGATGATATGATTTTGAATCGTATTACCAAAGGTGACATCATGGATGCCATTCATTTAGCAAGACAGCATTATGGTTACAGTACAGCAGAAGCAAAAAAATTTATTGAAGAGATGTCGGGCAAAAAATAACTAAAGTATATAATTCTATTTCTTTAATGCGGCCTGTGCGCTTGCAAGTCTGGCAACCGGCACACGAAATGGGGAACAGGAAACATAGTCCAATCCTGCCTTTGCAAAAAAAATAATAGAATCCGGGTCTCCACCATGCTCACCGCAGATACCACATTTTAATTTTGGTTTGGTTTTTCTACCATGCTTCACCGACATTTTGACCAGTTGGCCAACGCCGGTTTCATCAATAGATTGGAATGGATTGGTTTTATAAATATGTTTGTTTAAATAGTCGGGCATAAAACTACCAAAGTCATCGCGACTGAAACCAAGTGTCATTTGTGTCAGGTCATTTGTACCGAAACTAAAGAAGTCGGCATGTTTTGCGATCGCATCAGCTGTTAAAGCAGCGCGCGGTATTTCGATCATGGTACCGATAGGGATGTCGAGTTTGCCGCTATAATGTTTTCGTTTTTTAATATCTTCAATCGTTTGTTTAACTTTTGTTCGAAGATATTCGAGTTCAGTATCAATGCCAACCAGTGGGATCATTATTTCAGGTTTTGCTTTGATACCACGTTTGCGCGTATTGATCGTTGCTTCCACTATCGCAGTAACTTGCATCTCCATTATTTCAGGATAAGTAATAGTTAAGCGGCAACCGCGATGTCCGAGCATTGGATTGCTTTCGTGTAATTGTTCAACTCGACGTTGTAACTGTTTAAGTGAAACACCAAGTGTTTTGGCGAGTTGTTGTTGCATGGAGCTGTAATGTGGCAAAAATTCATGTAAGGGCGGATCGATTAAACGAATGGTCACCGGAAGATTATTCATAGAACGAAATAAACCTTCGAAGTCTCTACGTTGATGCGGTAATAATTTATTCAATGCCTTGCGTCGATGTGTTTCATCCTCGGCCAGAATCATTTCACGCATGGCCAATATGCGTTGTTCACCAAAGAACATATGTTCAGTTCTACATAAGCCTATGCCAGTGGCACCAAATTCGCGTGCCAGCTTTGCATCTTTTGGTGTGTCAGCATTAGTACGCACTTCAAGTTTCCCAAACTTATCAGTCCAATTCATAATCGTTTTGAATTCGTTTGAAAAACCATGAGCCTGTTTTGGTATATCGTCCAACATGATTTCGCCGGTATTGCCATCGATACTGATAATGTCTTTACGTGTTATTTTTTTGCCATTGATGGTTATGGTTTTACTACGTTCATTAATTTCAATTTCAGATGCGCCGGTAATACAACACTTGCCCCAACCGCGCGCAACAACAGCGGCATGACTGGTTGTTCCTCCGGTTGATGTCAATATTCCTTCAGCGGCTTCCATACCATGAATTGCTTCGGGACTGGTTTCCCGATTAACCAGTATCACTTTTTCACCTTTACTTTTTCTGGCAACAGCTTCATCGGCATCAAATACCGGGAAACCGCTTGCAGCGCCGGGAGATGCCGGTAGACCTTTAGTTAAAATATTCTTTTTTTCTTTTTCAATAAACGAAGGTAGTAAACATTGTGTTATATCTTCTGCGGTAAGACGTAGCAGCGCTGTTTTTTTATTGATAAGTTTTTCCTTGACCATATCGACAGCAATTTTAACAGCGGCGATACCGGTACGTTTTCCGGTGCGTGTCTGCAGGATAAATAATTTTCCATCTTCAATTGTGAATTCGATATCCTGAATATCGCGATAATGTTTTTCCAGTTTGTTTTTAACCTTGAGTAGTTCTTTATATAAGGTCGGTTGCCATTGTTGCATTTCCGAAACGGGTTTCGGTGTACGTATACCAGCAACAACATCTTCACCCTGTGCGTTGATCAGAAATTCACCATAGAATTCATTTTTACCGTTGCTCGGGTCACGTGTGAAAGCAACTCCTGATGCTGAATCGTTATTTAAATTACCGAATACCATACTTTGTAAATTGACAGCGGTGCCTGACAGCCCTTCGATTTTGTTAATGCGTCGATAAGTAACAGCGCGTTTGTTATTCCAGCTGCGGAAAATAGCCTCGATACTCAAGGTCAGTTGTTTAACAGGATCTTGCGGGAATATTCTTTTAGTGTGTTTCTTATAAATAGCTTTATATTGTTCAATCAATTCAAGCAAACCATTTTCATTCAGTTCAACATCACTTTTAACTTTATACTTTCGTTTTATTTTAGTGAAAGCTTGTTCAAAGTGTTCGTGATCAATTCCCATGACGACATCACCAAACATGTTAATCAAACGTCGATAGGCATCCAGTGCAAAGCGTTTGCTGCCTGAAATTTTAGCCAAGCCTTCTACGCTTTTGTCATTTAAGCCAAGGTTAAGAACAGTATCCATCATGCCCGGCATACTGATCGCTGCACCGCTTCTTACTGAAAGTAATAATGGATTCGTTATAGAACCAAATATTTTGCCGGTTTCTTTATTGAGTAGTTCAATATTTTTATCTATTTCTTTTAATAGTGTCGGCGTCAGTTTTTCACCGTGTTTAAAAAAATCAGCACAGGTAATTGTTGAAATTGTAAAGCCGGGAGGAATGGGCAAACCAGTACGTGCCATCTCTGCCAGTTCCGCGCCTTTTCCACCAAGCAGATGACGCATTTTGGAATTACCATCACAGCGTGTCTTGCCGAAATAGTAAATCTTATTGTTTTTTGAGCGAGCTTGTTTTGATTTATCCATACTGTAATTATGGTATATATAACATTCTTTCGCGACTGTGCATTTTAATCAGCTTTTGCTTGATAAATATGGTGTAAAATCATTTCTCATACTTCAATAGGGTTTAACGTACTACGTTTATAAACTATGGCGAATGAAACAAAGACATTAATGTTCTCGGAACGAGATAAAAAGGTTCAACGGCTGATCATTCTTGAAGGATTAGCGAACCTGCTAGTATTACTGGCAAAATTATTGGTTGGATTGTCGACTGGTTCGATGGCTGTTCTGGCCGATGCTATTCATTCCTTAACCGATGTCGCTAATAATATTGTTGCCTGGATAGTCATCCGTCTTTCGGCATTGCCTGCCGATCGTGAACACCCTTATGGTCATCGAAAATTTGAAACAATGGCTGTATTTGGCTTAGCTACTTTATTGGCTGTACTTGCGTTTGAAATTGCCAGGAATGCCGTGACAAAAGAAACGACCGAGATCGTCAGTGGTGGTTGGGAGCTGACAGTCATGCTTTCTGTGTTAGTGGTAAATATCGCTTTGGCAACCTGGCAACGTCATTGGGCGATACGTTTAAAATCGGGCATTATGCTTGCGGATGCAGCACATACCTTTGCCGATGTATTAACCACGGTTGTTGTTATTGTTGGTTGGCAATTATCGGCAATGGGCTTTGTTATTCTTGATCGAATTTGTGCATTTGGTGTCGCTGGTCTGGTGTTTTATCTTGCCTATCGTTTATTCAAGAGTGCCTTTCCGGTTCTTGTCGATGAATACGCGATTGATCCTGAGGATATTAGGGATGCTGTAATTGAAATTCTTGGTGTGAAAAAAGTAGGGCGGATTCGTTCACGCTGGATTGGGCCAGAAATCGCGATTGATATGGTTGTATCAGTTAATGCGGAAATGACCACAGAAGAATCACATCACATCGCAGATATGGTTGAAGAACTTATTGAAAAGCAATTTCATGTCGGCGATGCATTTATTCATATAGAACCGTTTAATAATAACAAGTCGTTTTAATCTTTAAGCATAAGTGTGTCATATGACTGAGCATTGTTTTTGCGATAGCAATAAACCTTTCAAGCAATGTTGCGAACGTTTTATAAATGGAAGTGAAGTCGCTAAAACACCAAAACAATTAATGCGCTCTCGCTATACTGCTTATGCTCTGGGTAATCATGGTGAATATTTATTAAAGACGTGGACACCAGAATATTCCAAAGGTCTTACAGCCGCATCGCTTTCTAAAAAAAATCATGAATGGGTAAAACTGGAAATACTGAACAGTGATCAAAAAGTAGATCAAGGGATGGTCGAGTTTAATGCTTATTATAGAACCGATGATGGTTCGCTTAACAAGCTACATGAAAAATCAATATTTCGAAGAAGAGATGGACGTTGGTATTACGTTGAAGGTGAAGTGGATAGTATAGAACTAAAATAACTCTAAGCTATTTTTTAAAGCTATTACTCTCCAATAATTTGCATGACAATGTCTCGTGTTCTTTCGACAGTATCGAAGTCGATGACGACGACTTGTTGCCATTGACCTAACATTAAAGATTGTTTCATAAACGGAATGGTTAAGGACTGTCCCTGAATTTGTCCGCGTAGATGACTGTGTCCGTTATCTTCACCTTTATTACGCGTATTATGTTGCCATTTCGGATCAGCAGGAATTAACTTATCCCAGATGTTCCTGGTATCTTCGCGTAAACCGGGTTCGTCTTCAAAGATCATGACGGAGGCAGTAGTGTGTTTAATAAATAAGGTGGCAATTCCTGAGCTAAGATCCGTTTCTTTTAGTAAGCTTTGACATTTTTCAGTGATGTTCTCTATTTTTGTATGACCTTGCATCTTAAGTGAAAATAGTTTTGTTACTACTGCCATGTTTTATCCTCGATACTACTTATTATTATAATGTTCTAAGAAAACTCAGGTCTTTTTCAGACAAGTGTTTACCGCGAGCTTCTTCAAGTATAGCGTCATACTGTCCTTCTGCTGTTAAATATCGAACGGCAGAAAGTACTTTTGAACCAAGCTGACCTTTCTCCTTTAAACTATCCAGATAATTAAAGGCATCTGCAAAGCTTTCATCGTCACGATTATAGTAATCACTACCTCGTGCACGGTTGCTATAAGCTTCCAGTTGTTCGCAAGCAACAAGTATTTGTCCCAGTTCACGAATCCATTCCGGTTCTTCAGCCAATTTTTCAGGATAGTAATAATATAAGGTGACAGTCTCCATCCACGGCAACCATTTAATATTATTATTTTCAAGTTCGGGAATGACATCTTTAATTATACGACTTAAACGTCTGGCATAACCCAGACGCATTTCAACTTGTTCTTTTGCCCATGCATTTGTTCGTATACCTAACTCTTTAAGTTGAGATTGGTATTGTTCCCAGAATGCTTCCGTTTCTTTTCCATACGTCGTTTCTGGATGGACTGCACGCCATTCTGCCGGTCGTGTTGGAATATTTTGCGTTTTAGCCCATGTCCATATTTTTCCAAACAAATCATGATCCAGACCTGCTCGACCAATATCATGAAGTAAACAGGCAATTTGGTAATGACGAACACGTTCTTCATCGTGTCCTAAATAATGTGCAACAACAGCGCACATTTTCGCTGTTCTTAAAGCATGCGCTTTATCATAACCTTTAATTATTTCTCCGGTTTCCGGATGACGGTAGTCGTAATAATCTAGTAATGTCTTTGCCACGGGTTCTGAAACCCATAACAGTGATTGAGGAAATGCTGTATTCATATGCTCAGTTTAAAAGAAAGACAAAATAAAAGAAACGTGAACAAATTTTAGAATGAATAAAAGCTAGCGACTATAATAGAGAACAACAGGAGGTACACATGCGAGCGAATTATTTTCTTATATTAAGTCTTTTCTTTATAAACATTGTGTTTGCAGAGACTGTCAGCGTCGATATAAAGGAATGGGAAGTGCCTTATGAAGATTCGCGTCCACGTGATCCATTTGTTGCCCCAGATGGTAAGGTTTGGTTCTGCGGACAGATTGGTGCTTATATTGCGGTATTCGATCCTGATTCGGGCGAATTCAAAAAATATGATATGGAAGATAATGAACGTCCGCATAATTTAATTATCGATGGTCAGGGTATCGTCTGGTCTGCCGGTAATACGCGTGGATATATCGGTCGTCTTGACCCTGCGACAGGCGAGATAAAAAGATATCCCATGACGAATAAAGATGTACGTGATCCGCATACACTGGTTTTCGATAGTAAAGGTGATATCTGGTTTACTGCACAACAAAGTAATTATGTCGGTAAGTTTTTTGTAAAGACGGGTGCAGTGAAGGTTGTTGAAGTTCCTACTTCGCGTTCACGTCCTTACGGTATTTGGATGGATTCCAAAGATCGACCCTGGATTGCTTTATTCGGGACTAATAAATTAGCAAGCGTTGATCCAGTATCATTTCAAATAAAAGAGATAGAGTTACCTCGTGTTAATACCTTACCGAGACGTTTGGCTGTTACCTCTGATGATATAGTATGGTATGTCGATTATAAGGAAGGTTATCTTGGCCAATATAATCATCTAACAACAAAAATTCAGGAATGGCGACTACCCGGTAAAATGGAATCTCGACCTTACGGTATGATCGTTGATGATCAGGATCGTTTATGGTTTGTTGAAACAGGACTTGAGCCAAACCGTTTAATTGGTTCTGATTCAAATAGTAAAACATTTATTAGTCAGATTGACATCCCCAGTGGCGGTGGAAGTATTCGACATATGGTTTATCATCCATCGAGCAAAGCAATCTGGTTCGGTGCGGATACAAACACGATAGGACGGGCAATACTTCCCTAAGAATAATTATGTTCCATTTAAAAACGAAAAAGTTCATGACAGGCAATACAGGTATTCTGTATGCGTTCGTAAGTAATCTTTACGCCTTCTTTATCATTGTTTTGTGCCATGTAGCCTAGATTGTTCGCTTCAATTTGTAATTGTCTGGCTACATTTTCAAAAATACTTTTTTCCGGAATAGTTAATTCTATTCCCGGCAATGCCTGATTTAATTTTTTTGCAGAAAGCAGTAGTTCACTTGCTCTATCAAATAATTCGTTAATTTGATCCATTGTCAGTTCTTCATCATAAAGCGATAAACTAAGACGCTGCATTATATTCTGAATATTCTTACTATGGATAACGTGAAGTTTCATTATGCTTTCTTGTTCTGGATCCGGTTCTTCTGTTGCCGCGATGGTTAAGCTAGCAAAGAAAAGTAAAAGAGAGATGAATATTTTTTTTGTCATACGTTATATAGTGCCTTTATTGTTAAGTTTAATCTTGATCCTGATCAAATGACTATCATTTATTCTCTGTAGTCTATATTAAATTACAATCAAAAACATGAGTCATGGTTACAGAGTTTTTTATGGCAAATTGGTATCACAAAGAAATTACAACGATATTTGATGAACTTCATAGTTCACCAGATGGCCTGTCGGCTGACGAAGCAAAAAAGAGACTTGAAGAACAAGGTTTCAATTGCATAACTGAAAAAAAGAACTCTAATTCAATAAAACGTTTTTTCTTAAATTTCATAATTTCCTTATTTATATTCTTATTATCGCTGGTGGCATTACCGCTGCATTAAACGAATGGATTGATGCAGGTGTTATTATTGGCGTTGTTATTATTAATGCTGTAATTGGTTTTATTTAAGAATCAAAAGCTGAATCAGCCTTAGCGTCGTTAAAAAAAATGTTGTCACTACAAGCGATGGTAATACGAGACGCTCGGCAATTAACAATACCGGCAGAAGAACTTGTATCAGGTGATGTGGTTACGATTAGTTCGGGTGATCGTATTCCGGCTGATTTACGATTATTTAGTTTACGAAAGCTGCATGTGGATGAAGCAGCTCTTACTGGCGAATCCTTACCTGTTAATAAACATATTGATGTTATAAAAGATAAGGCAGAGGTTGCTGACCAAACTAACATGATATTTAGTGGCACGTTTGTCACTTCTGGACAAGGACTCGGCGTTATTACGGGAACGGGTGATAACACCGAGCTTGGAAAAATTGCAGGCATGTTACAAGGTATTGGAAATGTTGTAACGCCATTAACCCGACAGCTTGCTTCATTTAGTAAAACATTAACGATGATTATTATAGTTGGTTGTCTGGCTGTTTATGTTTTTGGTACTTTGGTACACGGGTTGCCAGCAATAGATGTCTTTATGGTTACTGTTGCTATTGCGGTTTCTGCTATCCCTGAAGGATTACCCGCGATAATGACTATTACACTCGCCATCGGTGTGACGCGTATGGTTTCTAGAAATGCCATTATAAGAAAGTTACCCGCAGTAGAAACATTGGGAAGTACTCGTATTATTTGTACAGATAAGACTGGTACGCTAACGCGAAATGAAATGACGGTCACTCGAATTATAAATTCCGAATGTTATTTTAGTAATAATGGGATTGGTTATGCCCCAACAGGATCAATAACGTGTGATCAAAAGCAAGCTGATATCGAAAACTACCCTGCTTTACTTTTTTTATTACGTGCAGCTTTATTATGTAATGAAGCTTCTTTAAAAAACAAAGGTGGTGAATGGAGTATAGATGGTGATCCTACCGAAGCAGCATTACTGGTAGCGGCAAGAAAAGCAATGCTTGTCCATGAAGATGAGAAAGCAAAATATCCTCGCGATGACAGTATCCCATTTGAATCAGAGCAACAGTTCATGGCAACACTAAATCATGACCATATTGGTAATGGTTTATTTTTTTGAAAGGAGCGCCGGAAAAGATATAGGAACTATGTGTTTCTCTTGAAGGTAGTGATAAAAAAGAATTCGTTAAACAAGAGTGGATAGAGCATGCAATAAAGATTGCCTCTGATGGTTCAAGAGTTTTGGCTATTGTTTATAAAAACGTTCCACAACAACATGAAGTATTAAGTTTTTCTGATATTGAGCAGGGTAGTTTTACTTTATTGGGATTGACTGGAATGTTAGATCCTGTCCGACAGGAGGCAATAGATGCTTTAGTCACTTGTCGCGAAGCAGGCATTAACGTCAAGATGATTACCGGTGATCACGCGCTAACAGCAAGTTCCGTTGCCAGTAAAATGAATTTAGGTGAAGAAGTTTATACCGGCGTTGAACTGGATAAGCTTGATGATAAAGAATTTGAGCAGGTCGCAAAAAGAGTTAATGTCTTTGCAAGAGTCTCGCCTGAACACAAATTACGCTTGGTTCAAACATTACAAAAGCAGGGTGAAGTTGTGGCGATAACGGGTGATGGGGTTAATGATGCCCCGGCATTAAAACAGGCAGACATCGGAATTGCGATGGGTATTACCGGCACTGAAGTTTCTAAAGACGCTGCAGATATGGTAGTAACCGACGATAACTTCTCCAGCATTGCCAATGCCGTCGAAGAAGGGCGAACGGTATTTAATAATCTTAAGAAAACTATTATGTTTATTTTGCCGACTAATGGTGGCGAATGTCTGGTTATTATTTGGGCGATTATTACGGGTGGTTTATTACCGGTATTGCCGTTACATATACTTTGGATCAATATGATAACAACGATTGCGCTTGCAATTACTCTTGCTTTTGAACCCGTTGAAGAAGGAACTATGAAAGTTCCTCCACGCATTCCTGGTTCCGCTTTAATTGAACTTGCTTTGTTATGGCGCATTATTTTAGTGTCCGTGATTATGGCTGTGGGCACCTATGCACTATTTATATATGAAATTGCACAGCAGGCGAGTGTCAATGAAGCAAGAACTGTGGCGGTAAATACGATTGTGTTCTTTGAGATATTTTATATTTTTAACACAAGATATTTAAAAGAAAATGTTATAAGCATAAAGGGATTGTTTGATAATAAAGCAATTTTGATAGGTGTTGTTGCGGTTATTATTTTTCAATTACTTTTTACTTACACTTCAGTTTGTCATCAGTTATTTAAAACAGCACCGATTACAATTTCAAGCTGGTTAAATATTATTCTTGTTTCGGCTGGGTTATTCTTTATTGTTGAACTTGAGAAGTTGCTTGTTAATTTTTATCAGAATAAATCGGGAGCTTTGAGAACAGTCTAAAAAATATCCTAGCCTGATCCGAATGTCGCTCCAATAATAATATCGATTGTTTTTTCAGGTGTGTTTGTTGAAGTAATAACGTCGGTATAGATTTCTGTATTTTTATAAGCGAGATTAACTATGCCATCTGCCGGTTGGTAAATGTGTTTGCTTTTTAATGTGTTGATACTGGCGTGACTATTTTCTGTATTGAGCGTTGGTGTTTCTTGAATAAAGAATTCAGAATTGAGTGTCCAACCACTAGATTTATTCAGCGTCGGAACATTACTATCGTTATTCCTGTCGGCTTTGTTTATGCTTGAGTTAGCTGCCAGTGCATAGTCATTACCATTTATTGATTTTGGTGAAATGCTAGCAATAGCAGTAGATTCGTTGTCTTTATAGGGTGAGTCTGGATCGGTACTATTTTCTTTATTCTGAATGTAAGATTGATATGCCGTTGTGACTATAGATGCAATTGCACCAATAAGACCGCCGAATAAAGCACCACCGGCAATTTCCATAGCAGGCGCAATAGTATCCCCGGTAATTTTTCGATATATATTACTGACGATCGGAATATGTTGAAGCGGATTGACGATGTCGATGATATCGCCAAATGTAAAGCCGTCTTCACCAAAGATACTTGTCGTTGCTTCTGTGGGTGGTGGCTTATTATTGCTTGCATGAATAAGCGCTGCGATACCCGTATTTTGTGGAATCGATGAATCCAAAATTGTCTTTCCAGAATAATATAGTTGTGATTTTGTATTTACAAATGCAATCGATATACCAGCTTATTTTTATTGTTGAACCGAGCTGAAAGCCAGATATTTAGCCATTTTTATAAAGCATCAGGAGGTGATTACGGTAATAATTTGCCGCTTTGTCCATGATGTGGCAGAGTTAGTCCAATGTTGAACGACATCCCTCTCGAATCAGAACAGCAAGAGCAGATTATCACTGCAACCGAAGCCTATCTTCATCAAGCCAGTTTAGAATTAGAATATTCATTCAAGCCGATTCCCGTCATGTTTGATTTAAAGGGAAGAGCTGCAGGCATGTATAAGGTCAATAAATCCCAACGTATGATTCGTTACAATCCGTATATTTTTGGCAGATATTTTTCTGAAAATATTTCAACAACAGTACCGCACGAAGTAGCGCATTATATTGTTGATATTATATATGGAATGAAAAAGACGCAGCCGCACGGAAAAGAATGGAAAAATATTATGAGCATGTTTAATGCTGATGCCAGCGTGACCTGCAACTTTGATCTGGGTGGACTGCCAACTCGGAACTATCAACGGTTTGACTATACTTGCTCGTGTCGTACGCATGAGTTGACCCGTATTCGGCATAACCGGGTTTTGAAAGGGGCACGATATAATTGTCGACGTTGCAAGCAGGAATTAATATCTAAAAACGGACACACATAAAAATGCACTTTTTCCTCGATTCAATGTGCCGTTCCTTATTAATTTTTCATGGTAGCTGCGTTAGTTTCGTACTCAAATACTCACAGAGTACGATGTCCTCATGTATTATTTATACACTCGGTTCTCGGCTTTGGCTTCCTGCGTTGCTCTACCTCCTGCATCCATGCAGTCGTGCGTGCGAAACTGCCTTGCACTCACGAAAAAATTACTATTTATATATATATCCTAATGGCTGAACTGCATCCACAATTATTCGAAGACTGTATTATTCTCGGTCGTTTCCCTTTATCCCATCTTTTATTAATGCGTGATGCGAATTTCCCCTGGTTTATCCTGGTTCCGGATCGGGAAGGAATTAGCGAAATATACCAATTATCCGACGCGGATCAATCTCAATTATTGCGAGAATCCTCATTTCTGGCAGAATTTCTAATGAAAATCTTTAATGGTGATAAAATGAACATCGCGGCATTGGGAAATATCGTTCCTCAGTGTCATTTACACCATGTTGTACGTTATCATTCGGATGTAGCATGGCCGTCGCCAGTTTGGGGAAAATTACCGGCAAAGGCTTATACTGAAAAAGCTTTGAATGATGTGTTTTTAAAATTAAATGAACTGGAGTTAATGGATTTTGATTATGAAAAAAAATATTAATAGTAAAATATCCTTCTGCGCGTTAGCGACTATATTTGCGCTCGGCTTATCTTTCTCAGTCAATGCTGAAGATATGAAGCTAGAAGAAGCAAAAGCAGAAATCTCGAGACTGGAACAGGAAAACATGTCTTTGAAGCAAGAGCTTGAGATATATGAAAAGAAAATTTCAGAGCACAAAGAAAAGTTGGAAGAGCACGACAAGATGATTGCGGAGATGAACAAGTAAGAGTGACTTGTTAACTGATACTGAAAGTTAATTTATGTCTCTACTTTTGTTGCTCAGGTTATTACCTGCCATTGCTTTATTATTCCTTGCATATTTTATTCGTGAACCCGCCGTTGGTTTAAGGCCAGAGTATCAGCAATTATTAAACTGGATGCCGTATGTCACGCTTGGCATCGCGATGTTGTTATGTGTTAATTATAATCGTGCACGATTATTTTCTATTTCTCTTGCTTTGTTAGTTATTTATTATTTCATTCAGTCGGAGTTACAAACTTCGCTGAATGAGTCCCGCGCACTTTTTATCTATACCTCCATCAGTGTCTTGTTTCCGACTATGTTGTTTCTCTTCTTGTTCTTGCCGGAACGAGGGTTGCGAAATCGTTATGGTTTATTAATAATCTCAGTTGTTCTACTGCTCTCTATTATTGGTGTTGTTGTTTTTAAGATGGTGCCTGAAGCATTATTAATTGAAAATATAAATAAATATTTCCAACTTCGCCCATTTGAAAATTATTTATTGTCGCTCAATGTGACGATCTTTTATTGCGTAGTATTTATTGTCGGGCTTTATCGTTTATGTAAAACGAATGACGAATATTTTGCCGCATTACTATCCGCACTCGCTTTTAGTTTTATTACGCTAGCTTACTTTGGCTTGCAAAAAGTATCGGTAATCATGTTGAGTTTAGTTGGTGTCAGTATGATTGTGAGCTTATTGCGCGGTGCGCATGATATGGCCTATCGAGATGATTTAACCGGTTTACTTGGTCGACGTGCTTTAAATGAACGATTAAAAGGACTGGGTAAACATTATGTTCTGGCGATGGCCGATGTCGACCATTTTAAAAACTTTAATGATACTCATGGTCATGATGTGGGTGATGACGTTTTAAAAATGGTTGCCAGAAATATAGCCACAGTAAAAGGCGGCGGCACAGCGTATCGTTATGGTGGTGAAGAATTCTGCATTGTCTTTTCGGGAAAAGATATTGTATATAGTAAACCATATCTAGAAGCTGTTCGTGCAGATATAGAAGCTTACCGCATGGAAATACGTGATAGCAAGCATCGGTCAAAATCCACAGAGAATGCAAAAGAGCGACGTGGTCGCCGAAGTAAAGAAAGAGCAGGAAAGACAGTATCAGTTACCATCAGTATTGGTATTGCTGCTCCAAATGAAAAATACCTTAAAGTAGATGAAGTGCTTAAGGCTGCAGATACTGCACTTTATAAAGCAAAGCAGAATGGTCGTAATTGTCTTGCTACAATGTAACTATCAATAAAAAAACAATTCAAATGAAAATTTTATTAAGTCTTATTGTTTATGTTCTACTCAGTGCTTGTGGTGATTCAGTTCCTGAGTTGTCAAAATTATCCAATAACGCTGTTATTCTTGCTTTCGGCGATAGTCTTACTCACGGAAATGGCGCAAAAGAAAATGAAAGTTATCCCGCGGTATTGGGAATTTTGTCTGGAAGAAAAGTCGTTAATGCGGGAATTTCTGGTGAAGAATCAGAACCCGGATTAAAACGATTACCTGATTTATTAGAAGAATATCAACCAAAGCTTTTGATTCTATGCCACGGCGGCAATGATCTTCTGCGTAAAAAAAATGTCGGCAAAATGGAATCTAATATTCGACAAATGATACAACTGGCAAAAGATAAAAATATTCCAGTTGTTTTATTGAGTGTTCCCAAGCCGGGTTTGTTTTTATCTTCTTCTGAAGTTTATAGAAATATTGCCGATACAATGGATGTTATTTTCATAGAAGACTTAATTCTGGAAGTATTGGCAGACAAATCACTTAAATCCGATACTGTTCATCCAAATAAAGACGGTTATCGAGTAATGGCAGAAACGATTTATTCTGTCCTACAAGAATCAGGCGCGTTATAAATAATGAAACCACAATATGACTGAAAAATTTTCCTTTATTGATAAAGACGAATCATTATCTCAATTATGTGAACAATTAAGTGACGCTGCATGGTTGGCAGTTGATACCGAGTTTGAAAGAGTCAGTACCTATTACCCCGAGTTATGTCTGGTGCAAATTTCTAATGGAGAAATTCATACAGTTATCGATCCGATTGCCATTAATAATCTGGAACCTTTGTACGATTTGCTTTATCAGGAATCAATCACAAAGGTGTTTCATTCCGCACACCAGGATCTCGAATTGTTTTTTAATATTAAAGGTTCCGTTCCATCTCCATTATTTGATACGCAAATTGCCGCGCCGTTATTTGCTTACGCGCAAGGGATAGGTTATGGAAATCTGGTGAAGGAAGTATTGGATATTGAGCTGGATAAGGGTCATGCGCGAACTGACTGGAAGAAAAGGCCGTTAACTAAAGAACAATTGAGATATGCGGTAGATGATGCTGTCTATCTCGGTAAAGTTTATGAAGTCTTTTTGGAAAAAATGAAAGCGGTTAAAAATCTGCATGACTTTAATGGACAAATCGAAAAGTTAGCAAAGCCGGAAACCTATCAACCTAATCCAGATATGATGTGGAAAAAAATCTTTGCCGCAAAAAGAATGAAAGGCAAACAACTGGAAATCATAAAACAACTTGCCGCCTGGCGGGAAAGAACTGCGCGCGAACGAAACAGACCAAGAAAATGGGTACTGGCTGATCATGCCATGATTGAAATGGCAAAATTATCGCCCGAAACTAAATCAGAGTTCTTGCAAATAGATAAAGTCAGTGAAAAAATGGTCAATCGACACGGTGATGCCTTGCTTAAAATAATACATGAAGCTCAATAACTAATATGCCATCCATGGCATTATTACTCTCCTGTATTAATTAGATACATTCCATAGATGCAGGTGAGATTTCCACTCTCCATTTTCATCAGCATGAAAAATATTTACAAGAATTCCACCAAACTCAGGTTTCTTACCATTCTCTTCTTGACCATATGCATTCCATTTTGAAACTTCATAAAGGGTGTTTCCATCAAAATGAGTATCAATGATTTCAATCGTATGATTATGTACACCGTTCTCTATAAAGCTACGAAATAAACCTTCTATAGCCATTTTACCAACGAGCACTTCTCCATTACCCGGAGACAAGACTGCGCTTTGATCATAAAGCTCGGTCATAGACTCAGGTTTGCCACTATTGAACGCCTCGTTCCATCTAGAATTTAGCGTTTCAATAACTGAACGTCCGTCGCTACTATTTTCAGCGTGCAAGGTGCTTGAATTAACGATTAGTACAATAGCCAAACAGAATATTGACCAAATATTAAAAGTTTTAGTTGAATGTCCCATAATTATTTCTCCTAGTTATTTTTTAAACTGTAATTAACAAATAAGTTCTTTAATAGGCAGGAATTATGACTGGACAACTGATATCAATCCAATATAGTATTTTGCATCATATGATGCCTAATAGTTATCAATTAAATTTCGAGTTTCGTCATCTACGTACGTTTATGGTGATTGCTGAAGAACTCAGTTTTAGAAAAGCCGCTGAAGTACTGCATGTTGCGCAACCCGCATTATCACGACAGATATTGCAATTAGAAGAAGCATTAGACTGTCAGTTGTTTGATCGGCAAAAGCGAAAAATTAAATTAACTGCAGCAGGGGTATATCTCTATGACAAACTCCCAAATTTATTCAATCAAATCTATGAAGTATCCGAACATACTCAAAAGATAGCGACAGGGCAATCAGCAATTTTAAAAATTGGATATTCCAGTGCAGCGATGTCCAGTTTCCTGCCAGCAATAATTCGGGAAATACAGAACAATCTTCAAAATTGCGAATTCAAATTTGTAGAGAATACATCGAATGAATTAATACGAGCAGTAACTAAAGAGCAACTTGATGCGGCATTTATTTTATTCAGACCCAAACTTCCATTACTAAAAACTATTTCCATAAAGGCAGACAGGATGGGTATTATATTACCGGAAGATCATGAATTAACCCGTAAAAAAAAGGTTTCCATCAAAGATTTAAAAGATGAAACATTAATTCTATTCCCGCGCGATACTAATCCAGAAATGTATGACGAAATAATTTCGTATTGTCAAAAAGCAGGTTTTAGTCCTAAAGCAATTATTGAAACAGCACCTAGATCAACAGCAATTGGTTTAGTTGCAGCAGGTCAAGGAATAGCGACGATTGCTGAATCGTTGAAAGGTACTTGTGTAAAGGGCGCAATATACAGACCACTATTACAACCTTGCCCAATGATAAATTATAGTTGTATCGTCCGTTCTGATAGAACAGGCCAATGGTTAAAAGTTTTAAGTCAATATATCAATAAAAATCTTGTTTGAGTATTGCTGTCAATCTTGACGTTTAGAATGCATTATTACGCAGAAATTTATTACGCACATTTATTGTCTATTCCCTTGAAGCCCGCCAGTATGAAGGGCAATAATTTGATGTCCTTTTTTGAAACGATCATTTTTAATTAGGTCGAATAATCCAAATAACATTTTGCCGTTGTATATCGGTTCCAGTGGAATATTGTTTTGTGATTGGAACTCTTCGATAAATGACATCAATTCTTCATTCGTTTTTGCAAAACCTCCGAAGTGGTAATCAAAGTTAATTGACCAGTTAGTGAGTGAATTTTTCTTTATTAACTTTTTAATATCTTTTTTAAGAAAACCGCCGCCTTTTAATGAAGAGAAGCCAAGTACTCTTTTAGTTGCAGGAAGAGTTTTTGCCAAGCCTGCTAAGGTTGTGCCGGTGCCACAAGCTAATGCCAGCGTATCAAACTCGATATCGATCTCTTTCAGTATTTCATTCACTCCATTTAATGCATATTCATTCGCGCCGCCTTCCGGTATCCAGAATCCGTCGTATTGCTTTTCCAGTTGATCATTATGTGCACGATTTTTTCTTAATTCACGAAAATCACTGCGGCTTACGAATTCCAGTGTCATTCCCCACTTTTTCAGATCAGATAAAGTCTGGTTCTCTTTTTCAGGTTGTTCTCCTCGTATCAGGCCTGTGGTTTTGATATTTAATTTATGTCCGATATAGGCAAGGGCATGTAAATGATTTGAATAAGCACCACCCATGCTAATGAGATGTTTATGTCCGTGATTTAAAGCATAAAGCAGAGTGTATTTTAGTTTTCGCCATTTATTTCCAGAGATGATCGGATGCAATAAATCATCACGTTTGATATGAAGTTGAATGCCGTGTTCTTCCAGAATCGGGTGCAGAATTTGTTCAATAATCGAGGCATTGGTATTAATGCCAAGCTTGGATTCAATTTGTGTTATATCGGCCATCGTTGAATTTAATGTTTTTGAAAATTATACGGTATTATACAGATTCTTTTATCTTCCATTTGGAGTATTAACGTGAGTACATTTGATCAAGTTTCGGTCGTAATCGAAGCGAATATCTATTTTGATGGCAAGGTCAGTAGCAGAACAATTATTTTTCCGGATGGTTCAAAAAAGACTCTCGGTTTATTATTGCCAGGTGAATATCATTTTAATACCGATGCACCGGAACATATGCTGATAACACAAGGTGTTGCTGAGTATCGTTGGGATGAGAACGATGATTGGAAGAAAGTAGAGGCGGGCGGTGAATTTAATGTTCCCGGAAATTCTTCATTTGATATTCGCGCTTTAGAAATAACAGATTATTGTTGTTCATTCATTCAATGATTAATTAAACAGACTATTTAAGGAATGAACAATAATGTCATTATTGTTGGCGGTGGCGCTTCCGGCTTGCTGTGCGCCATTACTTCAGCTCAACGTGGTCGCCGCGTATTGGTATTGGATAGTAGTAATAAAGTAGGCAAGAAAATCCTGATGTCCGGTGGCGGCCGCTGTAATTTCACTAATCTGAATATCGAACCTGATTGTTTTCTTTCAAGGAATCCACATTTTTGTAAATCTGCTTTAAGTCGGTATACACAATGGGATTTCATCTCGCTGGTTGAAAAGCATGGTATTGCTTATGAAGAACGGGATCATGGTCAATTGTTTTGCAAAGGTTCGGCCAAAGAAATTCTGGCGATGTTGTTGAAAGAATGTGATCAAACGGGTGTACAGATTCGTAAAGATTGTGAAGTTACTTCGGTTAACACTCTTGCAGAAGATAATGAGACTAATGCGAGGTTTAAATTGGAATCTAATATGGGTAAATTTGAATCACAAAGTCTGGTGATTGCGTCGGGTGGCTTATCTATTCCGAAAATGGGTGCGAGCAACTTTGCTTATAAGATTGCGAAGAAATTTGATATTCCTGTCGTTTCTACTCGAGCCGGATTAGTGCCGTTTACCTTTAGTGATCATTATAAAGTTATTTTTGAACGATTAAGTGGTGTGTCGCAGGAAGTGATTTTATCAACTGAAAAGAAACAATTTCAGGAGAACATTCTTTTTACGCACCGTGGCTTAAGTGGTCCCGCTGCTTTGCAATTATCCAGTTACTGGAAGTCAGGCGAGAGTATTTTTGTTAACTTGTTTCCTGATGATGATATAGATTCATTAATAAATATAACAAAAAAAGAAAACCCTAAGTTATTACTGCGTAGTTATATATCACAACGATTGGCAAAGAAACTTGTGCAAGAACTCGAAGTTTTATTTTGGTCTGATTGGTGTGATAAAACTATTGCCGATATCCCGAATAAAATATTGAAAGAGATTACGGCCAATTTATCTAGTTGGGAATTAAAGCCTTCAGGTACAGAAGGCTATCGAACAGCAGAGGTTACATTGGGCGGTGTGGATACGGATAGTTTGTCTTCCAAAACAATGGAATGCAAAACACAGGCAGGTTTATATTTTATTGGTGAAGCAGTGGATGTAACGGGGCATCTGGGCGGGTATAATTTTCAATGGGCCTGGTCTTCAGCTTATGTAGCAGGCTTAGTTGTATAAATAGTGCAGGTGATAAAATGGGTGCATTTAAAGGGATAGGTCTATTGGTATTTGTCTATACGGCTTACTGTTTGTTTACTGGTAAAGTGTATGCAAAAGATGGAGCATCAGGTCGGACAGTTTATAAAGCAGATGAACCCAGAGACTATTGGGTCATAATCGTTATCTACTTTGGTTTATCGGTAGCTTGTTTATTTTTCTTTTGAGTTTTTCACTGCTCTTGTGCGTCCTCGGCTCTTGCTTCCTGCTTCGCTCTGCCTCCTAAATCCCTTTAGTCGTGCACTGGCAGTATTAGTGCATCCATGCACGTCAATTTAATGGATCATCCTCAAACTGAATTCTATCGAACCCGTGTTGCATGAATTGACGAATGTTTTGGTGACTATCTCCTTTCGGATCTGTTAACACTTCTTCACGATAATATTTTCCAAAGCAGTGCAGCGTTTGTTCTTTAGTTAGTTTATTAAGCAGAGCAAACGCAATAATTTTACATGAACCTTCATTTTGTCTTGCTTCGTTAGTCACATTGCCATTTGTAAAAGCACTTGGCGTGTAATCGTAAGTATCTTCAATGACTGAAATCGTATCCGTGAACTCGATAGATTCCGGTTCGCTGCGTAACTTATCCAGAAAGGTTTTCAGATCCATTAATGATCATGTCCGTGTGGGCCATGTACGTGGCCATGCTGTAATTCTTGCTCGGTGGCATCTCGAACTTCAATAAGTTCTACATCAAAATGGAGTTGTATGCCGGCCATCGGATGGTTGCCATCAACCACTACTTCACCTGAATCTATTGCAGTTACGGTTACGATAATGGGTTCACCATTTTCTGCATCTGATTCGAATTGCATGCCTTCTGTTATTTCTACATCTGGCGGGAACATGCTTAACGGTACGCGTTGTATATGTTCAAGGTCGCGTTCGCCATAGGCATCTTTCGGTTCAATCACGACACTGGTTTTATCACCAGTCTGTTTGGCTTCTAATGCGTTTTCCAGGCCAGGAATAATATTTCTTGCGCCATGTAAATAGGTAAACGAACCATCATTAGATTCATCGATAACTTCGCCATCTTTATTTTTTAAGGTGTAGTTTAATACTGCGACTTTATCTTTTACTAATTGCATGGGGTTCTCCAATAATGATTGTGTTGTCTATTTTTTATGAAGCGCTACTATGCGTATATAATTTCAATAATTCAAATTTATGACGCATTTTTTTATGAAAAACCTGAAATGGGGGGTATTTTTTCTATGTATGAGTACAAATGTACTGGCTGCTCCAACTGGTGCGAACTTATTAGAAGCGTGTGAAGATGCATTGAAAAATGGTTTTCAAGGCCCAGAAGCAATGATGTGTGTCTGGTATGTCACACCTTGCGATTGTCATCATGGTAAAGATTCTGAAATTCCACGGGTATGTTTGCCAGATGGAAAAGAACCAGAGTCACTAGCTAGAGAAGTGATTGAGGGATTAAAATCACAACCGGAATTACAAAACAAATCTGCGGAAATATCAGCGGGCGAGATATTGGTCGAAAAATATCCATGTGACTAATTCAAACAAATTGAATTAGTCACACGATATGTTATTTAGGCAGCATTTTTCTTTTCATTAGCACTACGTAATTCTGATAGTGCAAATTCATATGCATCTTTAAAATCAAGTAGCGCTGCTTTTTCTGATTGCTGCATTTTTACAAGCAATCCATATTGAGTTTTGTATTTCAGATTGCCTATCGCTAGCGAACCGATACCCCAAAATGTGCTTTTCGCCATTTCTATAGGTTTAAATTTATCGTTGGCTTCAATACCTTCAATGCCTGTTGGTGGTACGGCATTGGTGTCCGCCGCAACTAGCAGTTTTTCTGCAAAATCCAGCTCTTCTTTTTCTAGAATACGAATACCCGCTTTAGCAGAACAGATGGCGATTTCTGTTTCCTTAAGTACAGCCGCTTTTTGAATATGAGTTTGAGCGCTAGCCCATTCAACTTTCACGTTGTATCGTTCGCAGAAGCGTTTCGCCGTTTTTTCGTCATCGTCTGCAGTGAGTTGGCAAAGTGTTGTAGTAGCACCTTGTTGTGCAGTTAATATGGCCGTAGATAAACCAACCGGGCCACAACCAAAAACAGAAACATTACGTCCTTTTAAGTTTCCGCCTGTTCTTTTGAGCACAGCCTGTTCAACCAAGGCAACAATGCTGGCAGCTGTTGTATATGCCCCGTTTGGGTCTACAAATACACCAACCTGGAATGGGCCAACCATAGCTTTTTTAGCATTTAGAAACATGTCTGTTGCCACGTGAACATCACGTCCGCCAAGAAAAATACCGGTATCATTAAAGCGCCCAGGTGGTCGGCAAAATATAGCATCCTGAACTAATCCTACAACATCATCAGTTTTGACACCGGTAAACGGTAAGATTTGTGTAAATCCGGCATCAGCAGCCAATGTAACGTCAAAGGGGCTGATATTAGTGTCCGGCACAAGTATGTAAAGTATTCGTTGAGTCATAGTCATTTCTACCTGTAAAGATTTCTGGTGGTATTAATAACTATCGACAGAAATAGCCATTTCTTGAGGGGGAAAACGCGAAAATTACTGTAAATATTGTTTATTTACAGTATTCGATTAAAGGGAATTGAAGGATTATGTGTGTTTAGTTATCACGGAATAGCTGGTGGCAAGCGGTGCAAGTTTGACTCAAACGTCTAAATGCATCATCGAGAATTTGTTTTTGAGAATAGTCGGTACTGTCTAGATCGTAATTTTTTGTAAGCTGTTGAATATTTATTGCTTCACTATAGAGCTTGCTTGCCATAGCACTAAAAATCACACCTTTACTTTCTTCCAGCTCAGTTGCGGGTACTTTTATCGACATTAATTCAGCATAGAAAAGTAATTCTTCAACGGCTTCGATTAAATCAGTCGTGTCTCCTTCGGTAAGACTTTTTGATTCAGCTATACTTTTATCACCCGCTATCGGAGAGATGTGCTGCATTATTTTTAATAAGCGTTCACTTGATTCAGCATGAAGTAAATACTGATCTTCTTCAGGGCTGACATTGTTATTTTGATTGTTATAGATGAATACAGCTGCGAATAAAAGTATTAGAAGTAACAACAACGCTAGCGATAATTTCATATATGTCCCATGCTTAAATTTATTTTTTTAGTCTAAAAAATGGTGGGTAAAGAATATTGATCTGGATCAAGTCATCTCCAATATCAAGACGCAGGTTTGTTTTCTTTTTTATTACGGCGACTCTGTGGTTTCTTTGTCGGTAGCGTAAACCAGTCTTCTTTTGTGATTTCATGGAAATAGTCAACTTCTTCCATTATGAAGCGTGAAGTTGTACTTAAAACAGCGGCTATCTCAACTCGAACGCCTTCTGATTTCAGGTGGCGAACCAGTTCGATATAGTCGGCATCACCGGACATAATAATAATGGTATCAACTTTGGCAGCAACCTGAATGGCAAAGATTGAAAGTGGAATATCCGCGCTTTTATGACAAGGTCTGACCGAGCCGTGATAAAAATTATGCAGGCGTTCCTGTAGTTTATTGGAAATGTGTTTTCCTTCGCGAAAATAGACAAGGCGACTTAAACCGCGGTTGACTAATAATTTTGGAATCAATGCATCAAAGTTAAGCATGGTATTGGAATCATTCGCTTCCGTGTGAATGCTACGTTCAATATTATTGCCGTCTATTAAAATAGCGACGGATTGGGAAATAACAACATTTTCGATCGGGTTTTGTGTTTCTTTTGTGTCGTTCATAAAATTACTTTATTTATCATTATATTGTTTTAGTTTTACAGGTTAAATCAGTTTTAATCAAACAGGATATTTGTCGATTATTAACCGAAAACAGGTTCCACTGTCTATTTTAGAGCTAATGTCTAACTTATAGCCAAGTAAGTCCACCGCATGCATGACAATGGCAAGTCCTAAGCCCAAGCCGATTTCGTTAGAAATAGCATCACCTCGCGTATAAGGTTTAAATATATCGTCAATTTTATATTCATCTATTCCCTGACCTGTATCCATTACATAGATAATGGTTTGTTTATTCTGGCTTCGAGAGGCTAAAAGTATTTTGCCTTTATCAGTAAATTTTATCGCATTGATAAGGAGGTTTCGAAGTATCGCTTCCAATAAAACAGGATCGGAATAAACAAGATAGTCATTGCAGCGCGTATGAAGTTCTAATCCTTTATTTTTAAGGGGTAACTCAAACTCTTCCTGAAGACTTTGAAATAATATCCTTAAGTCAATGTTCATTATATCAGTTTGAATCGTGCCCGCTTCTAAACGTGTCATTTCCAGCATGGACTCAAACATATGATTTAACGACTTCAATGTTAACTTTGTTTTTTCAAGTACCTGTTTGTTCTTATCTTCTTTTTCAAACTTAAGTTGTGCTAAATAAAGACCCAGAGTACTAAGTGGTTGTCTCAGATCGTGTCCCAAAGCATGTAGAAATCTTGTTTTCTCAACACTTTCAGTTTCAAATTTTCGAGACAGTTGTGACTGTTCATTTAAAGCGTTTCTCTGGCTGGTTAACAATTGCTCTGATCCATCCAGTTGATGCTCTAATTTATGTATCTGTTTGCCGCGTAGCAGAGCAATAAAAAGATAGATGGCAAGTAGCGATGTAATTAATAAACCTAAAAACAAGCCAAGATAAGGTAGCCATGTTTTACTATTACTTTCATTAATATTTTCAGATAGAAAAACACCGAGCCAGGTTCTATTGCCAACATCAAAATAATGTGTCCAGTAAGGCACAGTTAGTTTATTTAAATCATGAATGTTATTAAGATCCAGTGAATCCAGATATTCCGTTTTTGACTTACTGATAAGCTGATTTGTTTTCTTACTATCTACATCAAATAAAAGGAGGGTGACTGATTTTGTATTTTGAAAAGTGTTCTTTACGAGTACATCAATATCAAATAAACCCATGGCAAAACCCATGATTTTTTTCGGGTCATTTTTTTCTGGATCTGATTTATCGTCGAGATCATAAACAGGAAAATAAGCTTGAAACGTTTTCCTTTTAGAATTTGTTTTAGCCTGAGTTGCAAACAATTTCCCCGATATCATTGCCTCATCAATACTTTCTCTCATGCTAGGTCTGGCAGTAAGGTTTAATCCAATAAATAGTTCGGTATCACGATTGGCAAATAGATTTTGGATAGGGAAGTATTCATCACGTTTTTGTGCAGGCACGATTAGTCCATGACCATTCACTTCAGTAATACTCCGATAGCCGCGTAAGATTTTATTTTGATCAATCTCAAATTGATCTCGTTGTTCATGCGTGATTCTGGGAACCCAGGCAAGTGCTAATATCCCTGTTTTTATAGCAGCATCAGATTCAACAAATCTCGAAAAACGATCTTGATTAATATTCTCATGAACCTGAAAAAAAGCAGAAATTGAAGAAAGAGTATTTATTGCCGTTGTAATACTGACCTGAAGTTGTTCAGAATGAGCTTCAGCGTTACGTTCTATCCAGAGTTGCTGTTGTTCCCGTGTGTATTCAAATAAAAATTTGCTTCCCAGTAGGCTTAATATCAGGCCAAGCAAAAGCACGAATGTCGATATAATGAGGTATTTATTAGCTGAAATTAGTTTTAACAGGCGCATAGCTAATAGAACTTAAGTGAATTTAAAAATTATACAAGTCAAACAATTCTATCCAAAAGAGATATCTCTATAGAGATATTTCAAATCTGATAGAAAAACGCATAATGACTACTTTACAGGGACGTAATCTCACAATGTAAATTTAATTCAGGAAGAAACCTAATGTATCCATGTAAAATTAAAAGCTTATTAATGGTAGTGACTTTTTCAAGTTTATGCGCTATCTCTCAAGTATCACTGTCAGTTGGAAATCTTTCCGTCACTAAAGAAGTGAGTCTTAACGCCTCTCCTAATACCGTATGGAAAATGATCGGTGGTTTTAATGAGCTCGATGTCTGGCATCCAGTGGTAGTTGATTCAATATTAAAATCTGGAGACGGTATTAAGCCAGGTGATATTCGAGTCCTGTCTTTAGGCAACGGTGCAAAAATTACTGAAAAACTGGTTGTCTATAGTGATGCCAGAAAAACGTATACTTACGCTATTACTGAATCACCTCTACCAGTGATGGACTATGTATCAACTATCAGTGTGACTGAGTCTGATTCCGGCATGTCCAAAGTTGAATGGAGTTCAACTTTTAACGCTAATAATGCAGCTGATGAAAAGGCAATCGAAGCAATAACTGGTGTATATGACGCAGGTTTGAGTAATCTGGCAAAACATTTTAATCATTAAAGCTTAACTATCTATCTAGCTTTTACGGCAAAAGCAGCCGCCCTCGCTGCTTTTGTCGACGTTTTTTCATTCCCCTTTTCGTTTTTTCTCAATATGATAGCGACTATGAAAATTCTCATTGCAGATGATCATCCGCTATTCCGAGATGCCTTCAAAGGTATTTTGCATCAGCTTCATGAAAATGCAGAGATAAAAGAAATGGCAACATTTAGTGAGTTGATGTCGCTTACGTCGTCGCAGCAATTTAATTTCGATATGGTCTTTATTGATCTGGCTATGCCCAGAGGTAATCCCTATGAAACAATTGCGCATCTGCATAAATTAAATTCAAAAATACCGATCATTGTTGTTTCCGGAGAGGAATCTCAGGAAGTAGTTAAAAATGCAATCGCCAGTGGCGCAGTAGGCTTTCTGCCAAAATCACTTGATACAGATAGTTTAATTAGCAATTTAAAACATGTACTTTCCGGTGCAATGGCAATGGTATCTCCGGCATCTGTGCAAGATAGAGATAGCGAAACTATGATTAGCGGTCTTACTGCTCGTCAAACAGATGTGTTAGAACTGATGTGTGAAGGGAATACGAATAAGATGATTGCCCGAGCACTTGATTTGACTGAAGGTACAGTCAAACTTCATGTGCGAGCTATATTGAAAACACTTGGAGCTACCAATCGGACGCAAGCAGTTGCTATTGCAAAATTACATTCGAATGAAGTTATTGAATAGTCAGAAACTATTAAGATGAAACTTTAAAGTTATCTACTTCTATTTTTAAGTCAGCAGAAAATTCTCTTAGTTTATTAAGAGATTCAACTAATAAATTACTATTTTTATCTGATTCATAAGCAATATCACTAATTCTGATAACACTTTGATTAATATCTTCACCCACTGTTTTCTGATTATCAGTAGTATGGGCAATTTCTGACGTCATACTGGATAGTTTCGACATAGAGTTACCTATTGCTTCAAGTGATTCAGAGGCTCGGATTGCTTCTGTCGCGCTTTCGTTACTACGTGTTAATCCATTCTGCATAGTTTTAACTGCTTCTTTAGAACCGTTTTGAAGTTTCTCTATAATAGATTGAATCTCATGAGTTGAATCTTGTGAACGCTGCGCAAGTGTTCTTACTTCATCTGCGACTACGGCAAAACCGCGACCTTGTTCGCCAGCTCTGGCTGCTTCGATAGCAGCATTAAGTGCTAACAAGTTTGTTTGTTTTGCTATGTCTCTAATGACATCCAGAACAGTTGAAATAGATTTAGAGTCCTGATCAAGGTTATTAATCATTTCCGCTGTTTGTTCTATAGTTTCTGATAAATTCTTAGCGGTTGAGGCAGAAGAGCTAACAATTTGTTGTCCATCAATTACCATTTGATCCACAGTTTTTGTTTCTGTAGCAGCGTGTTTGGCAAAGTTAGCAATTTCATGACTAGAAGCAACCATCTCGGTTATCGCAGTGGCGAGACTATCTGCATCTTTTTTCTGTGTTTCAATATTTTCGAAATTTTTATCAGTAATCTTCGCTAAACTACCGGCAGCTCCTTCTACTGAACTGGTTGAAGAAGATATTTTCTTTATCAGGTTATTCAGGTTTTTAACTAAAACATTAATGTCAGAACTTAATAAAGCGACTTCGTTTTTATTATTGTTTGTATCTATTTCTTCTATATCAATCCGTAAATCTCCATTACTTATGCGCTTAATTTTTTCGCCGATAATATAAAGTGGTTCAAGACCTTTCTTAAGAGATATTATTGTTAAATATAATACGATTAAGCTGCACAGTATGCCTGTTATTATTAAGATATTTCTTAAACTCTTACTTGCTGACGCTAATTCATCGACATAACCTTCCGCTATAACCATGATGTTCCATGGTTTGTAGACATTATATGCAGCAATCATTTCTTTAGAAGATGAATTATTTTCGTCTAGCCTGCTAAATGATAGCAGGCCATCCTTGTTTATAATCATCTCATGATATATTGCTGTTCCATTAGCATCTTTTACATCGGTCAATACTTCGTTTTTAAGTTTGTAATGGACTAATGCTTTTCCAAAATCGTTTCCTTCTTTTGTATTCAGAATTAATACACTACCGTTATCTCCAAAACGTAGGTTACTTAATTGTTGATATAGAGATTGCAATCCTTCTGTGAAATCAAATCCGACATATAATATTGCAATAGTCTCTCCTGAATTATCCTGGATTGGTGAATAAACAGTCATATAGTCACGATTAAATAAATGAGCACGCCCAACATATTTTTCACCGTTCATTAATTTTTTATAGCCTGGATGGTCCTGCCCTAATAGTGTTCCTATAGCACGACTCCCATCTGACTTACGTAAAGAAGTTGTTGCTCTAAGAAAATTATCCTGATAACGAACAAAAATAGTTGCTGTCCCGCCAGTAAGTTTTGTGAAATTGTCGGGATAACTGAAATCCAGATTGAGAGGTGTTGAATTAAGTAGAATTAATGGACTTTGATACTTTCCAATCGTCATTGTCTGAGTTGTATCGAGTTCAATCTCACCATCCAACATGGAAAAGAAGGCATTACTAAGGCGATCAGCATTAATGAGCAAAGTTTCATTATAGAAACTTAGTTTCTTGATAATTAAGTTAGAGTCACGTTCCAGAGATTCTTCTGCTTGCGATATTAATGCATCTTTAGAATAATAATATGCGATACATGCGAACGTAATAAAGAAAGTGAGTATGACTATAATTAAAGGTATTACGGTCTGGTTTACCAATGACAATTTGTGAAACTTGTTCATAATGCTCCCTCAGATTAATTACATTATATAGCTGTTTTCCATCATAATAACTTTGGAGATGCTTGAAATTATTTTATTTAATTTTATTCGTTCTCTAAATTTTATTTCATGATATTTCATGCCGACAGCGTTTTCTGTTACCCAACATATTTTCATTCGTACTTCCAAGCTATGAGATGGAATCATATCGCTGAGGCTGACTTTGCAGAAATGATCAGGCTTAGGTTTCCACAATGGAGGTCGTATAATTTCTATACCACCGAGAGAAAGGTTTCTAACGGGTGAAGTATATATCGTATCGTCAGCGTAAATATCAGCCAGCCAATCCGCTTGCTCTCTAACAAATTCACGACGTTCCTGCATTGGAGGCTCCTTTTTCTAGATGTTATTGGCTATATCGGCAGAAATGGAAGATTCTTTATTACTCCGCTTATCGTTATAATCCTCAGATTAACTAAAGATTAACCGGGTTTATCTCATTGATTATGAAAGAAAATAAAAATGAAGGAACGGCAGAAGAGATTCTGGATAAAATAAATAGAGAAACGTCGAAGGTGGCGTGGGCAGAATTGTTGACATTTTTTGCCAAAGGCATGGCGATACATGTCTCGCATAATCTGGATTTAATTAAGGTGGCTTACGCCTTGTCTGAAGATGATAAATCACAACTGGAAAAATGGATGCAAGAAGGTTTGGTTGCCAATGTCACGGATGAACAAGCCAGCGCATGGCATGAAAGTAATGTTACTGTCTGGGCATGTGTGATTAAACCATGGTTGTTAGTACAACCTATAGTTGATTAAATGACTTCAAAAAATAAGGTCAGTGTTTTATTTGTTTGTATGGGAAATATCTGTCGTTCGCCAACCGGTGAAGGTGTATTTCAATACTATGTCGAAGATAAAGGTCATACTGATAAAATTCATGTCGACTCAGCCGGAACCATTGCGTACCACGAAGGTGAACAAGCCGATGCACGTATGCGCGAAGTTGCAGCAAAAAGAAATTATCAACTTGAATCGATAGCGCGAAAAGTAATTACAGAAGATATCGAAAGATTCGATTTAATTGTGGCGATGGATCATGACAATCTAAATGAACTGGAGTCTTTAGCGGGCGGAACAAAACAACATATACGTTTATTAGGTTCATTTCTGGATGGTTATAATAACAAAAATAATAATAAGGATGCGGCGTCAGTACCTGATCCGTATTACGGTGGACAAGCCGGTTTTGAACAGGTGCTGGATATGATTGAAGCCGCGTGCCCGAATATGTTGTCACATTGTCTAGAATTACTTCATCAAAAAAATCCATGACACTTCAAGCTCGTATTGAAGCTGCAATATCATCCAGTACCAATCAGGAAGCCGAGTTTGCTAATAGTAAAATTGCACATGGTGGCTGTATTAATGATAGTCGTATAGTGACGTTAAAAGACAATCGCCAATTCTTTATTAAAACAAATTCTCAAGCAAATTCATTTCCCGGACTATTTGAAACTGAATTTGAAGCTTTAAAATTATTAACCGAACCAGAAGTAATCCATATTCCAAAACCAATTGTTTATGGCGACGACTTTATCGTCATGGAAATTTTTAAAGAAGGCAGTCCGGCTAAAGATTGGCAAGAACAAATGGGAAGCCGTTTAGCGCAATTACATTTAGCAACAAAAAATAATCAATTCGGTTTCAATCGAGATAATTATCTTGGTACAACAAAACAAATAAATAACTGGTCAGATAGATGGTTGGATTTTTGGCGTGAACAACGTTTAGGCTATCAATTAAAATTATTTTCTACAAAAACAAACAAAGATGACCTTTTATTAAAAGCAGGCAAAAAATTAATAAATAAACTCGATACTTTAATCGGCAATATAAATGAAGCAGCAGTGTTATTACATGGTGATCTGTGGTCAGGTAATGCTGCTGCGAATGAACATGGTGAACCTGTTATATTTGATCCAGCAAGTTATTACGGTCATCGCGAAGCGGAAATCGGCATGATGCGATTATTTGGTGGTTTTGGATCAAGGTGTGAAACAGCCTACGCAGAAGTTTGGCCATTACAAGATGGTTTGGAAGAGAGAATTACCTTGTATCGTTTATACCATGAACTAAATCATTTAAACTTGTTTGGTCAAAGCTATTATCAATCCTGTCTTTCGACAATGAATAGATTAATTTAAGCAGTGCTATATCAACACATTGAACAATCCGTTCGGGACGAAGGTATCAAAAAATTATTTACCGAAGCCTCCTATCTAGCTAAACTGTTCTTTGAAAAAATGAGTTTTGTAGTAGTGAAAAATAATGATGTTTGCCGAAATGGAATACTGTTAAATAACTTCTTTATGGAAAAGATACTAATCGAGAATTAAGAAAAATTATGTTTTTGGTTTCTTAAGCTTCCATGGATTAGGTAATTTGCCTTGTATTGAAAGTGATAAACACGCGTTGATAATTAATATTGCGCCTATAGCAGAACTAATATCTGGTAATTCATTCCAACCGAACCAACCAATCAATGTAGCTATCACTACGGTTACGTACGTGAAGGGCGCGACAGTTACTGCTTCGTTATGAGTGAAGGCATACGTTAGTAACATTTGTCCACCTGTTGCGGAGATACCCGCTAATACCATAATCAATACATCATGTAGGTTCGGTGTTTGCCAAAACCAGATCATTAATATGCCTGAATAAAGTGTTGTGAATATACTAAAGTAAAATACAGTGCGCATGACTGGTTCAGTGCTTGCCATGTAGCGAACTAGTATTTTTGCACAAGCAATAAAGAAACCGGAACAAAGACCAATTAATGCAGCAAAGGTAAACAAATCTGTTCCCGGTTTTAGAATAAAACCAACGCCGATAAAACCGACTAATAAAGCGATAGCCGTTCGTAAACTTATTTTCTCTTTTAAAGCAGGGAATGCGAGTAATCCAACAAATAAGGGCGAGCTTGCATTCAATAAAGTAGATTCGGATAAACCCACATGTCCGATGGCATAAAAGAAACAGCTCATGGCAGAAAGACTGATAAAACCACGAAACATATGTAGTTTCAGTACGGGCGTTTTTATAAATTGTAGTCCGCGCGGTAAGACAATGGGTAATATAATCAATAAACCGACAACACTTCTAAAAAAAACCAGTTGCGGTGCAGGTAACTCAGATGAAGCTACTTTGATACAGGTTGCCATGACAGCAAAACAACAAGCAGATAAAAAAGCAGGAAGAAAACCATGTAACAAATAACGCTTATCAAAATTCATTAAGAATTAATTATCCTTGCAACTCTTTTTCCATGTTTTCGAGTTCATACCAACGATGAATTACATCATCTAATTCCTTTTGTTTTGCCGATTGTTCATCAAGGACAGGTTGTTGTTTCTTGTAAGGTTTAGTATAAAAATCATCAGTGCTTGTTTGTTTTTCAAGTTCAGCAACATCTTGTTCTAGTGATGCAATTTTTTCCGGCAGGGATTCGAGTTCGAGTTTTAATTTATAACTGAGTTTTTTATTATTCGTTCGTTTTTTATTTTGGACATCAGAATTATTGTTTTCTTTTCTTGCGATAGGATTATCCATTTCAGCAAGGTGTTTGCCGTGTCTTGCCCAATCACTAAAACCACCAGCATAGTTTTGCACAACTCCTGTAACTTCAAATACAAGAATACTACTAACAACGTTATCAACAAATTCACGATCATGACTCACCACTATTAATGTGCCTTTGTATTCTGAAAGCCGTTCTTCCAAAACTTCCAGTGTTTCAACATCAAGATCATTAGTCGGTTCGTCAAGTACGATCAGGTTGCTGGGTTTAGTTAATAGCTTGGCAAGAATAACGCGATTTTTTTCGCCGCCGGATAAGACTTTGATCTTTGTCATAGCGCGCTTGGCGGTAAATAAGAATCCACGCAAATAACCAATGACATGACGATCTTTACCATTAATTTTTATATATTCGCCACCTTCGCCTACAATCTCGGCAATGGTTTTTTCCGGATCAAGGTTGTTGCGCAATTGATCGAAGTAGGCAATTTCAAGGTTAGTGCCAATCTTTACCGTACCGGAGTTTGCTTTGATTTCACCTAATATTATTTTTAAAAGCGTACTTTTGCCGACGCCGTTATTACCAACTAAACCGATTCGATCACCGCGCATGACTTTTAAAGATAGTTTATCGATTAACGGTTGTTCACCATAACTGTGACAAATATTGTGAGCTTCAATGACTTTACGTCCAGATTGTTCAGCTTCTTCAATATGTATACGTGCTTTATCTTGCCGGGTTAACCGCTTAGCAACTTCTTTACGCATTGCTTCTAATGAACGTACACGACCTTCATTACGCGTGCGCCTCGCTTTAATTCCTTGTCTTATCCAGACTTCTTCTTCGCTTAGCTTTTTGTCAAAGAGTGCATTGGTTTTTGCTTCTTCTTCTAACGCTTTTTCTTTATTTACTAAATAGTCTTGATAAGTTCCCGGCCAACTGGAAAGTTTGCCTCGATCCAATTCAATAATTCGTGTTGCCAGTTTTTGTAGGAAAGCACGATCATGTGTAATGAAAAGTATGGCGCCGCTAAAGTTACTAAAACGATTTTCCAACCATTCAATCGTACTTAAGTCTAAATGGTTTGTTGGTTCATCTAGTAATAATAATTCAGGATTACTAACTAATGCTTTCCCCAGAGCAACACGACGACGCCAACCGCCAGATAATTGATCCAGTTTTAATTCGGCAGGGAGATTGAGTTCAGAAACAATGGTTTCAACACGTTGATCAATATTCCAGCCGCCTTCCGCTTCAATTTGATGTTGTAGATCTTCTAATTCGCGCAATAAATGAGGATTGTTTTCAATATTTTCATTTGATAGTGCTTCGTATTCTTTTAATAAACTCTGTAAATGACTAAGGCCTTCAGCGACATAATCTTTGACACTAATATCGCGAATTTCAGGCAGCGCTTGTTCTAATTGGCTCACTCGAAGATGAGATTGTTTTACGATTTCACCGCTATCTGGCTCTATCCGGTTATTAATAATATTAATTAAAGTTGATTTTCCCGCGCCATTACGCCCGATTAGACAGACGCGCTCGCCAGACTCCAGCGACATACTGACTTTATTCAGGATCATCTGATCGCCGAATTCGAGGGAAATTTCATCAAAAGTGATTAAAGGCATAATTGTCAGGGCTCAAAAGGAAGCGCGATTATATACATGGCTCAGGATTTGTCATAGGCCGTAATCGTGGTAAGTTAGCAAGAAATAGCCAAATACAAACAGTACCTATTGCGGAGCCTAGCCATGTTAGACAAGATTTTCGAAATGCAAACAGAATTGAATGATTATGTCTTTGCAAAAAACAAACTCAAAGATAAATCCGGTCAAGATTTAAGTATGAAAAAAATTATCGCTGCGGTTGCCGAGGGCGAACTGATGGTGAATGACTTGCCAAACGAATGGTTAATGAATTATTCAAAAGCGATGAAAGAAGAATTGATTGAGCTTGATGAAGAACTCTTGTGGAAATGGTGGAGTAAAGATGAGGTTGATATGCAAAATATTCGTGTTGAATTAATCGATATTTTACATTTTTTAGTCTCTGCGATGATGTGTGCCGGACTAGACGCAGATAAAGTATTTGATATCTATAAACAGAAACATGCAGTCAATTTAAATCGTCAGGATACAAACTATAAAAAAGAGTCGAAAACAGAAGAAGATAACAAAGGGATTAGTTAATTATTAAGCAAAAGGATAACCACAATGAAAAAAGAAGATATAAATAATATGATGATACTTTTTTTCTTGAAATTGTTTTTATATCAATTGCTGCCTATAGTGCTTTTACAGGTATAATTGATATTAGTTCTAGACATAGCAGCCATTCTTTGATTATTTATCGAAATGTACAACCATTTTATTTTTGGTTCTTTGTTGGATTAAACTCTTTAATTGGCATTGCTTGTGTCAAAGGTGGAATTACTGAATGGCAGTCTCGACATGATAATGATGACAAGTGAAGAAGATTAGTTAATCATCGTTTTCGATATTGTAAAGTAGCGTCTGAATCTTATCCAGGACATCTTCTGATGGTGCTACAAAATGTAAACCGGAATAATAAAGACGTTCACCTTCATTTGTGAAGCTTTCCCAAACTTTATAAGCAGATACAAATATTCGATTTAATCTTTTTTCTTCTTTTGTCGCACCAAACCAAATCTGAAGTTCCTGATCTTTTGCAATTGGATTTTTTGTCACAATCATCATTCCTTCAGTATGAAGATTTTCTGAATAGCCAATTAAATCATCTGTTAGTTGAGAATAGACTTTCAGACGAGCAGAGAAACGTTTTAGTCGTCGTTTCTCACTAGTTTGTAATAGAGCGCCCAATTTACTATCCTCAAAAATAACCGTTATTTTGTTATCGGCGACAATTTTTTATCCTTTATATATATTAAAAACATCAGGAAAAACATCTATTTGCATGAGATATGTGGCTAATCAATAATACAAATTATAATAATTAACGTGAAGTTAAACATGATCATCGATATTCCTGATAATATAGTTTTAGGTTAGCAAATGTTTTTCATAATTAAATGCAGGAGTAAAAAGTGATTCTTGAAGTTGCCATTCTTGATGTTATTTCAGGACAGGAAAAGTCATTTGAATTGGCTTTTGCTAAAGCGCAGAAAATCATTTCAAGTATGCAGGGCTATGTCTCACATCAGCTTCAGCAATGCATTGAAAAACCAAATCGATATATCTTATTGGTTAATTGGCAAACGCTAGAAGATCATATACAAGGATTTAGAGAATCCGAGCATTATCAGGAATGGCGTGATTTATTACACCACTTTTATGAACCTTTTCCTGAGGTAGAACATTACAAAAGTGTGCATGAGAATGTTTTGTAACTTCTGTTTAACATAATAATGGAGCTCATTATGAAATTAAAAATTTTTCTTGCAGCAATGACGATACTCATAGTTTCATTAACTTCATTTGCAAATGAATTGGTGTCCAAATCATCACCTGATGCAAAGTTATATTTTATTGCCCCGCCCAATGGCGCTACGGTTTCTAAAACATTTACTGTGAAATTTGGATTGTCCGGCATGGGTGTTGCGCCGGCAGGTCTTGATAAAGACAACACGGGTCATCATCATCTTCTTATTGATACTGATGAACTTCCTGAATTATCTCAACCTTTAGCGGCGACTGATAAGATAAAACATTTTGGCGGTGGACAAACTGAAACAGAATTAACGTTGTCTCCGGGAACGCATACCTTGCAACTTGTTTTAGGAAATTATTTACATATCCCTCATGATAAACCAGTCGTATCTGAAAAAATTACTATTAAAGTCGAATAGAGTTTTTTAATGAAACAGAAGGTTATCGTGAATGACACGATGCAATCATGTTATGTGTATTATCTTGAGCAACCGATCGGAAAAAATTTTAATAGTGAATTTAAACCTGAATTGACACCAAAACAAATGTTGGAACTTGGTGTCTTTGGTGGAACGTATATAACCGATTGTCAAAATGAATTTCCAAAAAGCTGGTTTACGAAAGCAAAGTTATCACCTGAAGGTAAAAACCCCGAACTTAATTACTATTCAATAAACGCCTCCTTACCATTGAGTGAATGGAAAAAGAAAGGCTGGATATTTGAAGAAGATCCGCGTGGCTGGTTTCAGTGGTATTGTCGTTATTATATGGGGCGTAGAATTGCTGAAGAAGATTATCGTCAGATAAAACGCTGGAAAGCGATTGTCAGGCATCGGGGAGCAATTAGAAAAAACTGCGAGCAATATGATTTAAATTGCAGACGTAAACAAAGACAGGCTTTACTACATTGGGCGTATGATTCAAGAGAGATATAGGGAATATTTAGTATAAATAAGGAGTTATGACTTTATTCTGAATAGCATGATAGAAGTTATCTTAAATATTTAACCTATTCTTAACGTTTGTTTAAATGTCGGATCACATTTATCGTTCATATTACTCGCGAGTTAAGAATAAGCCTGCCATAGCTCTTCTTGGCTTTCCCATTGTTATGTTCCCCTACAAAGGAATTATTCATCCGTTCTATTTAGAGCGGGTGAATTTTTATTCAATTAAATTTTCAGTTGTCGGAGTAAGTGGTGCGTTCTCATTTTCTCTAGTCTGGATTACAACTTTTAAAATATTACTTACTACTATTTCAGGTGCATCTAAATAGATTCTGTGTCCGCTTTTTTCAACAATTGTCTGCCAACTTTTATTGCTAAGCTTTAACAAATCTTTTTGCATATCACTCCATTCCTGCTCTAGAGAAACACCATTGACTTCGGGAAGTTGACTTTTGCCTCGGCTTAATACGGCTAACGGGATATTAGGCAAAGAACCGGAGTGTTTAACTTGATAAGCGCTATCCTTGAAACTTCTTAACTCTTCCATTTGTGCAAAGACTGCTTTACGACTGGAATTAAGAAAATACCAACGTTTTTCAGTTTCATTCATATAATCTGGCGCAGGTTCTGCTCGGCCTAACTTTAACGGACGTTTTTTGTTGTGTTGATCCAGTGGAGATAATCTATAGATTTGATCCGGATGAGATGAATCTATTAGAACTACACCTACTGTTTTTTCCGGATAAGTCGCCGCAAAATATCTTGCACTAAATCCGCCGAAGGAATGACCGACCATTACATAAGGTCCGAGTTCATCAGAAAATTCCAGTAACATATTTAGTTCATGAACAATTTGTGCTGTTGTTCTACTGCCGGGACCCGGATCGCTCCATCCGTATCCAGCCCGATCATATAAACAAACCCGTACATCTTTTGATAACTCCTTGGCAATTTTAAGCCAGTTTGCAGAAGCATCGCCGAGACCTACATCAATTAAAACGGTTGGTGATTTTTCACCAAGGCAATCAATATACATAACTTGTAAACCAAGATTGATAAACCTGCCATGCGGTCGAAACGGATCAAAGTCGTTAGTCGCAAAAAGTGATGGGCTAATTAAAAATAAGCTCCATACAAGATAATGTTTTAGTTTATAAAACATTATTTTTCTAATGAAAGATTTTCTGTTTCAACAACTTTTGTCAATGCTTGTTCCAGAATTGATCTGGCATGTCCTGCCATATTCCCCAGCATTGCATGTAATTCGGCATCTTTTTCATATCGGTTTATACATTCAGAACTATAAAGTTCAAACTGAATAAGTTTAATAATCATACTGGATAAGTGTTGAGGGCATTCACACTTGATAACTGAAGAGGTCGAAGACAAGTTGATTAACTGTTTACTTGTGTAAGTCCGCAGCGGAGCTTTATCTTCAAGCTTTATCTCATTTTGTTTGTCGCTATTAATATTTTTATCTTTTATTGAATCCGTTACTTCTCTTTGTAAGTTATCAATTGTTACCGGCGCTTGAATATATTTGTAACTGGTTTGGTCCAATATTTTTCTTGCGTCACTATTCGTGAAACCATAAATTAGTATCAGTTGCTTTGCATTTGACTGTTTAAATAAGACCTCTATTTTATCAATATCATCTTCATAAATTGCCGGATATTCAAGAATTAGAATATCTATAGAATCGTTTTCTTTGTTTTCAATGAAATCATTCTCATTGTGATAAATTCCGGTAAAAGAAAAATGCTCGTTATTGATTTGCGAATGTTCAATTTGTAATGATAAAACTTCACCGATCACTGCGACATGAATGGTCTGACCAAAATTATTCTGACTTTTACTAATTATTTTTTTATCGTGTACGTTTAAGCGATCACTTAATTCATCGTTACTTAACCGCGCAACTGTACCAATGGAATGACCTTGGTCAACCAGCATCTTAAGTAGAGTCAGTCGATTAATATCTTTAGTTTGATACAGTCGATCAGCATTTTTAGATCGCATGGGCACAACAACGCTATAACGTCTTTCCCATATGCGTAATGTATCGACAGGTATATTTGTTATTCGTGAGACTGCGCCGATTTTAAATACAGTTTCCAATGCTTCACTTGTTGTAGACATAATTTTTATTCCTAAAAGTTAATTCGGCTAGACTAGACAAAATATGGACAATAATCGATAAAAATTAAAATATATTGTTATATTTAGACAAATAGTCGTTAAAAAGAATATAAATATATGATTATTATAGTAAAAAATGTCCTAGACAAAATTAGAGAAAATGTCTGGTTTTCATAAAATCTGATGACATCGTGCTTTAAAGAGTTTTCAGTAATATCAAACAGCAAGGTAATATGTTGTCTTTACAACAGAGGTATGTATGACTAATCAATCAATGAATTTAGTAGACATTATTACGTCGCGCCGGACGATTCATGATTTTGAACCAGACAAAATTCCGAAAAAGAGCATTGTTAAAGAGGCAATAGCTTCTGCCTGTTGGGCGCCAAATCATCATCTTACTGAGCCATGGCATTTTTATCTTTTGGGAAAAGAAACGGTTGCAGATGTCTGTGCATTGAATAAAGAAATGCTGACATTAACGAAAGGTGCTGAAGCAGCTGAAAAGAAAGTGAAACGTTGGATGGACATCCCGGGTTGGATAGTGGTGACCTGTCAAAAATCAGATGATGAAATACGTTATCAGGAAGACTACGCAGCTTGCAGTTGTGCAATTCAAAATTTAATGCTCATTCTTTGGCAACAAGGTATCGGTACTAAATGGTCAACCGGTCCAGTGACGCGCGATGATCGATTTTATGATCTGGTTTGGGTGAATAAGGACATGGAAAATATTATGGGCTTAGTCTGGTATGGTTATCCTGCTGAAATACCACAAACCGCAAGAAAGCCATTGCAACAAATGCTAACGGAATTACCTTAATTAAATAGTATGTTTATAAAGAATAACCTTTCAATATTAATCATTGTTCTTAGTCTGGTGATTTCTGTTTCTCCAGTTGATGCAAATGATGAGGCTGAATTCGTGGTGTTGCTTCATGGGCTTGCCCGATCTGATTCATCGTTTAAAAAGATGGAAAAGAGTTTGCAGAAAGAAGGTTACACAACATGCAATGTTTCTTATCCTTCTACTAAACATCCGATAGAAAAGCTGGTTTCAGATTTTGTTTTGCCCGATATTAAAAAATGTTTAAAAGGTGAAAACAAAATAGTTAATTTTGTTACCCATTCTATGGGTGGAATTATAGTTCGTTATTTAGCAACGCAAGACAGACCTTTTAAAATAGGACGCGTGGTTATGTTAAGTCCACCAAACAAGGGAAGTGAAGTCGTCGATACCTTGGGAGGTTTATGGTTATTTAAAGCAATCAATGGCCCCGCCGGTTTGCAACTGAGTACCAGTAATGAAAGCATGCCTAATACTTTAGGCGAACCTGATTTCGAACTGGGAATAATAACCGGTAATAAATCAATAAACCTGATTCTATCAAGCATGATAGATGGTGTTGATGATGGCAAAGTTTCTATTGAAAGTGCAAAACTAGAGGGCATGAAAGATTTTATGGTGGTAGAAGCAACACATCCGTTCATTATGGGAAATGATACCGCAATTGAACAAACGAAATATTTTCTCAAGAATGCTAAATTTAAACGTTCCCCAGAAATATAAGTTTGTAAAAAAGTAAGGCATTAGACATTCTACATCTTTCACTTCACTTAATAGTGCCATTGCTTGTTGCGCTATTATTCTTTAAAACTAATTGGAAAATAGTATTTTTAATTATGATGTCGACAATGCTGGTCGATATTGATCATTTATTAGCAAATCCAGTCTACGACCCAAATCGTTGCAGTATCGGCTTTCATCCACTGCACGAATTTATTCCAATATTGTTATATGGAGTGTTTTGTTTTATCAAACCATTACGCTATATCGGAATTGGCCTGATTATCCATATGGCACTGGATTCTATCGACTGTATGGTGACCAATGGAGTTTGGTATGTGTGATGAAACCAGTGATAATTAGTGTCTGCTTTTAGTAAGAAATTTAAATTTTAAAGTTCCACTTCCGGCCCAGACTGTGTGAAAACTATTTTCGGTTTTAAATTGTGGGGGAAAAGAAATAATATAATGTCTAGTTCTAAGATGCTTGTCCCTAAACAAGATCATTTAGCTTTGTAAGTGGGGAATCATTTTATTTTATGGTTGTAATCTTGAGTTTTCACACAGTCTGGGCCAAGTGCGGACGATCACATTCTCATAAAATCTTGCATAGCCCTGATTATCTGGAACGATAATCATGGAAGCGAAATACTTTTAAGAGATATTTGCTGAGTCCGCATAGTACATCTGTTAAGCTTACTGAAATGGATAAAAGAAAGCACTGGGAAGAAGTCTATTCGACGAAACCTGCTGAAAAGCTCGGTTGGTATGACCCACATTTACAGACTTCCATCAGGTGGATAAATATGATCTTGGGCTCTCAAAGGACGCTCGGATTATCGATGTTGGTGGTGGCGTATCTACATTAGCAGATGATTTACTGAGACAGGATTATAAATCGATCACGGTGCTCGATCTATCAAAGAGTGCCCTGTCATCGGTTAAAGTCCGGCTAGGTAAAACGGCTGAATCGGTTACTTGGCTTGAGGGTGATATAAGCACAATAGCTTTGCCAGAACAATATTATGAGCTTTGGCACGGTCGAGCGGCGTTTCACTTTCTCGTCAACCCAGAGCAACAGCAACAATACCTGAAGAATCTTGTAAACGCATTACGGCCCGGTGGGCATGTAATCATTGGTACGTTTGCACTTGAAGCACCATCGAAGTGTAGTGGTTTGCCGGTACATCGGTACAGCCACGAGCAGCTAGCTAACGCATTAGGTGAGGATTTTGAGTTGAAGAAGTATGATAAGAAACTGCACATCACACCAGGTGGGGTAGAACAGATGTACCTATACTGCCAGTTTAGAAGAATAGCCTAACAAGGTAAATTAACCTGAATATTGGGATAATAGACAAAATGTGATGGTTTTTTCATGACTTATTAAGTAAATAATTGATCATTTTATTTCTTCTTTTATGACGTAAGCCACGATGTATTTTTACTTTCTGTTTCCAATGAGCAAAGGAACCCTCGCAACTATT
>JBDNFW010000026.1:0-148968 GCA_041689615.1 Gammaproteobacteria bacterium | reverse complement strand
ATAGTTGCGAGGGTTCCTTTGCTCATTGGAAACAGAAAGTAAAAATACATCGTGGCTTACGTCATAAAAGAAGAAATAAAATGATCAATTATTTACTTAATAAGTCATGAAAAAACCATCACATTTTGTCTATTATCCCTTATTTTTTGTATCGCGTATTGGTGTGCTGACATATTCAACAGGAAAACTGCTCTTGTCTTTTCTCCAAAATACTTCGTCATCAACTTTATGAATTTGCCCATCATGAAGCGCCATTGAAATAGGACATTCTTCTAGAAGATAAGGTGTTCCATTCAGTTTGGAATGATGCACGAAATCGTGTTGTGATTTGCCGATCAGCTCATGCGTGTCGTAACCGAGCATATTAGCTGCCGCAGGATTAACGAAAGTTGTATTACCATCGGGATCGAGTCCATAAATACCTTCGCCGGCAGAATGTAAAATGTATTCATACAGAAGTCTAAGTTTTGCCAGTTTTTCGTCAGATTTTTTCTGTTTTGTTATGTCCCTGACTGTGCCGGCAATTCTATAGAGATTGCCATTATCATCAAAGATTGGAAACCCAGTGTCACAAACCGTTCTGGTTTCGCCATCGGGGCGACATATACGAAAAGTAGATGAGAAGTTTTTACCTTTTATGCCATTTTCAGCGAAATTTTTTATTACCCTTGCTCTATCTTTTTCATGAATATCGTTGAGCCAGACATGCGGGTCTTTATAAAACTCATGGCAGCTTCGACCGTAGATTTCTTCGTAAGCAGGACTAACATAATGCATTTCCATTCCATCTGCAGAGCATAGCCATAACACTTCATCTATGTGTTCAGCCATTTGTTTAAATTGTGTTTCACTCTTTTTTAACGCTTTTTCGACTTTGCTTCTTTCAATAATTTCTTCTGCCATTTCATTGGTTTTATCGCAGGCATTTTTTAAAACAATGTTAAATGCTTTTGCCATTACACCGATTTCGTTATCTTCATGTAATGGTAATGGGTTGTTATTGAATGAAGAGCTGCTTATTGTCTGGAATGAATTAGCAAGTTTTTCCAGCGGTTTTGCTAGTAATTGTCGCATCGTGAAATATATTGCTGCAGCAGTAATGATGAATACACAGGCTATCATTAATGCAGTTGTCACAAATGATGAGTTACCAAGGTTAAGTGTAATTAAAAGACATGCTGCAAAAGCCACTATTAAACAGATAGTTGAATAATAAGATATTTTTGTGCAAATACTTTTTCTGTAAATATTCATGTTTCGTTCGTCTTTAAAGTATGTCCATTTAACTTGCATCAGGATAACTTGATACGACAAATCGGCTTGAAGAGAGTATCAGTCTGCTTTACGCCCGTTAGCGTCCTGCCGCTAAAAGACAGCTTCTATTGATAAATCGGCTGAAAAAGCTAAATTCTTTAGGCTTTTTATAATAAAGAAGGATGAGTCAACGAATTGATATGGGATGGAAAATCAGGCAATAGCCCAATCTAGCCAAGAATAGATTAGTCAAAGCAGTAATTTTACGACAGAATTCGTTGAATTCCATCGGGATCAGCGATTAAAACGATATCAGCAGGTCTTTGTGCAAAAAGCCCATTTGTAACTATGCCGACAATTTCATTAAGCTGCTGTTCCAGTTCAATCGGGTTTTCAATTTCCATATTATGCACATCAAGGATGATATTGCCGTTATCGGTTATGAAATCCTTACGTAATTTAGGTTGTCCACCGAGTTTAGTGATTTGTCTGGCCACATAGCTTTGCGCCATAGGTATAACTTCAATCGGTAAGGGAAACTTACCCAGCATCGGCACCATCTTGCTGTCATCAATAATACAAACAAATAGTCTGCTTGCTGCGGCAACTATTTTTTCACGTGTTAGCGCGCCACCACCGCCTTTGATTAAATGTCTATGCTGCGTCGCTTCGTCCGCACCGTCCACATAAACAGGGATTTCTATTACGCTATTTAAAGTAAGTACGGGAATATGATGTTGCTTAAGCAATTCTTCGCTGGCAACCGAGCTTGAAATAGCACCTTCTATTCGGCCTTTTATCTTGGCCAGTTCTTCAATAAAGAAGTTAACCGTACTACCTGTACCAACGCCGACAATACTGTCATCTTCAATATATTCGATTGCTGCCTTGGCAACTTCTTTCTTCCTGTCATCTTGTGACATAACAAGCTCCATTAAATAAATTAGTGAATAGTTTGATGTGATGTTAAATGTTATCTTATGCTAATGTTTGATGAATACAAAAAATTAATTGAGGAAGCTGGACAGCGCATCTATACCGTCGCAAAACGGACGGATCTGGATCGTGCGCCGCAACTTTCACAACGTCACAATAATAATATTTGGCTGAAGCGGGAAGATCAGCAACCGGTTTTCTCCTATAAGCTACGTGGTGCCTACAATATGATCGCTTCTTTATCTAATGAAGAACGTGAACGTGGTGTTATTACCGCTTCTGCGGGTAATCATGCTCAGGGCGTGGCTTTGGCAGCACAAGGTCTGAATATAAAAGCTGTGATTGTGATGCCGAAAACGACACCAGACATTAAGGTTGGTTCAGTTAAGCGCATGAATGCTGAAGTTGTCTTGCATGGAAATACTTATGATGATGCTAAGGTTCATGCCCATAAATTATCAGAAGAAACTGGCATGTGTTACATCCCGCCATTCGATCATCCCTTGATCATTGCTGGACAGGCGACGGTCGGCGTTGAATTATTAGAACAACATCCAACAAAGCCGGATATTATTTTCGTGCCTGTCGGTGGCGGAGGTTTAATCGCGGGTATTGCTGTCTATGTGAAGGAAAGTCATCCAGAGATAAAAATTATCGGTGTTGAACACGATGAAGCACCAAGCATGCATCATGCTTTCGAAGCTAATGAACGTGTGATTCTGGATCAAATTGGAATATTTGCTGATGGTGCTGCCGTAATACAAGTTGGTGAAGAAAACTTTCGCATAGCAAAAGACCTGGTCGATGAGATTCTTTTAGTCAGCGTTGATGATATTTGTGCAGCAGTTAAAGATATTTTTGAAGATACACGTTCAATTCCTGAGCCTGCAGGTGCGTTAGCACTTGCAGGATTAAAACAATATGTCGCTCGGGAAAAAATAACGAATAAAGAATTGGTAGCAATCTTTAGCGGCGCGAATGTGAATTTCGATCGCTTGCGTCATATTGCCGAGCTTTCTGCCTTGGGTGAAAATCGTGAAGCGTTGATGGTGATAGGTATTCCAGAACGTCCCGGAAGTTTTCGTCATCTATGTCATGATCTGGGTCCGCGTTTAATTACTGAATTTAATTATCGCTATGCCGATGATAAAGACGCTAATGTTTTTGTTGGAGTGCAGCTTAAAAAAGGTGTCGCAGAGAAAGATGCATTGATTAAACACTTAGTTGAAAAAGGTTATGACGTTACTGATTTAAGTAATGATGTTATCGCCAAGATGCATATTCGTTATATGGTTGGCGGTCATGCACCTCAAGCTGAAAACGAAGTAATTTATCGTTTTGAATTTCCAGAACGTTCTGGCGCACTATTACATTTCCTAAACGAAATGGAAGAACGCTGGAACATCAGTTTATTTCATTATCGAAACCACGGTGCAGCCTATGGTCGTGTACTCATGGGTTTCCAGGTTAAAGAAGAAGAACGAGAACAATTTCAAAAGTTCGTTGATGAATTAGGAATTATCTTTTGGAAGGAAACCGATAATCCTGCGTATCAGAAATTCTTAAGTTAGTAGTCCTTTATAACCTTAATTTCACTTACATAGCGAGATTACGGTTATATAAAATAAACAATAAACCTCTCCTGTTTCCCTAAATATTTCAGTTATTGTGCCGATAAAGTTTATCCATAGTCGAAGTTAACAGGCTCAAACAGAAGGATTTGTATGTGTAGGCAAGTTCCATGACTAATAAATTAGCGCGAGTGCTTTATATTGACGATGAAGCCAATATTACGGCTGCATTTAAGCGTCAGTTCAGAGAAAAATACGATATAACGCTGGCTAATAGTGGTGCTGATGCTTTAGTTTTTCTAGAAAAGCATCTTGATTTTCAAGTAGTTATTGTTGATTACAATATGCCGCACATGACTGGAACGGCCTTTCTTGAAAAAGCGAGACAAATATCCCCACTTTCAGTTTTTATCATGTTGACGGGTGAGACTGATAAGGACGTTGTTGTTGAAGCTCTTCATAAAGGTGAGATTTACCGATTTCTGAATAAACCTTGTTCTTTTGAAGTTCTTGAAAAATCGATTGATGATGGAATAGAAAGATACAGTGTCGCAGAGCTAAAAGAAAAATTAGCACTTACGGCTGGAAAGTTAAAGGAGACTAACAGTCAGCTTGAGTCAAAAATGATTCAATTAAGAGAGTTGAATTATAAGCTTGAATTAGAACAGGCTGAAAATGAAGCTGAAATGAAAATCGCAAAAGAAGTTTTCGATCGATTAATTTATACACATACAAAAGATGCTTATTATTTAAAAAGCTGGATGTCGCCCATGTCAATGTTTAGTGGTGACTTGATTCTTTCGGCGCAAAGCCGTTCTAATCATACGTATGTCATGCTTGCTGATTTTACCGGACATGGTTTGCCTGCGGCGATTGGTGCGCCATTGGCGGCGAATATTTTTATGACGAAAGCCAGACTCGGAGAAAGTCTTCCTGAAATTGTTGCTGAATTAAATCGTTCCTTGAATATCGTATTGCCTACCCATCTTTTTTGCGCTGCGTGTTTATTAGAATACGATTATCATGCACAAAAAGTGACTATCTGGAACGGTGGATTACCTGATATTTTAATCATTAACCGTGATGGCTCTATCAGGACTAAAGTTTCTTCTTCACATGTGCCAATAGGGATTAATCAATACAGTTCCAAAGATCTTGCTTGTGAAACAATCGATGTAGGTTTTGATTGTACTGCTTTTATTTACAGTGATGGTGTAACTGATGCTTGTGATGCTGCCGGTGGAATGTACGGTGTTGAACGTCTGGAACAAAATTTTACAAAAAGTGAAAACCGACAGGATTCATTTCATATAGTTAAAGATGAACTTGAAAAATATATTGGCGACACAAAGCAAAATGATGACATCAGTATAGTAAGTATCAACTTCAATGAAATAAAGCCGGTAGATTTAGGCGCAATGGTCTTATCAGCAAATGCAATATAAATAAGGTTACAGCTACTGATTTAATAAAGTAGGGGGTATCAACCGTGATGTCGTCTCTGACATTGAACTTGAACCAGTAGTTCAAGTGGGTATCTTAGGTAACGTCTCAGGCTTTCCACGTGGATGGACATGCACAACAACACACTTTCAGATTCCCTGCGATATATCTTATCGGCTCAAGTTATCACGAGTAGATAACGCGCATCACAGAAGATACCCAAGCTTAATCTTTTCTACTAACTGCCCTGTGAAACTGGAGAATCCATATCCATATCCAGTTGAGTGTCTCGCGCCAAGGCATCATTAATCTTGTTTTGTAAACGCTTCAGGGTACTGTCTATAGATGAAGTATAGTCCTGATTATCTTTTTTGTAAGCGAGTAATTCGTTTGTAATATTTAGCGCTGTCATCACTGCAATTCGTTCTGATCCAATGACACCACCACCTCTTTTCATTTCATTCATTTTTTGATTAAGGAAATCGGCAGAATTGCGTAACGATTCTATTTCTGCTTCCTCACAGGCAATCAAATATTCCTTTTCAAGGATAGTGACTTTAACTGGAGAGGTGTTTTTGCTCATGCACGTGTTTCCATAGATCGAAGACGCGAAATCATTGATTCGATACGGGTTCTGGCTTGTTCGGTCTTTTCAATCAAGACCGCACGTTCGTTTACCAGGCTGTCTTGCTGGTTTCGTAAAGCAGAATTTTCAGTTTTCAGCTGGCTAACCGTACTAATTAACTCGTCAACTCTCGATTCGAGTGCCCCAAGATCTGTATTTTCGTTATTGTCATTGCTCATGATAGTGTCCTGATACTGGTTCAGCGTGAACCGGCGTTATAGTTGATTTATCATAGGATCATCAATATAAAGTGCCTGAATTAACTGGTCAACAGGTGATCACAAATAGAAGGTGCTCAGGAGGTTGTCAGACTTAAGCGTTCGTAGCGAGGGAAAGTCCGGTTTGAACTATTTTTCACGCACTGTTGAGGCAAATAGTTGTTCTATTTAACGAAGCAGAGCGTGAAAAAGAGACAAATCCGGCTTTTCCGCAGTAGAACAGTCTTAAGTTTGACAACCTCCTCATGCCGCTTCCTGTTATTATTGTGCCACAAAAACAACTATTTAGTTAGAGAGTTGAAGAAGAGAATATCGATGAAAATTGACTACGATGAAGTAAATGCGAAATTAGGTACAGTACACGCTGGTGTACGGGCTTCAGAGTGCCACGGTTTCTTGTGTGGTTATTTCTGTAGCAGTAATTCAATTGCCGCAGATTCATGGCGAGATCATTTACTAGCTGGCATTGATGCTACAGTTAACGTGGGTGATTGTTTCGCAATTCTCGAAAAGTTGGCAAAGCAGGTGAAAGAAGAGATATTGTCCGAGGAAATTTCTTTTGAATTACTCTTGCCGGATGACCAAACTGCCATAAGTGACCGTTCCAGTGCGCTTGCTGAGTGGTGTGCTGGTTTTGCCAGCGGCTTGGGAATCGGTGGAATGGGTAAAAAACCGACATTAAATGATGAGTGTGATGAATTTGTGAAAGATGTGGTTTCAATTTCGCGTATGGAGACGACAATAGAAGATGACGAAGAAGCGGAAACGGCTTTTTTTGAAGTTGTTGAGTATATTCGTGTTGGTACCATTATGTTGCATCAGGAATGGTATCAAGTGAGTGCAAATATTAAGAAACCTGAGGTTTTACATTAATCCTATGAGGAAGTCAGGGTGTTAAATAAGAAAGAATGTCAGGCTCGCCGTAAGCGACTGATGGATATGATCGGTTCGGACAGTATTGCGATACTGCCGACAGCTTCCGTTTATATTCGAAATCGTGATGTTGAATTTCCTTTTCGGCCAGACAGCGACTTTTTTTATCTGACTGCTTATCCCGAACCTGAAGCAGTAGCGGTTTTAATTCCGGATCGTGCGGATGGTGAATTTATTTTGTTTTGTCGTGAAAGCGATGAGGAAATGGAAACATGGCATGGTCGTCGCGCTGGTCTTGAAGGCGCTCTTAAAACCTATGGTGCGGATGATGCGTTCCCAATTGAAGATATGGATGACATCTTACCCGGCTTGATCGAAGGACATGAGCGTATTTTTTATAATATGGGACATGATCAAAACTTTGATCACAGAGCATTGGGTTGGGTTAATCAGATCAGAGGCAAAGCGCGAACCGGCGTTGTGGCGCCTGATGAATTTATTTCGCTTAATCATTTTTTACATGATATGCGTCTTTATAAGAGCCGAGATGAGATTAAATTAATGCGTCAGGCAGCAAAAATTTCAGCAGGCGCGCACAAACGTGTGATGGGCTATTGCAAACCGGGCATGCACGAATTCCAACTTGAGGCAGAGTTAGTCCATGAATTTATGCAGCACGGTTCGCGTGCTGCCGCTTATCCTTCCATTGTTGGTTCAGGAGAGAACGGCTGTATTTTGCACTACACCGAGAATCGCGATGAAATTTCTGAGGGTGATTTATTATTGATTGATGCGGGTGCTGAATATCAGGGTTATGCCAGCGATATCACAAGAACTTTTCCCGCGAATGGCAAATTTTCTACGGCGCAACGTCAGGCATATGACTTAGTGTTAAAGGCACAACTGGCGGCAATAGAACAGGTTAGGCCCGGCAATCATTGGAATGATCCGCATGATGCTGCTGTTAGAGTCTTAACCGAAGGTATGATTGAGTTAGGTATCTTGAAAGGTAATGTAGATGAATTGATTAAGGATCATGTTTATACAAAATATTATATGCATCGTACCGGACATTGGATCGGGATGGATGTGCATGATGTAGGTGATTATAAAGTTGATAATGAATGGCGTATGCTTGAGCCTGGAATGGTCTTAACCATTGAGCCGGGACTTTATATGTCAGCAGGCAGCAAAGGACTGCCAAAAAAATGGTGGAACATTGGTATACGTATTGAAGATGATGTGTTGGTGACAAAAGACGGTTACGAAGTCTTAAGTAAAGATGCGCCAAAAACCGCAGATGAAATTGAGGCATTGATGAATGTCGCATGATTATGATGTTGTCATCGTTGGTGCAGGCATGGTCGGTGCAAGTCTGGCTTGTGCCTTGGCTTCATCGGGTTTACGTATTGCCATCATTGAATCGATCACCTTAACAAATGATCAACAGCCTAGTTACGATGATAGAGGTATTACACTTTCGCCTTCCTCCAAACGTATTCTTGAACACATTAATGTGTGGCAACAGGTTCAATCTTCTGCAACACCAATAAAAAGAATACATGTTTCTGAACAAGGTCGATTTGGTTTTGCGCATTTAGATGCAGCAGAAAGCGGATATGCAGAATTAGGCAATGTGGTTGTTGCGCGTTCTTTGGGGCATGCCTTACATCAACAAATGTCTACCTTTGAAAAGGTTAAATTAATTTGCCCGGCAGAGTTAAAACATTTTCATCGTACTGATTCAGGCATTACATTGGAAATATCGTGTTCAGATAATACCGAAACAATCAGTGCCGGTTTATTAGTTGGTGCAGATGGTAGTCATTCATTAGTTCGACGTCTGGCGGGAATTAATACCAAAGAAAAAGATTTTAAGCAGACCGCTATTGTTGCCAATGTAACAACACAAAAGCCAAACAATGCTACCGCTTACGAACGTTTCACTACTCATGGCCCAGTAGCGTTGTTACCTATTGATAAGAATCGTTCGGTACTAGTGTTTACTGTTAATAAAGAAAATACTGAACGTTATTTAAATATGTCGGATGAACAATATATTGAAGCAGTCGAAGCTGAGTTTGGGCGTCGTTTGGGTAAGATTGAACAAGTAGGTCAGCGCCGCTCTTATCCTATTGTCTTTATCGAAGCGATTGAGCAGTATCAAGAGCAGTTAATATTATTAGGTAATTCAGCACATACCATTCATCCAAATGCGGCACAGGGATTTAATTTGGGTCTACGTGATGTTGCAGGTTTAGCGGAGTGTATTTTTGCGGGTATAGAAAAAGGACTCGCTATAAATGATATTCGCATTTTGGAAGATTACATAAAGTTACGTCAAACTGATCAACAACACGTTATGCAGTTTACTAATAGACTTGCGAATAGTTTTTATAATGAATTGCCTTTATTAAGTTCGGCTAGAAACATGGCGATGCTGTTGCTTGATGCGATACCTGATCTCAAGATGTCATTCGTTGAAAGAACAATGGGGCTTGCCGGATTACAACCTCGCCTTGTTAGAGGACAATCGTTGTGACAAATCCATTAGATAAATTTGATGCGGATGTTGTAGTGGTTGGTGGCGGTATCATTGGCGGTACTTTTGCCTGTTTATTAGGGCAAGCTGGAATAAAAGTTATTCTACTCGATGCCGGTGTTAGACAGGTCAATTCACTTAAAAAAGTTGATGCGCGTATTTTTGCCATAACGCGTGCTTCTGAACAAATATTAAAAAAAGCCGGTGCTTGGCGCCGCATAGATGAAAATGACATTGCTTGTTTTCGTAAGATGCATGTTTGGGATGAGAATGGTTTAGGCGAAATTAATTTTGATAGCGCATCAATTTGTCAGCCAACCATGGGTTACATTATTTCTCATCAAGTGATTGTTGATGCATTACAGGAAAAGTTACTCGACATGGAAAATGTCCGTTGTATCTGGTCAGTTTCTCCTGCATTTATAAAGAATGGAACAAATGCTATGTTGTTGGAAACAGAAGATGGCCTGCAGTTCAGATCAAAACTCGTTGTTGCTGCTGATGGTAGTAATTCAAAACTAAGATCGCTGGCTAATATTCATTATCATAAACATGATTACCAACAGTCTGCTTTGGCGTGTATCGTTACAATGGAATACCCGCATGTTGAAATTGCGCGACAACGTTTTTTAAAACGTGGTCCTTTAGCCTTTTTGCCGATGGCCGATCCACATCAATCTGCCATTGTCTGGTCAAGTAGTCCTGATCATATTCAGCGATTAAAAGAGAGTGATAAATCTGCCTTTCATTTTGAATTGGCAGAGGCGTTTGCCAATGAATTAGGTGAAATTAAGGAAAGTAGCGAACGAATGGTATTTCCGTTAAGTCGCGCGCAAGCAGAGCAATATGTTAAATCTAGAGTCGCTTTGATTGGCGATAGTGCGCATACCGTTCATCCTTTGGCAGGTTTAGGCGCTAATTTAGGATTACTGGATGCAGCAGCTTTGGCAGAAGTGCTTATTGATACCGTTCAACGCGGAAGAGACCCTGGTCGGTTGCAAGTATTACGTCGATATGAACGTAGACGTAAGGGCGAGAATCATAGCATGATGTATTTACTAGATGGCTTTAAACATCTCTTTGAAAATCAGACGCAATCTGTACAATGGTTGCGCAATTTTGGCTTAGATATGTTTGATAGCTTGCCTGTAGCCAAACATGCCATTTTGAAGCGAGCGATGGGATTGAAAGGTGACTTACCTGATCTGGCTCGTACACAGTTATAAAAATTATTTTTAATAACACCCATTTTAAATAATATTAATAACAATAATAATCTGTATTACTTTAGGATAGTTCATGTCTGAAAATTCAAACCCGGAACCGAGTAACTTTATTCGTAACATCATTAATGATGATTTAAAGAATAATAAAAATGAAGGGCGTGTGCATACGCGTTTTCCCCCAGAGCCTAATGGTTATCTTCATATCGGTCATGCAAAGTCGATCTGTTTAAACTTTGGTCTAGCACAAGATTATGAAGCTGGACTATGTAATCTTCGTTTTGATGATACTAATCCAGAGAAAGAAAATGTTGAATATACGGACTCTATCCAAAATGACATTAAATGGTTAGGTTTTGATTGGGAAGATCGATTGTTTTATGCATCGGATTATTTTGAACAACTTTATGAATTTGCGGTTCAACTAATTAAAGATGGTAAGGCCTATGTTGATGATCTTAGTTATGATGAAATGCGGGCACTTCGCGGTACATTAACTGAGCCAGGCAAACCTAGTCCGCATCGTGATCGCAGCGTAGAAGAAAATCTGGATTTGTTTAAACGTATGCGGACGGGTGAATTTGCAGTGGGTGAAAGAATACTTCGTGCCAAAATTGATATGGCATCACCTAATATGAATATGCGTGACCCTGCTGTCTATCGCATTAAGAAAACCGTGCATCATAAAACGGGTGATGAGTGGTGTGTTTATCCGATGTATGACTATACACATTGTATTTCTGATGCACTGGAGAACATTACACATTCATTATGTACATTAGAGTTTGAAGATCATCGCCCTTTGTATGACTGGTTTTTGGATCAATTACCCGTTCCTTGTCATCCACAGCAGATTGAGTTTGCTCGTTTAAATTTAAATTATACGGTTACCAGTAAACGTAAATTGAATGAGTTGGTGACTGAAGAGTTAGTTTCGGGTTGGGACGATCCACGTATGCCAACGATTGTTGGAATGAGACGTCGGGGTTATACGGCAGAAGCAATTCGTGATTTTTGTAGTCGCATAGGCGTGACTAAAACGGACACCATGATCGATGTCGGTGTATTAGAGAATTGCGTACGAGAAGACCTTGATAAGCGCACGCGACGTGTTCTTGCTGTATTGAACCCTCTGAAAGTAGTGATTGAAAATTACCCGGAGGGTGAAGAGGAACATCTTGATGCGCCTTATCATCCGAATGATCCTGATATGGGACAACGTCAGTTGCCTTTCTCGAAAGAAATTTATATTGAACAAGATGACTTTATGGAAGACCCACCAAAAAAATTCTTTCGTTTAGGGCCTGGTCGCGAAGTACGTTTGCGCTATGCTTATTTTATTACTTGTAACGAAGTGATTAAAAATGATGCAGGCGAAGTTATTGAATTACGTTGTACGTATGATCCGGAAACAAAAGGTGGTAATGCACCTGATGGTCGCAAGGTTAAAGGAACCATCCATTGGGTTTCTGTTGAGCATGCGTTAGAAACGGAAGTGCGATTATATGACCGTTTGTTCAAAGATCCAAAACCGGATAGCAAGAAACATGAAAAGGATTGGAAAAGTTTTATTAATCCTGAATCAATATTGACTTTAAAAACAGCTTATCTTGAGCCTTCATTAGCTGTAGCAAAAGCAGAAGAATGTTTTCAGTTTGAACGAACCGGTTACTTCAATGTAGATAGCAAGGATAGCCTTGATGGTAAGCCGATATTTAATCGCACTGTGACCTTGCGTGATTCATGGGCAAAACTAAACAAATAAGATACTAAAATTATGCAATCCAAATCAGATGCACTCTATCGTTCCCATATTAAAAGTTTACCGTTAATTAGTAACGGTAAAGTCAGAGATATATACAGTATTGATGATCAACATATGTTGATTGTGACCAGTGATCGACTTTCTGCATTCGATGTCATATTGCCCGATCCTATTCCCGGTAAGGGACGAGTGTTAACCGAAGTTTCTAATTTCTGGTTTAAACGATGTGAAAATATTATTCCAAATCACCTTACCGATATTTCTGTTAAAGATGTCATTAAAAAAACAGATGAACTCGATGTGCTGGAAGGTCGAGCTATTGTTGTTCGCAAATTAAAACCTTTGCTGATTGAAGCCGTGATTCGTGGATATTTGATTGGTTCTGGTTGGAAAGATTATCAGGCAACAGGTTCTATTTGTGGAATCAGTTTGCCATCAGGTTTACAACAAGCAGAAAAATTGCCGGAACCCATTTTTACTCCAGCGACCAAAGCCGATGTTGGTGATCATGATGAGAATATTGACTTTGAAAAAACCGTTGAGCTAATCGGAAAAGAACTGGCAGAGCAGGTTCGTGATGTTAGCTTGAAAATTTATACACAAGCAGTGGAATATGCACTGACAAAAGATATTATTATTGCCGATACTAAATTTGAATTTGGATTGGATGAAAATGATCAACTGGTTTTAATTGATGAAATTTTAACACCAGACTCTTCTCGTTTCTGGCCAATGGAATCTTATAAAGTCGGCACAAGTCCTCCAAGTTTTGATAAGCAATATATAAGAGATTATCTGGAAACTCTGGATTGGGATAAAACAGCACCAGGACCAAAGTTACCGGAAGAAGTGATTAATAACACCGCAGCAAAATACGAAGAAGCGCGCGATAAACTTATTTTTTAAAAGGTTTAAAAAACTAACATTATGCAAGAAGTAAAAAAATTAATTGATGGTTATCAACGTTTCCACAAAAAATACTTTGAGGAGCAACCGGAAGTTTATGACAGTTTATTTGAACAAGGTCAGTCACCTAAGTTTTTGGTGATTGCTTGTTGTGATTCACGCGTTCACCCTGCGCAAGTGATGGATACAATTCCAGGTGATATTTTTGTTATACGAAATGTTGCAAACCTTGTTCCTGTAAACGAGCCAGATGATAAATCTCATGGTACCAGTGCTGCGATAGAATTTGCGGTAAAACACCTCGAGGTAAAACATATTATTGTTTTTGGACACAGTCAGTGTGGTGGAATTAAAAGTTTGATGGAAGGTGACCATCTGGATCATAAATATGTTTTTATTGATCCGTGGATGGATATTGCCAGATTAGCACGAAATAAAATTTTACAAGAACATAGTGATGAAGATTTTTCTGAACAATGCGTTCTTTGTGAAAAAGCTTCAATTGAGACTTCATTGGAAAATCTTATGACGTTTCCCTGGATTAAAGAGCGTTATGATGCAGGAAAACTTTTTATCCATGGCTGGTATTTCGATATCGACACAGGCAGTCTATTAGGTAAAGAGGGTGATCAATTCATACCTGTAAAAGATATGAAAATCGATATTTAACCAAGAGGTAATGATGATGAAAAATATTATTAAAGTGTTTTTGCTGCTGGTTTCATGTTTAATGTTTGTAGCTTGTTCAGATGAAACTAACAGTAGTGCAGATGCTAAAAAAGATCATGTCTGGAAATCGCAAACTGATTCCATTGAAAAAGCAAAAGAAGTAGAAGGCATGATGATGCAGTCAGTAGAAAAAACACAAAAAGCAATTGAAGATCAGAACCAATAAGTTTTTTGTATAAGCTGTTTTATTTAAGTTATTTTATTTGTTACCTAAGACATCAATTTAATCAAAGCATCCCGTGCATCAAAATCTTCAACGGCCGACATGGCATCATTGAATGCAGCTACCTTTTCACTATGCCTCGCTAGAAGTTTCGCTAACTCCTCAGTTTCATCACTACTTGCTTCACCACCATCTTTATACTTAACGTCTATTTCCTGCAAGAAAGAAAAATATGTTTGTTTGCTTTCGCGCATTTTCTGAAAAGCTTGATAGGCAATGCTTGCCTCTTCAGTTAATTGGGAATCTGGCATAGCTAACAATACGTTGTAATTAAGCGTTTTCCATCTCGGCGTTATACTCTCCTTTACATGCTAAGCTATTACATTTTTCACGATGTAATAATGCTTTTCGTGCCGCTTCGATATTTTCGGCTTTGCCTCCCCAGGCTTTAATACAAGGAGCTTGTAATGCACGACCATATGAAAAGCTTAATGGCCATGGTAAATCAGGGTTGTTCGCATTCATGGCATTGAGGTGAGCGGTTGCCAGTTCTTCGCTTTGTCCACCAGAAAGAAAAACAATACCGGGAAGTTCAGCAGGTACATTTTTAAGTAAACATTTAACCGTTTGATCAGCAACTTCCTGAACATCTGCTTGAGTTGCGCATTGTTTTCCGGAAATAACCATATTAATTTTCAATATAGTATGTTCAATACTAATATTCTGGTTCTTAAGAGCACTAAATAAAGCAGACAACGTTGCTTCTGTTACTTCATAGCAACGTTCAATCGTATTATCTGCATCCATTAATACTTCAGGTTCAACCATAGGTACTATGCCTGCTTCCTGACAAAGTCCGGCATAACGAGCTAGCGCATGTGCGTTAGCTTCGATACATGCTTGACTCGGTATGTTGTCACCAATGGTGATAACCGCACGCCACTTTGCAAACTTTGCGCCGAGTGATTTGTATTCAGCTAAACGTTCACGTAAACCATCAAGACCTTCGGTAATTTTTTCATTTGGATGTAGTGCAAATTCTTTAGCACCGGTATCGACTTTAATGCCGGGCATAATACCTTGATCAATTAATGCTTTTGCAAAAGGAACACTATCGCTGGTTGATTGACGAATGGTTTCATCAAAAAGAATCATGCCGCTGATATATTCATTGCCGCCAGGATTAGTAATTAGTAAATCACGATAGGTCCTGCGATTCTCTTCTGTCGATTCAAGGTTAATAGTGTCGAATCGTTTACCAATAGTTGGCGTACTTTCATCTATTGCAAGAATACCTTTGCCAGTTGCTACCATTGCTTTTGCTGTTGCTTCGAGTTCTGCTGCGCTCATTGTTATTTGCCTCGTTAACGCTGTTTAATTAAAAGTGTTTTATTAATACTTTAAAGAGTATGTTCCAATGCCTGACCCACTTGAATGATCTTCATATTGTTTGTTCCGCCACGTTTGCCACGTAAGTCACCTTTAGTGATGATAACAAAATCACCGTCTTCAACTGCACCTTCGGCTATCAATTGATCAATCATCTGTTTGTTAGCTTCCAATGGATCAGCGTGAGTAATATCAAATTTCATTGGGTAAACACCCCGGTATAATGCAACCCGTCTGCGCGTTGAGGTGTGTCGGGTAAAAGCAAAAATGGGCAAACCTGAACTAATACGTGACATCCACAAGCAAGTACCACCTGTTTCCGTCAATGCACATATCGCTTTTGCACCGATGTGGTTGGCAGCATACATCGTCGACATAGCAACGGCCTCTGAAATTGTTTCAAAGCGTTGATTTATACGATGGTCTGAAATACGAACGCTACGTTGTTTCTCAGCTTCCTCACAAACGCGTGACATGGCTTCAACTACTTTGTCGGGATAATGACCAATACTGGTTTCACCAGATAACATTACTGCATCTGTGCCATCAATAACGGCATTGGCTACATCAAATACTTCGGCGCGAGTCGGGATTTTACTTTCTGTCATGGATTCCATCATTTGTGTTGCGGTAATAACCGCGCGATCCATGTCTCGAGCCATTTTAATCAAACTTTTTTGAACTGGAGGTAATGCGGCATCACCAATTTCTACACCCAGATCACCGCGGGCAATCATGATGGCATCAGAACCTTCAATGATGTCTTCAATATGATTCAATGCCTCAGCGCGTTCGATTTTTGAGATTAGTCGTGCAGAACAATCACATGCTTTCATCATTTCGCGCGCTTTTTTCACATCGTTTCCATCTCTTGGAAACGAGATGGCTATATAATCAACCTTTATTGATGACGCATGTTTCATATCTTCAATATCTTTTTCAGTAACGGCGCTTGCTGATAAACCGCCCCCTTGAAGATTAATACCCTTGTTATTACTTAGTTCTCCGCCATTAATAACTTCACAATCAATAATGTTTCCATTAACAGAGTTAACATGTAAAACAACTTTTCCATCGTCGATTAATAATGTGTCATTTTCTTTTACATCTTTGGCGAGTTCTTTGTATGTAACGCCAACTTGAGTTTCATCACCATTTTCAGTAGCAAGTTCGGTGTTAATTTTAAAGTTAGCACCTTCGCGTAATTGAATCTTTCCTTCTTTAAATTGTTCAATGCGAATTTTCGGGCCTTGTAAGTCAGCAATGACGGCCATAGCATGTTTATGTTGATAAGATAGCTTACGAATTTCTTTCATCCGTCTTTCATGATCAGCATGTGTTTGGTGAGAATAGTTTAATCGAAAGACATCAACTCCGGCATTAATCAATTTTTCCAACATGCCTGGCCGATCAGTCGCTGGGCCAAGCGTTGCAATAATTTTCGTTCTTCTCATCTAATTTTAGTCATCCGTATATTATTTGTTTTTATAATTCTCTGGCTCGTTCCATTGCTGCCCACGCACGTGCTGCTTCTTCTAGAATCTCGATAGCGGGCAATTTTTTACCTTCCAGAAACTCGAGAAACGCACCTCCGCCAGTTGAGATATAGGAGATATCATTCTCAACATTGAATTTGGAAATTGCTGCTATGGTGTCACCACCGCCAGCGATAGAATAAGCTGTGCTTTTAGCAATGGCTTTTGCCAGACTTTCTGTACCATGGCTAAATTGATCAAATTCAAATACACCAAGCGGACCATTCCAGACGATAGTTTTAGCTTTGGAAATAATGTCATTAAGTTGTTTCGATGTTTCAGGACCAACGTCCATGATCATGTCATCTGCTTCAACATCGTTCACTGATTTAATTTCAGCTTTTGTTTTCTCATCAAATTCTTTACCACAGATAACATCAATAGGTAATGGGATCTGACAACCATTCTCTTCAGCTTGTCTCATGAGCTTACTGGCGACGTCTACCAAATCAGCTTCGTAAAGCGATTTACCAATTTCATAACCAGCCGCTTTTAAAAATGTATTCGCTATCCCGCCGCCAACAATAAGTTGATCTACTTTTTCAGATAGAGCTTCAAGAACAGTAAGTTTGCTTGATACTTTTGAGCCACCAACAATAGCAATGACCGGTTTAGTCGGTTCTCGTAATGCAATAGATAATGATTTCAATTCATTAATAAGTAACGGACCCGCTGCCGACACGGCAGCATATTTAGCAACGCCGTGAGTTGAAGCTTGTGCACGATGAGCTGTTGCAAATGCGTCATTAATATAGACCTGACACAGCTGTGCCATTTTACGAGCAAGTTCATCATCATTTTTTATTTCGCCTGGTTCAAAACGTGCATTCTCGCAAAGTACGACTTGATGATTTGCCATATCAATGCCGTTAACCCAGTCTTTTATTAAAGGGACATCGATACTTAGAAAATCACTTAAGGATTTTGCTACAGGAGCAAGAGAAAATTTTTCGTCATATTCTCCGGCAACAGGGCGACCTAAATGAGAAACTAAAATTATTTTCGCACCAGCTTCAAGCACTTCTTTCAGCGTAGGTAGTGTTGCGCGAATACGTGCATCGCTAGTGACTTTCCCATCTTTTATCGGGACGTTGTAATCCTCGCGGATAAGAACAGTCTTACCCGATAAATCCAGATCAGCAATTTTTACTAGTATCGACACGATTTACTTTGCGTTCATTAATGTGATTGTAGTATCAAGCATGCGATTAGAAAAACCCCATTCATTGTCATACCAGGCAATAACTTTAACAAGTTTGCCTTCAAGCACTTTTGTTAATGTTGCATCAAAGGTTGAAGACGCAGGATCATGGTTAAAGTCTATCGAAACTAAAGGTGCTTCATTGTATGCCAGTACACCTTTAAGATAGCCTTCTGCCGCTTCTTTCATTAATTTATTAATTTCTTCTATTGTAGTATCTCTTGCTGCGGTAAAACTTAAATCAACCATAGACACATTAATTGTTGGTACACGAACAGAAAAGCCATCCAGTTTTCCATTTAGCTCTGGTAATACCAAACCAACGGCAGCAGCAGCGCCGGTTTTTGTTGGAATCATCGACATTGTTGCAGAACGAGCACGACGTAAATCAGAGTGATAAACATCCGTTAAAACCTGATCATTGGTATAAGCATGAATCGTGGTCATAACACCAGCAACCATACCAATATTTTCGTGAATGACTTTTGCAACGGGTGCAAGACAATTAGTAGTACATGATGCATTTGAAATTACAGTGTCGCTTGATTTAAGGATGTCATGATTAACGCCATAAACAACAGTGGCATCAACATCATCGCCACCAGGTGCAGATATAATCACTTTCTTTGCGCCACCAGCGAGGTGAGCGCTCGCTTTAGCTTTGCTGGTGAAGAAGCCGGTTGATTCGAGTACAACGTCAACACCTAATTCGCCCCACGGTAAATTAGCCGGATCACGTTCCGAAAGAACACGTACTTTGTCTCCATTAACAATCATATTGTCGCCTTCAACTGAAACAGTACCTGGAAATTTTCCATGAGCGGTATCATATTGCGTAAGGTGCGCATTGGTTTTTGCATCACCTAAATCATTAATAGCGACGATCTGGATTTCATCTGTGCGTCCTGCTTCATACGCAGCGCGTAAGATGTTGCGACCGATACGCCCATAACCATTGATACCTACTTTAATTGCCATTCTTTTGCTCCACTCTTTTTAATATTATATTTCTTAATTATTTCTAATTTGCTAATAAATCATTAACTGTCTGTTTTAAATTTGTTTCGGTTAGTCCGAAGTGCTTAAATAATTCTTTGGCAGGGGCAGACTCACCAAAAGTATCTACGCCCAACGCTTTTCCATCCAAACCAATATACTTTCGCCAGTAATCAGTAACGCCAGCTTCTATAGCAACACGTTTTCGACAAGCATTAGGTAAAACCGTTTCTTTATAGTTGTCATCCTGTTTATCAAACGCATCAGTGCATGGCATTGAAACAACACGAATACTCTTACCTTCTGAATTTAATTGTGTAGCGGCGTTCATTGCCATTTCAACTTCCGAACCGGTGGCAATAATAATGGCATCAGGATTGTCCGAGCCTTGAAGTAAAACATAACCACCACGTTGTATGTTATTTAGCTGCGCGTCATCTCGTTCTATATGTGCGAGATTCTGACGAGAGAATAACAAGGATGTTGGTCCATCCCGTCGTTCAATTGCTGCCTGCCATGCAACGGCAGATTCTACCGCATCGCAAGGTCGCCACAAGGACATATTCGGCATTAAACGTAGCGTTGCGGCCTGTTCAACACCTTGATGGGTAGGGCCATCTTCACCTAAACCTATAGAGTCATGCGTGTAGACAAAAATATTCTGAATCTTCATTAATGCCGACATACGTAAAGCATTTCTGGCATATTCGGAGAACATCAAAAAAGTGCCGGAATAGGGAATGAATCCACTATGCAAGGCAACACCATTATTAATTGCAGACATCGCAAATTCACGCACGCCATAAGAGATATAGTTACCATTTTTATTATTCGCATCGATAACAACCGAACCTGACCAGTTAGTTAAGTTCGAACCAGTTAAATCTGCTGAACCACCTAACATTTCAGGTAGATGACTAGCGAACGCTTCAATCGCATTTTGTGAAGCTTTGCGTGATGCAATGGTTTCGGCTTTATCATTACATGCATAAATATAATCCTGTGCGATGCTACTCCAGTTATCTGGCAGTTCGCCTTTCATGCGACGTTTATATTCTGCTGCTAATTCAGGATGTGCTGATTCATAAGCAGAGAATTTTTCATTCCATTCAGATTCAAGTTTGTTGCCACGTTCTTTCGCATCCCATGCAGAATAATATTCATCAGGAATGACAAAAGGTTCATGCTTCCATCCCAGTTTTTCACGCGTTAGTTTTATTTCTTCATCGCCGAGTGGCGCGCCGTGACAGGATTCTTTACCTGCTTTATTAGGTGAACCTTGGCCAATGATTGTTTTACAACAAATAATAGTCGGCTGTTTATCATTTGCTTTAGCTGCTTCTAATGCTTTTTTAATTGCGTCAGAGTCATGACCATCAACATCGCGAATCACATGCCAGCCATATGATTCAAATCGTGCGGGTATATCTTCAGTAAACCAACCTGAAACATCACCATCGATAGATATTTTGTTATCGTCATAAATGGTAATTAATTTTCCCAGACCCATTGTTCCGGCAAAGGAACTGGCTTCATGAGAAATGCCTTCCATTAAGCAACCATCACCAACAGAGACGTAAGTATGGTGATTAACAATATCAAAATTAGCTTTATTAAATTTTGCCGCAAGCACTGATTCAGCTAATGCCATACCAACCGCATTAGCAAGACCTTGTCCAAGCGGACCAGTAGTTGTTTCTATGCCAGGAGCATAGCCGTATTCAGGGTGACCCGGTGTTTTTGAATGTAATTGACGGAAATTTTTTAATTCTTCTAGAGGCAGATCATAACCAGACAGATGTAACAACGAATAAACCAGCATTGAACCATGACCATTCGACATAACAAATCGATCACGGTTATCCCATTTTGGGTTTGTCGGATTGTGTTTTAGGAAATCATTCCATAGGACTTCAGCAATATCGGCCATGCCCATAGGCGCGCCCGGATGTCCTGAATTTGCGCGTTGTACCGCATCCATACTTAATGCACGAATTGCATTGGCTAGTTCATGCCTTGAAAGCATAGTTTCCCCCAGTAAATAGGCCATGGCCTATAGAAATAAAGTTGTTAGTGCTGCAACGAAGCTTGGAGTTGTGTCATCAGTTTACGATGTTCAAAGTGCTAAGCTTAAAATCCGCTTAAATGCGGCGATACAGGCAGATGCTGACTCAAAAATTTAAGCCGTGCATTGTCGCTTACCTGCCCGTTTTGAGCAAGATCTAGCTATTATTTTTCCATTTAATTGAGCAGCCGATGCTGGGGATTTGTACTTTTGGCCCATGTCCAGACTTTGCAACTTCGAGCATCGCTTCCAGTAAATCTCTTCTTAACTCTTTTTCAGCTGGCTTCATGCCGCTAGCATCAAGCCGGCCGCGATATTGCAGTTCAAGAGCAGAGTTATAGCCAAAAAAGTCAGGTGTACATATAGCGCCATAAGCTTTTGCTATTTCCTGTGAAGTATCAATTAGATAGGGGAAAGGATAGTTGAATTCATCTGCGATTTTTTTCATATTCTCAAATGAATCTTCCGGATAATCTGTTGGGTCATTTGACATGATAGCGACGCTATTAACACCTGCATCGATTAATTTTAATGTGTCTTCGACTAATCTGCTTTGTATCGCTTTAACATAAGGACAGTGGTTGCATATAAACATAACTAACAATCCGTTTTCCCCGAGGCAATCAGCTAATGTCCATTCCTTTTCATCGTCGCCACGAAGTTTGAAGTCGATTGCTTTTTCACCAAAATTACAAACGGGAGTTTCCTTTAAAACCATTGTTCAAGATTCCTCTTTTAATGTTGTTTAATATATAAATTCTATCGTGTTTTGTAGAAATTTCGTCATATTCCGTGCGATATGTTGTGAATGAGGATAGAATGCGCGCCGTTTCTAAATACTACGGAAGATTAAATGGCTGATAATTATTTATTCACTTCAGAATCTGTTTCTGAAGGACACCCTGACAAAGTAGCAGATCAAATCTCTGATTCTGTTATAGATGCAATATTTGCCCAGGATCATGAGGCGCGTGTTGCTTGTGAAACAATGATTAACACCGGTATGGTTGTGCTTGCTGGTGAGATTACAACTTCAGCGGTTATCGATTATCCGGTGATAGCGCGCGATACGATTCGCGAAATTGGCTATACCTCTTCTGATATGGGTTTCGATGCAGATAGTTGTGCTGTTCTGGTCGCTATGGACAAACAATCTGACGATATAGCTCGAGGTGTTAACGAGGGTGAAGGCCTGGATTTAAATCAAGGTGCTGGTGATCAGGGTTTAATGTTTGGTTACGCTTGTAATGAAACGGATGTATTGATGCCATTTCCAATTACCTATGCACATTTGCTAGTTAAGAAACAAGCCGAAGTTCGTAAGAATGGTAAGTTAGCCTGGTTAAGACCTGATGCGAAGTCACAAGTTACAGTTGTTTATGAAAATGGTAAGCCGGTTTCAATAGATACGGTTGTTTTATCGACCCAACATAATCCAGAAATTGAACATAAAGATTTAAAACAAGCAGTCATTGAAGAAATTATTAAGCCGGTTCTTCCTGCAAATATGATTACCGATAAAACGCGTTATCTGGTGAATCCTACCGGACGATTCGTAATTGGTGGTCCTGTTGGTGATTGTGGCTTAACGGGTCGTAAGATTATTGTTGATACTTATGGCGGTATGGCGCGTCATGGTGGTGGTGCGTTTTCTGGCAAAGATCCTTCCAAGGTTGATCGTTCTGCTGCCTATGCTGCACGTTATGTTGCCAAGAATGTTGTTGCAGCGGGTCTTGCTGATCGATGCGAGTTACAAGTGTCATATGCAATAGGTGTGGCTGAACCTACTTCAATCAGTGTTGAAACATTTGGTACCGGCAAAATTGATGAAGCGAAATTAGTTGAATTGATTCGTGAACATTTTGATCTAAGACCAAAAGGCATTATTAATATGCTTGATCTATTACGACCAATTTATCGACAAACAGCGGCTTATGGACATTTTGGTCGTAGCGATATTGATCTGCCTTGGGAAAGAACAGATAAAGCGGACGCCTTACGTAACGCTTAATTTGTAGAGGTTTTTCCTAAAGTTTTATTAAATTTTTACGCTAACAGTTTAATCTTGAAGCGGGTCAGTTTATACCATGTATGATCTGTAATGAACGGCATGTTATACCATGTATGATCTGTAATGAACGGCATGTTATACCATGTATGATCTGTAATGAACGGCATGTTATACTCCCGCTTCTTCACACAACCGTAGTTCTGAGGAGCGTTGCGACGGATAGAAGTAGATATCCGCTAGGCTTGGAACAAACACGGAAAATGAACAACGACGCTCGCTTATTTTGTTATTTATAGGAGAACAACATGAGCGTAGCTGAAACATCACTCTCATCCGATTACCACGTTGCTGATATTTCATTGGCAGAATGGGGTCACAAAGAAATTCGAATAGCTGAAACCGAAATGCCAGGTTTAATGTCTATTCGTGAAGAATTCGCAGCAGAACAACCTTTAAAAGGTGCTCGTATAGCTGGTTCATTACACATGACCATTCAAACTGCTGTTCTGATTGAAACCTTACGTGCATTAGGCGCAGAAGTACGTTGGGTGTCTTGCAATATTTATTCAACTCAGGATCATGCTGCTGCTGCAATTGCTGATCAAAGTGTTCCTGTCTTTGCTTATAAAGGCGAAACCTTGGAAGAGTACTGGGATTATACCCATCGTATTATGAAATGGTCTGATGGTGGTTCACCAAACATGATTCTAGATGATGGCGGTGATGCAACCATGCTTTTGATCCTCGGTACCAAAGCAGAAAGCGACATCTCTGTTCTTGATAAACCAGGTTCAGAAGAAGAAACATTTTTGTTTGCTTCTATCAAAAAGAAACTGGCTGAAGACGCGACTTTTTACTCACGTACCTTGGCCTGTATTCAAGGTGTTACTGAAGAAACAACAACCGGTGTTCAACGTCTATATCAAATGCAAAAGAAAGGTGAATTACCTTTTCCTGCTATTAATGTTAATGACTCAGTCACTAAATCAAAATTCGATAATCTTTATGGTTGTCGTGAGTCTTTGGTTGACGGTATCAAGCGTGCTACGGACGTCATGATTGCTGGTAAAGTCTGTCTGGTATTGGGTTACGGCGATGTAGGTAAAGGTTGTGCACAATCATTGCGTGGTCTTGGTGCAACGGTATGGGTTACTGAAATTGATCCTATTTGTGCATTACAGGCATCAATGGAAGGTTATCGAGTGGTTAGAATGGATGAAGTTTGTGATCAGGTAGATATTTTTGTTACCACGACCGGAAACTTTAATGTGATTCAACATGATCATATGGTTAAGATGAAAAATCAGGCTATCGTTTCTAATATCGGACACTTCGATAACGAAATTGATGTTGCGAGTTTGGAAAAATACGAGTGGGTAGAAATTAAGCCACAAGTTGACCATGTTATTTTCCCTGATGGCAAACGTATTATTCTTCTAGCTAAAGGACGTTTGGTTAATTTGGGTTGTGCGACAGGCCATCCTAGTTTTGTTATGTCTAACTCTTTTACCAATCAAGTCTTGGCTCAAATAGAGTTGTTTACCAAAGGCGATAACTATGGAAAAGATGTATACGTATTACCTAAGCATCTGGATGAAAAGGTTGCTCGTTTGCATTTAGGAAGAATTGGCGCGAAGTTAACAGAACTTACTAAGGAACAAGCCGATTATATTAATGTAACGGTAGACGGTCCATACAAACCAGAACGTTATCGATATTAAAATTGCCTATTTGCACGAATACGTCGTTGCAACACTTTTTCCGATGCTCATGTATTACATATACATTCCGCTTCTCAAAAGTGTTGCGCTTTTTGACCAAGGAAGGCCTTATGTCGCGCGAGTACATGGATGTACAAAAGCAACCGTCTTCACACAAATATTTCAATTTTAACGTTCTTATCAATATGGAGGCAGGTTCATCTGTCTGCATTATTGCAAAGAGGTAGGATTTAATGATGGAATCACAAAAAAAATATACGCCTAAATTCAGTTTTGAGTTTTATCCGCCAAAAACACCTGAGGCAATAGGAAAATTACAAACGACGCAAACGGAATTGGCCAAGTTGAAACCAGACTTTTTTTCTGTAACTTTTGGCGCAGGTGGTAGTACTCGTGATATGACGTTTGAAACAGTCATGGATATTCATAATAAAACAGGGATTGAAGCCGCTCCGCATATTTCCTGTATTGGTGGTCAAAGCGATGAAATCAAAGCTATATTAGATAAGTACATCGAGAATGGCATTAAACGTATCGTGGCGCTTCGTGGTGATCTACCGTCTGGTTCTGTAGGTTATGGTCAATTTCGTTATGCGAATGAGTTAGTTGATTTCATAAGAAAAGAAACGGGCGATCATTTTCATATTGAAGTTGCTGCTTATCCGGAGTTTCATCCTCAGGCCAAGAATGCACAATCAGATATCGAAAACTTTAAAAAGAAAGTCGATGCCGGTGTTAACAGTGCAATAACTCAGTATTTTTACAATCCGTTTGCCTATTATCGTTTTATCGATAGTTGTGAAAAATTAGGTGTCGATATTCCTATTGTGGCGGGCATCATGCCGATTATCAGTTGTACGCAATTAGTTCGGTTTTCTGAAGGTTGTGGAGCCGAAATTCCACGTTGGATTTTGAAGCGGCTACAGGAATTTGGCGATGATCGTGTTTCGATTCGAAAATTTGGTGTTGATGTTACTACCGAACTATGTGAGCAATTACTTACTAACGGTGCGCCAGGCTTACATTTTTATTCAATGAATCAAGCCGCGGCGAGTGTCGCTATCTGGAAAAATCTTGGTATAGATCAAAGAGTTAACGACTAAATAGATTTGCCTTACACAAGTCTGATTTTTTCGTCTCGATTTTCCTGTCATTCTCTTCCTATAAATTGCTTCAATTGTTCTTGCTGTCGTCCCATTAAGACTGTATGTTTGCACGTGAAAGTATTTAGGAATCAATGCTTTGTCATCGAATTCTCAAAAATTAGATATGTCAGTAAGTGCAGAAAAGCCCTTATTATTATTTGTTGACGATGATCCCATCATTGTCGATGCACTTTCTATCGTTCTGCAAAAAGATTTTGAAGTTATAACAGCCGAATCTCGCAAGCAAGTTAAGTCATTGCTTCAGGATTTATCGGTCAAGCCTTCACTCGCTTTAATTGATCTTGGCTTGCCACCAAAACCGCATTCGCCGGAAGAAGGTTTCAAATTAATTGAAGAGCTAATGTCATTGAATGACAGCTTCAAGATTCTGGTTTTGTCGGGGCAGAATGAAGATGTGAATATTCATCATGCGCTGACTCTAGGTGCTGTCGATTTTATTCCTAAGCCTTGTGATATGTCTTTATTGAGATCCAGACTGGAATATCAAATGACGATGTTGCAGGCGGAGTCTTCAGAAAAAGAACTGGCGCTTAATGAAACGAAACTACTCGGTGAAAGTACGGCACTAAAAACATTACGTGATTTGATTCAGCAATTTGCCGACACACCTTTTCCAGTTCTTGTTGAAGGCGAGTCGGGTACCGGCAAAGAGCTTGTTGCGGAAGAATTACATCATTCAAGTAACCGTTCTAACCTGCCTTATCTGACGATCAATTGTGCTGCATTTACACCTGAATTATTAGAAGCACAGTTGTTTGGTCACACAAAAGGTGCTTTTACTGGAGCCGCGACTGAGCGTGCCGGTTTTTTTGAAGAAGCAGGCGAAGGAACATTGTTTTTGGATGAAATTGGTGAATTACCTTTACCATTACAATCAAAATTGTTGAGGGTTTTAGAAAATGGTGAGTTTTATCGAATTGGTGAAACCAAACCACGTTTATCTAAAGCAAGAATTATCGCCGCGACAAATCGTGACTTAAAAGAAGAGATACGTGCTGGTGGCTTTCGACAAGACCTATATCACCGACTTTGTGTTTTGACAATACACGTTCCCGAATTGAGAGAACGCGAACATGATGTGTTGATTTTGATGGAGTATTTTAGAGGAATGTATGCGGCTGGAAATCCACCATTTGAATTAGCAGACGATGCCAAGTCGGTACTAGAACAATATAGCTTTCCGGGTAATATCAGAGAGCTGCGAAATATCGCAATTCGTCTCTCGGCAAAATACGCCGGTAAAACGGTAACCGTACAAAATTTGCAGGCAGAATTAGAGAGCGATTTTGATCTACAACAGATTGAAGTTGCTAATGAAGACGAGTTTGTTAAGCAAGAATTGAAAGATAAAAGTTTTCAACTGGATGACAAAATGTCTGAGTGGGAAAGAAAATACATCAATCATGCTTTAGCGAAATGTAATGGCAATTTGAGCAAAGCTGCACGTATGTTAGGTGTAAATAGGACTACACTATATAGTAGATTACAGCGCTTAAATATAGAGACAAACTCGGAATGAGCAAACGGTAAAACTAATGTACTACGAATATTTTGGCTTAAAACAACCTCCCTTCAAAATAACTCCTGATCCGAGTTTATTTTTCCCTGGAGGTGATCGCGGTGCAATTCTAGATGCACTTATTTATGCCATTGTTAGTGGTGAAGGTATTGTCAAATTAGTTGGTGAAGTGGGTAGTGGCAAAACCACTCTTTGTCGTATGTTGGAAAAAGAATTACCAGACAATGTTGAAATAGTTTATTTAGCGAATCCGAGTCTTTCTCCCGATAATATTTTGCACGCGATTGCTTTCGAACTTAAATTAAAAGTGCAGCCAGATGACAGTCGTTTAAAAGTAATGAATTCATTACAGAATTATTTACTGGAACAACATGCCGAAAATAAACAGGTTGTTGTCTTTGTTGAAGAAGCGCAAAGCATGCCTATCGCGACATTGGAAGAAATTCGCTTACTAAGCAATCTGGAAACAGCCCAAAATAAATTACTGCAAATCGTTATCTTTGGTCAGCCAGAATTGGATGTCATGATCTCCAAACCTGAAATCAGACAATTGAAAGAAAGGATTACGTATAGCTTTTATTTATCTCCGTTTAAACCTCATGAAGTTAAGGATTATATTAATTCACGTTTACGAGCATGTGGTTATCGGTCGGTTGAATTATTTAGTGACAAAGCAATAAAAACTATTTCAAAATATTCAAATGGTTTATTGCGACGAATTAATATTTTGTCTGATAAAGCTTTATTAGCCAGTTATGCAGATAATCAAAGCACGGTTTCTGTAAAACATGTAAAACTTGCGGCACGTGAAACAGAATTTGTTGATAAGCAAGAATTTCCTGTTTTTCGTTGGGGTTTAATTAGTCTTTCAGTCATTATAGTTGTTGCTTTAGTGTTGGCTTGGTCTAGCAAGAATTCTTCATCTATTGCATTAAATGATGCAAATCTTATTGGTCAAAATAGTTCAACGGCAAAAATTGAAAATGCCGAGTTATCAAAGTCTGCGAATACCTCATTAATGTTAGTGAAAGAGGTGCGTGAAAGTGAAGAGAAACTATCCCAAGTAGATACGGTTGCTAAGTCGGTAGAAGAAAATACAGTATTATCTTCAGTTAATGAAATCCTCGAAAGTGAAGCTGCTTATAACGTCGAAACTGATAATGTGAAATCGGAAGTGTTAGTTCCGCGACCAGCGCCAGACGAGTTGGAAATGGCTCAATGGCAGTCAACTTTACAGAATGTTTTTTTCTATCCGGACGACAAGCCGGTTAATATATCAGTAGCAGTGACAAATACTGAAGATACGTTGAGCGAAAGTGGTTTGCTTGATATACAGGCTTTGATAAACGCAGTAAGTGAGCGTGGTGAAGACGATATGGAATTGTTGAATCAATTGGCTATTCTGCCTGCAGAAACGGCTATTAACTATAAAACTATGGCGAATGAGCTTACTTGTAAGCTCTGTAGTACAATTATTTATCGGCCATTGAAAGACGACAAAAAGCTATAATGTGGCAACTTTTTTGTGATAATTAATGTAATGATTTATAAAATACAAATGCTGAAACTTGGGGGCAATGTTAATAATGATTAAAAAAATCATTTTGTTTGCAGTGATGATGTTCATTTTCGGCTGCGCTGAACTTGAGCCTAAACCTTTTGAGCCATCAACAGGGCATATAAATGCTGAAGAATCACCTTCAGTAATAGACTCAAACATTCCTGAGCTTGTTGAGCAAGTACCTGTTCTACCAGAACCAACGCCAGTTGACCCGCCAGAACGCTATACGGTTGTTGTTAACGAAGTGCCGGTAAAAGAATTATTATTTGCCCTGGCACGTGACGCCAAAGTGAATGTTGATATCCATCCGGAAATTGAAGGTGTCGTTACGATTAACGCGGTTGAACAAACCCTGCCACAGATTTTAAAACGAATATCCAATCAGGTAGATATACGTTATGTACAGGAAGGCAACAATTTGTTTATCTCAAAGGACACGCCATTTTTACGTACTTATAAAATTGATTATGTAAATTTGTCCAGAGATACTACTAGTACAAGTACGGTCTCAACACAAATATCTTCTACAAGTGGAGGCGGCGAGTCCAGTGGTGGTGGTTCAGGAAATAGTTCAACGACGGATGTTAGCACTGAATCGAAACACCATTTTTGGTCAAGATTAGTAACAAATATCTCTGCGATTTTAGGAGATGAAACATCTGCGGCATCTGGAGGAGAAATACCGGTTACGAATACCGTCATTCCTAACCCTGAGTCAGGTGTTTTGACTGTTAGAGCGACAGCAGCACAACATGAACAAATACAGTCCTTTATTGATCAGGTGCTAGTTAGTGCAAAACGGCAAGTGCTAATTCAGACAACTATTGTTGAAGTAACACTTAGCGAAAGATATCAGGCTGGTATTGATTGGAATGCTATAAGCACGGGATTGTTTACGATAGCATCAACAACTGCAGGTGGGCTTGCAGGTTTTGCTACAACAGCAGGCAGTTCTTTAGTGATTAAAAATGACCTAAGTGAAAAAAATATAGTGGGTACTAACGCTAATGTTAATGCTGATAGTATTGACTACACAGTGACTTTATTAGATGAGTTTGGTGACGTTAAAATTCTCTCCAGTCCGCAGATGATGGTTTTGAATAATCAGACGGCGTTGCTGAAAGTGGTGGAAAACCTGGTTTATTTTGAAGTTGATGCTGAAGTAGTTCCTGCTACTTTTGTTGGTGGGACAGCGACAACATCAGTCGATACTACGGCTTTAACCGTTCCCGTTGGTATAGTTATGTCAGTAACACCACAGATAGATTCTAATGGAGAAATAACATTAGTAGTGAGACCAACAATCTCACGATTTGTAAAAGGCGTTACTGATCCGAATCCAAACGCTACTTTTACTCCTGCAGGAGGTACGACCGTTACAAATCAAATTCCTCAAATTGCCGTTAGAGAAATGGAATCGGTACTGAGAATGAGTGATGGGCAAATCGGTGTGCTAGGCGGACTAATGGAAGATGAAATAAAGGACAGCGACGCTGGTCTTCCCGGTGTTAAAAATGCAGATTTTTTTGGCAATATTTTTAAATCGACTAGAGCAGAATATACAAAAAAAGAACTGGTTATATTCATTAAACCGGTAATTATTAATAGCCCAGATATAGAAAGCGATTTAGAAGAATATAAAAAATACATATCTAACGGTTATCGTCCTTTAGGCAGTAAATCGGAAAAAGGAGATGATTCGCTTTGAGTCTCTTGATGGATGCCTTGAAAAAGGCAGAAGAAGAAAAAAAGCGAGCAGCGAAGCGACTCCAAGAAGTAGAGATGGAGGCGCGCGAGACATCGGGCGAAAATCAAATTGAAGATGATAAGCAAGAGCAAGCAGTTGCAAAGGAAAAAGCTGTTCCAGAACAATATACGGACACATCTCAATTCTCACTTGAGCCACTTTCTCTTGCTGAAAGAGTTGAAAATACTAAAGAAGCACAAGTTGCTAGTAACCTTAATGAAAGAGACGTCCCTACAGTAGATCAGTCTGAAGTTTTTTCTGAAGAATTGACGCTTGAAAATACCATTTCTAAGAGAGATGATTCTCAGGAAAAATTTGAAGATACTCAAAAAGTTATCGATCTTAACGATACCACTATTATAGAAGGATTAAGTACTGAAAGTGCTTCTGCTCCGTACGATGATACTTTCCATGGTGCCTTGTTTGAGGAAGATGAACGAGAAACAGATATTTATGAAGAAACTTTACCAGGTGGTACTGCTGATCAACTAGCAAAAGATCTTGGCGGTGGTAAATTTCAACCGACTCCTGTCGCAGCAAAAACTGTTTTTTCTGCAGGGAGACCAAACAAAAAACAAAGCTCATTTAAATGGGGTGTTTTTGCTGTGCTCGCATTATTAGCTGCGGGGTCATTTGCTATTTTCTATTATTTTACTATTACTCCTGTTTCCAGAAACCTGCCTTCACCGTTAATTGCCCGTGGTATCGAGTCTAGTGGCGTTGACTCTGCAGCTATATTAGTAGCTCCTGTAATTGAGGAAGTGCAAACTGAGGTTGTGGGAGATGTAGTCGAACAGCCAACAGAAACTATTGAAAAACAAGATATGGTTATGCAAGTAGATGAACAAGCAGGCATAACAACATCAGATGTAGTAGTAACAACTGAATCCAGTGAAAGTAAAACTGATGAAGTAGTATCGGTAGGCAAGACAAGTAGCGATATTGTTTTTGAAGAAGTGATTGAACCAATTATTGTTGATGCAGCTATCGATGATGAAATAAATACTGAAGATTCTATTGCATCGTTTCCAGAAAATATTCAGGTTGATGCATCATTAATTAACATTAGTAAGAGTAAAAAGTTAAAAGAAGATAACGTGATGGTAAGTCAGGCATTCAAAGCTTATCAAGAGGGTCATTATGATGCCGCGACATCAATTTATGAAGATGTTTTAAAAAACGACCCTGATAATCGTGATGCACATCTTGGCCTTGCTGCCATTGCTATCAGTAATCAAGATAGAAAGAGCGCTTATTCTCATTATGTTCATTTATTAGAATTAAACCCGTTAGATACGATATCAATGAATGCATTGATTGGTTTATCAAACAGTGCCGACCCAGTAAAAGATGAGAGTGCGATTAAATTGTTAATACAACGAGAAGACGATGTTCCTTATTTGTATTTCTCATTGGGCAATTTATACGCAAAGCAAAAAAGGTGGGCTAACGCGCAGCAAGCATTTTTTGATGCCTATCGACTGGATACGACTAATCCTGATTATTTACACAATTTAGCCATTAGCCTTGATCAGATGGGGCAATATGATACAGCACTGGATTATTATAAGACGGCAATTGATCTGTCACATAATTCTTCTACAAGATTCGATCCTGTTCCTGTAAATAAACGCATTCTTGTTCTATCAAAATTAATTGAATCAAAGTTGTGACCGTCGCCCATAAAAAACATTTCCGACTCGGTGAAATCCTGGTTAGTAAGGGTGTAACTACTCTTGATCAGATTAATATTGCTTTAACTGAACAAAAACGCAGTAAGGAACATCTTGGTAAAATTCTTGTTCGTCTTGGTTTCGCTACAGAATCAATTATTCGTGATGTTATTGGTGGGGTTATTGGCCAGGAGAGTATCGATCTGCGCACAGCCGTTGCCGATGGTGATGCGGTACGTATGGTTCCAAAGGACATGGCTAGAAGATTAAGAGTACTCCCGCTAACTTACGATAGTCAGCGAAGAATACTTACCCTTGCTATGGCGGATACGTTTAACGTTGTAGCACTGGATCAAATCAACACTCATCTTGGCGGTAACTCAGAAGTAATTCCAGTACTGGCTGGTGAAGCCGAAATTGAAAAGGCAATTGATCAATTTTATGGCTTCGAACTTTCTGTTGATGGCATATTACATGAAATAGAAACAGGTGAGATCGACTACCAGAGTCTTGACGCAGAGTCTGATCAATATAGTCAACCCGTTGTTCGATTAGTGAATGCATTACTTGCGGATGCGGTTAAGCGAAATGCATCAAATATACATTTTGAACCTGAAGAAGGTTTTCTGCGTTTTCGATATCGTATTGATGGTGTATTAAGGCAGGTTCGCAGCCTGCATAAAAATTATTGGTCAGCTATTGCTGTACGAGTAAAAGTTATGTCAGGGATGGATATTGCTGAAACGAGAGCGCCGCAAGACGGACGTATTTCCTTATCTTTATCAGGACGTCCGATTGATTTTCGCGTTTCTACTTTGCCAACAGTACATGGTGAGAATATTGTTCTTCGTGTTTTGGATAGACAAAAAGGCATTGTTTCTTTTGATCAACTTGGCTTAAAAGAAGAAGCGCAGAACACACTTAAATTAATGGTCGCTAGACCAGAAGGTATTATTCTTGTTACGGGGCCAACCGGTAGCGGTAAAACGACAACCTTATATTCGATATTGAATTATCTAAATACAGAGTCTGTGAATATTATGACTCTGGAAGATCCGGTTGAATATCCGACGACGATGGTTAGGCAAACATCGGTGAGTGATACTACTCGGCTTGATTTTGCCAGTGGTATTCGTTCTTTGATGCGCCAGGACCCGGATATTATTCTAGTTGGTGAAATACGTGATGAAGATACCGCTAGTATGGCTTTTCGTGCAGCAATGACAGGTCATCAGGTATTTTCAACACTACATACAAATTCGGCTCTGGGATCAATTCCACGCTTACTCGATATTGGCGTTAAGCCGGATATTATTGCTGGCAACATAATCGGTATTATTGCGCAGCGATTAATTCGAAGTTTATGTCAATCTTGTAAAGAACCGTATGCATTAGGCGATCTGGAACGAGGATTGCTCAATCTGAAAATAACAGATAAGCAAAAAGAAATTTATAAAGCCAAAGGTTGTAGTGTTTGTGAAAATCAAGGCTACAAAGGACGAATTGCACTTCAGGAAGTATTACATTTTGATACTGACATCGATGAATTAATTGCACGCAAAGGAACACAACGAGATTTATTACGCATGGCACTGTCAAAAGGATTTAAAACTTTGGCGGATGTTGGTGCAGGGCAGGTACTAGAAGGTTTGACCAGCCTTGAAGAGATGTCCAGAGTTGTTGATTTAACTGGCAGATTGAAAGCACACTAGAAATATGGAAGCTTATCAATACAAGGCGATAGATAAACGTGGTCGTATCCATAATGGCCAGGTTGATGCAGCTAATATTGCTGATCTGGAAATGCGTCTTAATAAGCTAAAACTTGATTTAGTTAATTGTAAAGAAGTTAAATCGAGAGTTAAAAGTTTTTCAGCTTCAGGCATTAAGCGACGCGATTTAATTACGTTCTGTTTTCATTTTGAACAAACATCTCGTGCCGGCGTGCCTGTATTGGAGAGTTTGCAGGATTTAAGAGACAGTAGCGATAATCCAAGAATGGCAGAAGTGACAAATGCAATGATCGAAGCTATTGAAGGTGGTAAAACTTTAGCTCAGGCCATGGCAGAATTTGAAAACGTGTTTGGAAAAATATTTACTAACCTGGTTAGCGCAGGCGAACAATCCGGTCAGATTAGTAAGGTGTTTGAAGAACTTGGCATCAGTCTTAAATGGCAAGATGAACAAGCGGCGCTTACAAAAAAATTACTGACTTATCCAGCGTTTGTCGGAACAGTTGTTGGTGGAGTGGTCTTCTTTTTAATGACTTATCTAGTACCTGAATTATTACGTTTTATTAAAACAATGGGACAAGAATTACCTGTTCATACCAAAGTACTTATTGTCGTATCAAATATCTTCGTTAATTATTGGTATATTTTACTGTTGATACCCATCGTTATTATTTTGGGTATTTATATTGGTATTAAAACAAGTCCAGCATTCCATTTAAAATATGATGAACTGAAGTTAAAAATTCCGGTAATTGGTCCAATACTTAAAAAAATTATATTAACGCGGCTTTGTAGTTTCTTTGCCATTATGTATTCATCTGGAATTACCATTATCGATTGCATAAGAACAGGGGAAGAGATTGCTGGTAATAAATCAATTGCACTTGCTATGCATCAGGTTGGACAGAAAATTTCTGATGGCACGACATTAAGTGATAGTTTTTCTCAAGTAGGCATATTCCCTCCACTTGTACTACGTATGATTCGTGTTGGCGAAAGTACAGGTGCATTGGAGAATGCCTTATCGAATATTAGTTATTTTTATACACGTGATGTTAAAGAATCTATTGAAAGACTTCAGTCGATGATTGAGCCGGCGATGACTATTGTTCTGGGTAGTATTATTGCCTGGGTTATGTTTTCAGTTTTAGGACCTATTTATGATCTCATTACAAAAGTCAAAATCTGATTTTTTTAACAGACGCGCACTCTTTATTAGTGCTGATAAGGTATCCGTGTACCACTGGGATAAAGGCGAGCTTGGTAGTTCATACATGTTTGATATCGATGATGCTGGGCGTAACAATTTTGAACGGTACTTGAAAGAGACTGAAAATACACCAATGACTATTTTAGTTGACGTCATTGAAGAAGAGTTTCGGCAAGATACTATCCCTCATGTTTTTGGTTCAGATAGAACAGCATTGATTGAGCGTAAACAATCTCGCTTGTTCCGAGATGCTGATTATGTCTATGTGCAAAGTCAAGGTCGTGAAGTAGAAGGGCGTCGCGATGATCGTTTATTGTTCGTTGCGTTAACTAAACAGGACATAGTAGAACCCTGGATAGAGTTACTCGATAAATATAAAGTGCCATTAAAGGGCATGCTTTCTGTTCCTTTGTTACTCCAATCCTATATTAAAACCTTACCGGATATTTCGGATCACGCATTGATTGTAACGATGCAGAGTATCAGTGGGTTGAGGCAGACTTTTTTTCATAAGAAAGAATTAAAGATCAGTCGTCTTTCAAAATTACCGCGTTTCGGAACCGAGTCGTACGCACCAAGAATCGAATCCGAGGTTGAAAAAATTCAGCGTTATCTTAACAGTCTGCGCTTAATACCGAATGACACTTCTTTAGATGTATACGTGATAGCTGATAAAACAACTTTGGATGAATTAGAAAAAAGAAAAGTTTCAGCACGAATGCTAAAGCGGCATTATTACGATGTAAATAAATTACTAGAGTCTATTCAAAAAAGTGCTGTGCAAACGGTTCCATTCAGCGATCAATTACTGCTTTGCCACCTATTGAAAGATCAGGTTAAAAATTGCTACGCTTCTTCTAGTGAGATGCGTTACTTAAAAATGCGTAATATGCGGCATGCTATGAATGTTGCCAGTGCCACATTATTATTTGTTAGTGTTATATATAGCGGTTTGAATTTTATGGGTGGACTGACATATAAGCAGGAGAGTGAGTCATCGAAAAATAAGGCTGACTTCTACCAGGTTCGATACGATCTTGCCAGAGAACGCTTGCCAAAAACTCCGGTCGAGCCAGCACAGATTAAAGTGGCAGTTGATGCTGTAGCAACATTGGAAGAATATAAATCGACTCCCCATGAGATGTTGAGTTTTTTGGGTAAGGGCTTGGAACAATATCCGAAAATAAAATTGGATGATATAGATTGGATTTTTAGTCTTGATCCGAATAAAGGCACTGCAGTAGAAGACAATAGCGATAATTTGCCGGTAGATATAGTGAATGATATTAATCAAGTGAAGTATTATCAGATATCTAATCTAAGCGCACACATCGAACCATTTGATGGCAATTATCGTGAAGCAATAGCCATGGTGAATGAGTTTGCTGAGACACTTAGCGGTTTTGATTCAGCATACTCAGTTAGTATTGAATCATTTCCTCTTGATATAAGTTCAAAGGCTACTTTACAAGGAAATACCCGGTCTAAAGGCAAAACAGCTTTGTTTTCGTTAAGAGCCGTGGTCGGAGTGAATTGATGGAAAAGAAAAATGAAATAGACTGGAGTATCTTGAAAGGCCCACTCATTATATTTTGTGTCTGTCTTGTTATTGCGAGTACCCTAATAGGTTCAAGTTATTATTTTAATAGCAACTTAAATAAAGAATATATTAATAATAAGAGTATTTTTCAGTCTATCAGTCGACGATACCTGGACGTAGATCAGGAAGAAAAATTGCTGCATAATTACTATCCACAATTTGTTAAGTTATATAATCAAGGCATTATAGGTCATGAAAAAAGATTGAATTGGATAGAAGCGTTAAGACAAGCGGGAGAAAATGTCAAACTGCCTTTATTAACATATTCGATAAATTCTCAAGAAGAACATATCCCCGAGTACAGCATCAACTATAGCGGTTATACGCTTTATCGTAGCAGTATGGAGCTTAATTTAGGCTTGTTGCATGAAGGAGATTTATTTAAATTGCTCGATTATCTAAATCAGTCTGCAGAAGGAATCTATACATTGTCCGAATGCACTTTCAGAATGAATGGCAATAAAATTCAATTTGAAAAAGATCATGCGAATATTTCTGCATCCTGTTTATTGCATTGGATAACTATAAATCTAGTTGGCGGTCAGGAGATTAAGATAGGATGAAAATTTATTGTCAGCGCCAATTATTCTTGGTTATCTGTAGTTATATTTTTATACAGCCAGTTTATGCAGATAACTTGGGTAGGCTATTTACTTCAGCTGAAGAAAGACTAAAGCTGGAAAAAATAAGGTTGATAAAGAAAGAACCCAAAAAAGTTGTAATAGAAGAAGTCAAAAATGTGGAAGAACCTGAACTCATTAAAAAAGAGACAGTGATTCGTGATTCAATCACTTTAAGAGGACTTGTTCACCGTAGTGATGGAAAAAATACGGCATGGGTTAATGATAGTAATACTTTTGAAGGAGATTTGGATTCACAGTTTATTCAAGTGCCGGATAACAAAATTAAATCTGATCAAGTTACTATTATTATGCCTGATGATAGCACCAAAGTTGAACTAAGAGTTGGAGAAGCCTTTACTCCTGAACCAATAGAAAGGGATATCGTTAATCCTGCACCTATAGAAACGGATATCGTTGATACAGTAGACCTCAAAGGTAGCCTGTAAATTTAAAAGGTCATGACCTTAAGTTTTACAGTCAAATATAAATCACAGCATGGTGCCGCGATGTTGATTTTTATGTTGCTTCTTGTTTCTGCTGTATCTTATGCTTTGGTAAGTAAATTAAACAATGCAAGAAAACCATACACAAGAGATTTAGTAACAAGTAGAGTTTTAGCAGAAGCAAAGCAAGTACTAATGGGGTATGCGATAACCTATCCAGATAAAATCAATGCTAATGCAAGTCCTGGATATTTGCCTTGCCCGGATCTTGATAATGATGGTGATGCAGAAGGTGGATGTGCATTGGCTGGTCCTACCAATCGAACAATCGGAAGGTTTCCAAATGAAACATTAAATGTAAGTGAACTAAAGGACGCTAGCGGACAAAAATTATGGTATGTACTTTCAGATAATTTTCGAAATTTTGCTGGATTACAACCATTAAATAGTGATACACCTGGTCAACTTAATATAGATGTAAATATTAATGGTGTTATTGATGTTGTGGCGGATGGTGATATTGATGATATCGTCGCGATTATTCTTGCACCTGGCGAACCAGTCATCGGTCAAAATAGAGATCCTTCCATAACAGATATAACTGTTGAAATAAGTAATTATCTTGAAGCCGACAATAATGATCTTGATGCAAACTTTGTCACCAGAGATGCAACTGGGGATTCAAATATTTTTAATGACAAACTTGTAACTATTACTCGCCTGGAATTAATGACTTTGGTTGAGAAAAGAGTACTCACTGACGTACAAAATACTATAAATGATTATCAAGCTACATATGCAGCTTATCCGTGGTTAAGTCCTTTTGCAGATCCATCTGTGTCAACATTCAGAGGCACATTAAATACAGTGCAGGGACATTTACCCTACCATTGGTCGAATGATCCAGATTCTGTCGAAGTGGGTGCAGGTTCGAATATTGTTGGAAGAAACCCTTTTCAATCAGCGGTTGGATGGATATGGCATACCGACCCTGGCACAGCGACGACTAGCAATTTTCCATGGGGTACATTACCGGCAGATTGTCTAAGAAATGTCGATTGTATTGATCCTTTATATCCTCAAATAACACAGGTAACAACGCCACCAGTTGATTGCACTTGGACAAATAAAGATACAGTCGATTGTGCCACCGCTGGTTGGGTATTGATGTCAACTGTAGTTTGTGATCAAGGATGTGGAAACGCTACTTGTACCAGAAATTACAATGTTAACATTCCAGAATACTTAGGAACTGCAAGCGTCAATAATCCAACAAACCTCGTTACAAGAACACGCGATGTCAGTTTAAATGATCTTCCTGTCCAGAATAATGCAGTCGAGGTTCGAGACGTTTATACAGGAGGTACTCCTGGAGATTGTTTAACTCCAATAATAAGCACGATAGGTGGAGGCTCTATAAACTTCGTAGCGGGTACTACAGGTAGTTTCAGAGCTACAGGAATTCAATATGACTTGGATATTGATGATAGTGAATTACCTGAATGGTTTGTTGCTAATGATTGGCAGAATTTGATTTATGTCGCTTATGCATCAGGTGAGCCCTTGCCAGGAGATACTGCGGCAGGACAAGATTGTCTGTCTCTTGTCACAGCATGTCTTACAGTGAATAGAAATGGTACGTTAATAAATAATGTCCGCGCTAACGTATTATCTGCTGGTGGTGATCTTAATGCAGCAAGACCTAGCGGTTTATTAACGGATTATTTTGATAATATTGAGAATACTAATCTTGATGATACTTTTTTAAAAAATACCCCTACGAATATATATAATGACCAAACACGTGTAATTTCAACGGGACCATAAATGAATAAAAAAATACATGGTTTTACCTTAATAGAACTTTCTGTCGTTCTATTCATTATTAGTTTACTTATGGTCGGATTATTAGGACCGGTTGGTACGCAGATAGAGTCACAGGAACGACAACAAACTATAGATACGATGAATGACATTATGGAATCCTTATATGGGTTCGCTGTTATTAATAGATATTTACCATGTCCAGATACCAATGGTGATGGTGTTTCTGATCCAACAACATCGGGAACATGTACGGCAGCAACAGGAGATGGTTGGTTGCCGTGGCAGACCTTGGGATTAAGCATTCAAGGCGATGTTTGGGGAAATCGATTTAAATATCATGTAAATACTCCTGCATTTACGACCTTTGATAATGGTATTTGCTCTAATGATGCTGGGGCTGCTGGAGACTTTGATTTATGTCAGACATTGGGGGGTATAACTATATTAAGCCGGGGAGATGCTAATAATGGTGGTGCTATTGAGTCTAAGACACCATTCACAGCCGCAACTTTAGTTCCCGCAGTTATTGTTTCACACGGAAGAAATAGTTTAGGTGCGACAACGATTAATAATACGGTATTGACAGCAACTACGCCGCTTACTGATGAAGCTGAAAATGATGATGCGAATACAAATAATAATTTTTATTCGCGCAGCTTTTCTGAAGGTGCGGCAGGTTGTACGGATGATGCTGATGAGTCTAATGTGCTTTGTGAGTTTGATGATATTGTAATGTGGATTTCACCGAATATATTGATGAATAGAATGGTTAAGGCAGAAGTATTACCTTAGTCATTCTCATTATATTGTTGTGAAGTTAATTCGAAACAAACTCTCCCGTGTTGGTTATTAACCAATTTTAAATCGTAACCAAATTTTCCAGCATGCTTACTTGCCTGATATAAACCGATACCTAATCCATTATCGGATCTAATAACACTTGATAATAACTCTCTGGAAATATTTTCTGGAATCATGTTGCCTGAGTCACAAACAGTGACACTGATCATATTTTCATTACAAACAAGGGTGATTGTGATATCAATTTCTGGTTCGTTCATTTGCTTGGCCTGAATGTTCTCAAGTAAATTATCAACGACGCTATCAAATAAATCGACAGGGATAGTTGGGTCAGTGTGAATTTCTTGTTGGAGTACTATTTTTTTATTATGTGAATTTCTTTTCTTAATATCAGCCCACCAGTCTTTAAGATAAATTTCTTCTATATCATAATCTTCAGGCGTTTGTAATTTATCTAATGCCAGTTGCAATCGTTGAGTTAAATTTGGTAATTGTCTTTTTAAGACTTGTTGTGATACTTCAAGACTGGAACCACTGGAGTCATGCGTAATAATACTGGTAATGGCTTGCAGCGACTGTAGTAGGTTCTTAATGTCGTGTGTTATTCGCGCCCCAGTTTCATAAATTGCTTTTAGATGGGTTTGCTGTGTTAGTGTTTTCTCTCTAAGCTTGGCGATATAAAAATTTTCAACTAACTGTACGAGTAAGTTGCAATGTGCATATAACGTACCCCCCATTAAGTTATTAGTATAAATATCTATGGTAAGGTTATTAGTATTAAACTGTGTACTATGTTTGGTAATTTTTCCGATTTCTCCTTTTGAGTCAATGCTTGCCCACCTGATTCCATTGATCCATGTTAATGTTAGTAATTCATTAATAGCAATTTTTAAAAATTCTTCTGGTTTATTTTGTTGTTGAGAAAAGCGTGATAATTCAGTTAACCATTGTTCAAGAGGCGTTCCTATGTTCAGCATGTAGCTAGACCATAATTGAGTAACACCACTGAAACGAGACTGCGATGTTATTAACCAGCTTATGCATATGATAAATCCACCAATAGCAACCGAAGTTTGAGTCAATGCAGTAAAATAGGATGTTTCATTGATAAACATGATTAACAAACTTCCCAGAGCAACCAAACTTGTAAGCATGGACGCTGTTATCGTGTGGATGAAATCTACCATACGAACTTGGTGTTCTGATTTTGTGCTTGGAAAAACAAGCATTAATAGTGGAAGAACAGGAAGTAAAAGATAAAAGAATCGCTTGTTTTCAATATTAACATTTGCCAATTCGGGCACACAGGCGAAGAGCAATTCTATTACAAGAAATCCCAAAGCAAAGACATAAATGGTTCTTTCATTATTGTCTAAAGTAACGCGACCGCTGATAAAGCCAATTAATAGAATTAACCAGGCAAAGAGTAACCAAAGATTTAACCAAATAGTTAGAGCAAGAGTAAAAACAATAAAAAGGATGGTGTTTTCAGTACTAAGTTTTTCATCGCCACGCCACACAGGCTGCCATAGTAAAAAAAGACCAAGATGACTCAGCATAAATAAACGCGAAACGATGCTGCCAAAATCAATCCAGATTGACAGGTGCAGCATTTCTAACATCATTACGAGAACAATAAGTTCTCTTTTTTTAATTAATTTATGTATAAAAGTGGTCATAAATAAGCTTTTAGACGTTAGTTTTTTGCTATATTAGCTAACTTACAGGGTTAAGTTAAAGAATCTTATACATATGAATCATAATCTATTACTGACAATAGCCAAATATTCAATTTGGGAAGCCATACGGGATAAATTTCTTATCTTTATTTTTATGGGTGTCATTGCTCTTTTTTTAGTATCAATGTTTATCGGTGAACTTGCTATTACGGAAGGTGCCCAGATGCAGTCAGCACTCCTCGCTTCAGCTTTGCGACTATTTTCTGTATTTACAATGGGTTTATTTGTTATTACAAGCATGGTTCGGGAATTTAATGATAAAGGCTTCGAGTTGATTCTTTCACATCCTGTTCCACGATCATCCTATTATTTTGGCAAATTTGCCGGATTTTCAGTTGTTGCATTTCTTATTGCACTAATGAGTGCCGGCTGTTTATGTTTCTATGCTCAAGCTGATTTAGTAATATTATGGTCATTGTCACTATTTTGTGAGTTATTAATTATTATTTCATTAAGTTTGTTATGTCTGTTTTCGTTTAACAGCATTACGATTTCATTCAGTGTTGTGATTGCATTCTATATTCTGTCCAGATCGATAGAGGCAATTCAATTAATAAGTGATTCTCCAATTATTGCATCGAGTACGTTCAGTCATCAATTTATAAATAGCTTACTGGACATTATTGCTTATATCATTCCTGATCTTTATAAATTTACACAAACTGGCTGGCTGATATATTTATCTGATGTAAAAGCAGACATGCTTATAGTTGCCGGCCAGACTTTAATTTACGTTATTCTTTTATCAAGTATTGCCTTGTTTGATTTATATAGAAAAGAATTATAAAAATAAAGATATGAAGCTTTATGTCGCTCAAACCAAAGATGTTTCTTATGTCCCTAAAAGTATCTGGTTTGTTTTATTATTAAGTCTATTTTTGCAATGTCTTTGGCATTTATCGTTTAGCAAGTTAGAAGTTACGCGTAATGAGTTGCCAAAACCCCCTCAGGCTTCTTATGTAAAACTTGTTAGCCTTGATGATCCTATTACAGCAGCAAAAATCAGCATGCTCTGGTTACAGTCGTTTGATAATCAACCTGGCATCAGTATTCCTTTGAAAGATTTAAATTACGATAGAGTGATTGAATGGTTAGATCTAATATTAGAACTTGATAATAAAACCCAATATCCGTTATTAGCAGCAATTCGATTTTATTCTCTGGTATCGGATGAAGGTAAGCAAAGAAAAATGATCCGTTACACAGGTGAAAGATTTATTGAAAAACCAAATGAACGCTGGCCATTTATGGCTCATGCAGTATATGTCGCTAAACATCAAATTAAAGATAAGCAATTGGCGCTCGAAAATGCGCGGCTAATTCGACAATATGCTAAAGGTGACAATGTCCCTTATTGGGCAAAACAAATGGAAATTTTTGTACTGGAAGATATGGGTGAACTGGAAAGTGCAATGGTACTTATTGGCGGTTTACTTGAAAGCGGTGAACTAAAAGACCCACATCAGAGAGAATTTCTTGGCCAACGATTAGAAGAAATTAAACAACGGCAAAATCAGGAATAGTTAAGTTAAACGATATCTTGTTGTTCCATTATTTTCTTTAGCATTGCTTTGTAGTATTTATCCTCCCTATCTAATTCATAAATTTCCTTAAATAAGCGACTGGCATTCTTATATTTTTTGTCATAATAGAGTTCAATCGCTTCTGTATGTAGTATTAATTTTTCCTTTAATCGATTGTCGACTTCATGCTCATAACCTAAGGGTTGAAATAGTCTGGTTAATTGTTTTTTTCCACGAACTTGTACCCGATCTAGTTCTCTGCAACAGATTCCATCTAATTGTTTATGCGTATGTTCACTGATAATGATCGGAACTTGATAGGTTCGGGTGAGCGATTCAATGCGCGAAGCCAGATTAACCGCATCACCTATGGCGGTATATGTCATGCGATACTTGGAACCCATATTACCCACGTTCGCTCGACCTGTATTAATACCAATTCCCATCTTTAGTCCAGGCCAACCGCGTGTAATAAAGGTTTTTGCAAGTTCTTTTATAGCGAGATCCATTTCCAGTGCAGCTTCAACAGAGCGCTGGGCATGCGCATCTTGTTTTGTTGGCGCATTCCAGAAAGCCATGATTGCATCACCAATATATTTATCAATAGTTCCTTCATGTTTAAACAATATCTCCGTCATCACAGTAAAGTACTCATTGAGTAGCCTATTCAACTGTTTTGGATTTAGTTCTTCTGAAATACTGGTGAAACTTTGTAAATCGCAAAAGAAAACGGTGAGTGTTTTCGATTCGCCTTCCAGAGAAAGTTCTTTTGGCAACCGACTTAATTCATTAACGAGATGAGGCGGGATGTACTGTCCAAATGTTTCCATTAATTTTTGTTTTGAATGTATTTCAAAAACATAACTGATTAATACATTAACGATATAAATAACCAGTATGGTCAAGAAGCAATATTCTAATGGTATTAATCCAACATTTGCGCTGTAAGAAGCTAGAAAAAAGGTAAACAGCAATAATACAAAGGTCAGTATGAATGCTTTTAATGGCGCTAATAGGGGCAAGGCAACTGTTAACAGTAAACCAGATATCAATAATAAGCTAAATTCTTTGCTTAGCAGTATGTTACCAAGTGCCAGATTATAGTTACCTGAAGAATTAAAAAGCTTACTGTTAATACTGAAGATAGGATTCTGACTGATAGTAATTTCAATCAGGCCAGTTGCACCGGATAGAAAAATGATGAATACAATAAAGATAATCGATATCTTTATTAAGTTATTTTTTGATATTACAGGCATCAATTTAATGTCTTATAAATTGTTGTGATTTGATTTTTTAATATATACCGCAATTTTTTTGCCAAGCTAACATATTGCGAATGACTATTATAGAAGTGCCTAAATATGAATTGATGATATATCGACAGTATTGTTGATATGTCATCATATTGCTGATAAACAACTTGAGCAAATGAGCAATATTTATAATAAAATCAAGCGCTTAATGTTTTGGCATGATCTCTGCTGTAGTCTTAAGCAAATGCAGTAAAAGTTTATATATGGAGAATAAAAGAAAATGAAAATTAATAAACAAAAAGGTTTTACATTAGTAGAAATAGCCATTGTTCTGGTAATCATCGGCTTGTTACTGGGCGGCATACTTAAAGGCCAGGAATTAATTAACAGTGCACGAGTACGTAATCTGGCTGATCAAAATTCAGGTATACAAGCGGCATACTACGGTTTTATAGATCGCTATCGACAGGTTCCGGGTGATTGGCCGCGATTAGCTGCACAGCAAGCCATCGGTGTCGCAATTGCTTTACCATCTGCGGGAGCTGCTACGGAAGGTAATGGTCGTATTGATAATACACGTGAAGAAGCGTCCGCAGCGTGGGAACAACTGGCCAAGTCTAATTTTCTGGGTGGTGGTTTTACACCTGCAGCTGCAATTCCGGCAAGTGAAGCACTTTATGCAGCCGTTGCACCTGTGAATGCTTTTAATGGCCCTCTAATCTTAAGTCGAAATGATGGCTATACAGGTATTGCATCACAACGTTTGAATCTGCATGTAGGTCGAAATGTCCCAGTTAATATTGCACGTGAACTGGATCTTAAGGTAGATGACGGTTTACCAAATACTGGCGTATTACGATTAACCACAGCTGATGGAACTGCTACGGAGTTTGATACGACAAATTTTGCACCGCAATTTGCAACTTGCACTACTACTGCAGCTGGTGCGCCCGGTGCGGCTCCTGCAGGTGATGGTACAACAGTAACAGATATTTATGATATTTTTGATGATGCTCAGGATTGTAGTCAGGTATTTTTATACTAAGAAATTATCAAACTTGATTTAAAATATGCCCGCGAATTGCGGGCATTTTTTATTTATAGGAACGTAATGTTATTTGTATACGACTTGGATGCAGGAGATACGATTACAGGACGTAATCGGTAGAGTCGAGTCTGGAACAGAGACCGAGAGCGACACAGGAGTCTAGGCCGAGAGGACGCACAAACGATAGTGTAAATAATATATGACTACAATAGCGCTTAATATTGAACAATTAAATCAGGATTATGGAAAACATTCCGTGCTGACAGATATTAATTTGTCGGTTATTCAAGGTGAGTATATTGGACTGGTTGGTGTTAACGGAGCAGGTAAAACAACCTTAATAAAATCGATTCTTGATTTTATCTCAATAAAAACAGGCAAGATTGAAATCTTTGGCCAGTCGCATAGAGAAACATCGTCGCGTCAGTCATTATCATTTCTTCCGGAAAAGTTCTTAGCGCCTTATTATTTAACAGGGAAAGATTTTCTTTCTTATATGGCTGAGTTGAATCAAGTCCAGTTACAAGAAACAGATATAGAAGAAGTACTTATGGTTCTGGATCTAGACACATCGGCATTAAAAAAATCGGTACGACAATATTCAAAAGGCATGGCACAAAAACTGGGTTTAGCATCGTGTTTTTTAAGCCAAAGACCGATGTTGTTATTTGATGAACCGATGAGTGGCCTCGATCCAAAAGCACGCGCTTATTTAAAACGTTACTTAATTAGCTTAAAGGAAACAGGCAAAACGCTTTTTTTTAGTACGCACTTGTTGGCAGATGTAGAAAGTATATGTGATCGTATTATCGTACTGCATAACGGAAGTATATGTTTTAACGGTTCACCGTCTGAATGCTGTGATCAGTTTCAAACGAAAGGCCTTGAAGACGCTTATTTAAAATGCATCGGCGTTGATACTTAGAATATCTAAATTTAAGTGAACAAAAATACGCTATGCTCTTATTTGTCATATAATCAACAAATCATATTTGGTTCAGGAATTATGCGAATTATATTAATACTACTTTTTTCAGTGATATCGATTACCGTTGAAGCACGAATGTATCAGTGGACAGAGCCGGGTGTCGAAACGACACAGCTATCTGGTAAACCACCGCCCTGGTATAGGAGTGTTGATGGTGGACCGAGAGTATTTGTTTTTGATAAAGGCCGACTTATTGATGATACAGCAGTTGAAGTTTCCGATGAAATACGTCAGCGCATGCGACAAGAAGCATTTATTCTTGTCGAGGAAGATCGTCAAAAGGCACAAGAGAAAATAGCCAAGGCGCAAGAAATGAAGAATAAGTTTAAAAAGAAAAAGTCAGATGATATTGAAGAGTCTGGTCGCAATGAAGAAGAGGAAAAGGCTTCGGCAGTTGAACTTATTACAGATGCCTTGCTCCCTGAAAAAGATCAGGAAGAAAAGAAAAATGATAAGGACGGTATTACAGATAAAAGTTTAGATGAGTTACGAGCAATGATTGTTGAATGGGAAAAAGCTCAAACGGAAAATGCTAAACAAGCACTCGAATAAAAGACAATTATTATTTTGCCTAGCCATAGAACAAAATCACTGCTTGTGTAAATGTCTTTAGAAAAAAGATTTAATCGTCTGCCAAAATCCTGACTTTTGATTGCCTAGTAACGACTGTAATGAGAGTAAAGCCTGATTTGCAGGGTCAATCTGAAGACCTATTTCAATGTAAGTTCGTGTTTTTTCGAGTTCATTACTTGCAAGAGATCGTTCAGCAAGAATGACATAACGTTCAGCGATGGCGAGTATTCCTTCATATGCTTCACGATTATCAGGTTGTAACTCAAGTAATCTGGAAAAGAAATAGTAAGCGTTATCTTTAGGTGGATAGGTTAGCTTATATTCATCCAGACTTTGTTTTCCCAACCAGGCTAAAGCGCGTGTTACTTGTTCAGAAGCAGCTTTTCCAGGTCTTTCAGTATTACTGGATTCATCTACTTGTGTTTCTTCAGTTACAGGCACGGGCGAAGCTTTAATCGTTTCTAATGTTTGTTCTGCGAGGTTATTTGTTGTACTAACAATGTTGGTTGGTAATGCACTAGTAGTAGGTACTTTATCAATTCGCACTTCAGAGCTTTTTAGTCTGATTTCAACAAACTGTAATCCAAAAAAGAATATTGCTGAGACAATTAATAATGAAATTAATATTAAGCTGGATTTTTTCTTTGTCTTTTTCTGTTTACCGGTATTTTGAGTGTGACCGGTAATATCAAAATCAGGTATTAATTCGTTGCTGCCACTATCCTCCATAACCTGGAGTTTTTCTAAACTCTTTAACATCTCTTTTGCATTAGCAAATCGCTCATCAATATTCTTAGCCATCATCCTGTCTAATAAAGATTGATAGATTGTAAATTTTTCAGGCAGTTTTGGAACAGGGGATGTTTTATGTTGAATGACAATATCGATAACGGAGTCGGAATGATAAGGTTTATAACCTGTTAGCATCTCATAGAATATACAACCAAGGCTGTATAGGTCAGAACGCCCATCAACTTTCTTTCCGTCAGCTTGCTCCGGGCTGACATAATTAGGGCTGCCAAGAAAAATACCGGTAGAAGTCAAATCTTTGTCATAGTCCATTTGTTTGGCAATACCGAAATCGGTTAGCAGGGGTGTCCCGTTTTCCCGGAAAAGAATATTGGCTGGTTTTACATCTCGATGGATGACGTTATGTGTATGTGCGCTGTCAAGAGCAGAGCCTATTTTTGAAATAATATCGAGCGCTTCTTTTGGCTTGACATGTGCTTCCATGCGTTTTTTTAAATCGCCGCCTTGCACATATTCCATTGAGATATAGAGCTCTTCGCCAGATAAGCCAATGTCGTAAATCGTCACAATATTGGGGTGGTGTAAAGAAGCAACGATACGGCCTTCATCAACAAAACGCTGAGTCATTTCATCCGATGCGGAGCTATGAACCTTGTCCAGGATTTTTAGCACCACAGAACGCTCAAGAGATTCCTGAATAGCGAGGTATACCGTCGCCATTCCACCTTTGCCGATTTCTCTATCTATTTTGTAGCCAGGTATTTCCATGTTATTGATTTTTATTATCTTGATCTTTAATTAGGAACTGTTTTATTGCGATACTCTATTCTTGTCAATAATCTTAGGCAGTTTATCCGATACAGAATTTAAAAAATACAGTGAATTTACAGACAGATAGCGTAATCATAATTTTCATTACATGTAACAGTTGACGGGCGTGTTAGTCGTGGCATTATGTCATTTAATAAAGTGGTGGCACGAATCTAGCAACCAAATAATAAAAATTGAGAAATGGATTTAATCCCTACAAAGGCGGTACAGGAAATGAAAGAGCAATTAAAAGAAGTCCCGGAGATTCAGGAAAGGCGTGGAGCTAGTCAGGAACTGATCCAACATATGCTCAAAGAACGGAATCAGTTATTGACGTTATTACTGCAAGTATCATCAGACAGTTCAAAACATGAATCAGACCAACTGGTTGCTGATCTTGAAGAGTTTGTTCAGGTTTTGGTTGACTATATTGCTGCTGGTCATTTTGGTCTGTACGAGCGTATTGCTGCGGGTAAGGAACGACGAAAAGCCGTTTCCGATCTAGCTGTAGAAATTTATCCGCGAATAGAACAGTCAACTCAGATTACTCTGGCATTTGATGAAAAATACAATCCGGAAAATAAGAACAGAGACATTGAACACTTTCCGCAAGACGTATCAATGCTGGGTGAAGAATTAACCACCCGTATTGAACTTGAAGATCAGTTAATACAGTTGTTACTTGAACCAAAAGCTTAACTGAAGTTTATTCAGCCGCTTTTAATTTAGATTTAATATAGTCTGAGTGAGAAATATAGAGTAAATCCGCAACCTTTCTGATGTAGTACTCTTCGTACTTATCTATAACAGAATCAGCATAGGCTACGTGCCATAAATTTTCGATAATATTAATTTTATCCGGCGTAGATAAGGAGTCATTTAATAATCGAGTGAATTCATATAACGAGATAGCATGATCAACCTCTGCTTCTGCCAGTTCGATAAGTTCATCTATCTCAGTTTCTTCCAGATCAAAACTTTTGCTTAATAACTCGTTTATAGCACTTCGTTCCTCTTCATGAATATGATCATCAGCCAGACTGATTTCAATCATTAAAGCTGCACTGGCTAGCGCAACGGTATGTTTTTGTGGCGTGTGTTCTTCCTTATTCTGAAATAGATTTTCAAAATAGTTTTTAATGTTTTTAATCATGCCACTCTTTAAAATAACAATTATTGATAAAGTGTATTATCATAACAGAAACTAAATTCTAAAAAATAAATCATGAGAATTCCGAGATTATTTATCGATCTGACATTATCGTCTGGTGAAACGATTTCTTTACCACGAGACAAAGCTCATCATCTCTCTCATGTACTTAGAATGCATACTGGTGATGCTATAAAATTATTCAATAATACAGGCTATGAATTTACTTCAAGAATTATTGAGATAACAAAAAAAACTGCGGAGGTTGAAGTTAAAGAGTCTTGCCAGATTGATAACGAATCATCATTAAAAATTACTTTGTGTTTGGCAATAGCGCGAGGCCAACATATGGATTATTCAATTCAAAAAGCCGTTGAACTTGGTGTAAGTAAAATCGTCCCAGTTATGTCTGAGTTTAGTAATGTGAGATTACAAGAAGACCGCGTGCAAAATAAAATGACTCATTGGCAAAATATTATTATTAATGCAACGGAGCAATGTGGTAGAAATCGCTTAACTGAGCTTATCAAACCAGTTTCGTTTAGTGAATGCCTTGTTTTAGATGGTTTAACTTCTCAATTAATTTTACATCCCGGCAGCAAACAAGCGATGCCAACAATCACAATAGATAATAATCACCTTACATTGTTGATAGGACCTGAAGGTGGTTTTAGTGATACTGAAATGAATGAAGCGATAGAAAAAGCTGTTATTCCCGTTAGTCTGGGGCCAAGAACTTTAAGGGCGGAAACGGCAGTGGTCAGTGCGCTAAGTAATGCTCAGCAGCTTTGGGGGGACTTGAATTAGCGTTATTCAGTCCTATATGTCATAAACAGTTTGTACAATAATTAAATAACTCACATATTATCCACTAACTTATGAATGAAATTGCGACAGTTCCTCATTTAACAACTGCTTTAACCGGGCCATTCCAGAATCTGGAGCGTACGATGCTCGATAATCAGGCGGCAATTGAGACCTGGTTCCGAAATGCCTGGCGGGATACACAAGCACCCTTTTATGCTTCAGTCGATTTACGCAATGCAGGCTATAAGATCGCACCGGTTGATACTAATTTGTTTCCTGCTGGATTTAATAATCTTAATCCGGCTTTTGAAGCATTGTGTATCCAGGCAATTCAAATGGCAGTTGAACATATTAATAAGCCAATTGATAAAATTTTAATTATTCCTGAAAACCATACGCGTAATTTATTTTATCTGGAGAACCTTGCCTGCTTACAATCAATGATAGAAAAAGCCGGTTTTGAAACACGCATTGGAAGTTTAATGCCGGAAATTGATAGCCCCACACGTATTGATCTTGAGTCTTCAAAATCTGTTTTACTTGAACCAGTGAAGCGAGATCAGGATTGTGTTTTTGTCAGTGACTTTAATCCGGATCTTATATTGTTAAATAATGATCTTGCTACCGGCAAACCTGCAATATTCAACAATATTGAACAAGTGATTACACCTCCAATGAGTCTGGGGTGGTCTTCACGGTTAAAATCGAATCACTTTACTTTCTATCAACGAGTTGCACAGGAGTTTGCTGCTTTAATTGATATTGACCCCTGGTTAATCGATCCGATGTTTCGAAATTGTGGCGAAGTCGATTTTATGAAACGTGAAGGTGTTGATTGTTTATCTAAAAATGTCGAATCGTTATTGAGTGCGATACGGACAAAGTATGATGAACATGATGTTAAATGTGAACCGTTTGTTATGGTGAAAGCTGATGCTGGTACTTATGGTATGGGCGTGATGACAATACGCAGTGTCGATGAGATTGCTGAGTTGAATCGAAAAGAAAGAACAAAGATGGCGACGACGAAAGAAGGGCAAAAAGTGACCAAGGTTATTATTCAGGAAGGCGTGTATACACATGAAACCTGGGGCAAAGGACACACGGTAGCTGAACCTGTTGTATACATGCTGGATCATCAGGTTGTTGGCGGTTTTTATCGTGTACACGAAAAACGTTCAACAAGTCAGAATCTAAATGCACCAGGTATGCGTTTTGAACCATTAGCATTTGATGATTGTTGTATTACACCTGAACCAGATCAGGATACGGATTGTCGTCAGAATCGTTTTTATACTTATGGCGTGATAGCGCGTTTAGCTTTACTTGCCGCCGCGCGAGAAATTGCTAGTGTGACTTGAAAATCTTTTTTATGTCTTGAAGGTGCCGACGACTGATAGATAATTCAATTGGCATGTCGGATAATTTAATCACTTGCTGTCCTTCAGTTGTTTTTCTTAGACTATCAATATGATTGATAGCAACTAAAGCGTTTCGATGAACTCGAATAAAATAATTTGAAAATTCAGTTTCCAGGGATACTAGTGATTCATCGAGTAATATTTCTCCTCCCGGCCAGGCTGCTGTGACATATTTTTGATCTGCTTTAAGGCAATATATATTTTCAATAGCAATTAATTGCATTTTCCCCTGAACCATGGCGCTAAGATGTGAGCGTGAAGAAGAAACGCCTTCTGTTTCCTTAAGTGATGATAATGTAGACTGACTAACGACCGCAGCACGTTCGATTGCCGTTTTAAGACGTTCTTTTCGTATAGGTTTTAGTAAGTAATCTACTGCGTTTGCATCAAAAGCACTTAAGGCATGATCCTGATAGGCCGTTGTAAAAACAATAGCCGGTGGGGTTTCCATGTGCAACAAGTGATTTGCGACTTCGAGTCCGTCCATGCCCGGCATACGAATATCCAGTAAAACAATTTCTGGTGAATGCTCAGTGATCTTATCCAATGCTTCCATTCCATTAGCCGCTTCAACAGTGATGGCGTCTGGATAGAGTTCAACAACAAGATCGTGCAGTCTTTCTCGTGCTAACGCTTCGTCATCAACGATCAGTATTTTCATAACGTTTGTAAGGTAAAGTTAGTTCAACAATGTAATGTCTATCGGTACTTTTAAATATTAAATTACTCTCCTGTCCAAAGATGGTGTTCAACCGTTGGCGGATATTTTCCTGAGCATGTTTATTACCCTTATGAGTATCTTCAATGTTAGCGGGGGGTACTGGATTAGTGAAGTTTAAATGAAGTATGGCATTGCTAAATTCACCTTTTATTAGAATAGTGCCGCCTTCAGGCAAGCGTTCTATTCCATGGTAAATTGCATTTTCAATCAAAGGTTGAAGGCTTAACGGCGGAACTAGTGCATCTTCAGGCAAAGTATCAATATCCCACTCAATATGTAATCGATCACCCAAACGATGTCCTTCTATACGAAGATAGTGTTGGCATAATTTCCATTCTTCAGAAATTTTATAAAGCTCGGTTGGTTCCAGTAAACTCGCGCGAAATAAGTCAGCTAAATCTTCAACCGATTGTTCCGCTAATTCGGGCGCTTTACGTGTCAGGCTGGCAATGGTATTCATGCAATTAAACAGAAAGTGAGGTCGTATTCTGGATTGCAAGGCTTGATAGCGTGACGTTGCCGTAGCTTCAATATTTTTTCGCCACTGATGTTGTACATAGAGATAGCGTAAGACAATCGCACCAACTATGGCTGAAATGCCCATTGAACGTAATAGGAACAAAACATGTAAGTCTCGTGTTGGTATCATGGTGTTCGGATAAACATACAATGACCACCAGGCCAGTTCCGAAATAATAAATGCAACTAAAAGAATGATTAAGTAACTAAGCGTTGCAGCGCGTTTTTCCGAGAGAGTGGCAAAATAGTTCCTGAGTATACAGAGCAAGCCAACACAACTTAGAGAAATCCATTGCACAAACAGAGAATTCATTGCCAGATCAAACAGGATGTCTCGTGAATAGATGGGGAGTGCCAGTGATAAGATGATGGCGAGTAATTCGGCACTTAAAACGACAACAAACAGGACGTCTACACTACAAAAATTTGGCAGGAAACTGCTTTTATCTTGCTTGTTGTTTAACTTTGGCATCTGAAAATCGCTTATACTGTCAGCTGTAGAAAATTAAAATATAATCATTAAGTTATGACATCAAATAATACAAAAAAACCCTGGGGCGGGAGATTCACAGCTCCTACCGATGAATTTGTTGAGATATTCACAGAGTCGGTCTCCTATGATCAACGCTTGGCTCATTATGACATCATGGGCTCAATAGCTCACGTCCGCATGTTAGCAAAGGTGAGAGTTATCACTAAAAAAGAAAGCGAGCTGATTATTGGTGGTTTAGAGAAGATTGAGCACGATATCAATTCTAAGCAGTTCCAATGGTCTACCAAGCTTGAAGATGTACATATGAACATTGAGACGGCTTTAGTACAGGGCATTGGTGATGTGGGTAAAAAATTACATACCGGCAGGTCGAGAAATGATCAGGTCGCAACCGATATGCGACTGTATTTGCGTGATGAAATTGATCTGGTTTGCGAAAAGCTTAATGAAACACTTAATGCTTTAGTAAAGCTTGCTTCAGAGCAATATGACACCATTATGCCGGGTTTTACGCATATGCAATCCGCGCAGCCGGTCACCTTTGGCCATCATATATTGGCCTGGGCTGAAATGTTGTTGCGAGATCGATCACGTCTTAAGGATTGTAGAAAAAGGTTAAATGTATTGCCCTTAGGGGCTGCTGCGCTCGCTGGTACGAGCTATCCCATAGACAGAGAATATGTTGCTGAACAGCTTGGTTTTGATGGTGTGACGCAAAATTCACTGGATTCTGTTAGTGACAGAGATTTTGCCATTGAGTTTTCTGCGGCGGCAAGTTTGATCATGATGCATTTATCCCGATTTTCTGAAGAGTTAATTCTCTGGATATCTCAGTCGAATGGTTTTATTGATATGGGTGATGCCTGGTGTACCGGTTCGTCCATTATGCCGCAAAAGAAAAACCCCGATATTCCTGAGTTAGTCAGAGGTAAAACAGGTCGTGTTTATGGCGATCTGATGGCGTTATTGACATTAATGAAAGGACAACCGTTAGCCTATAACCGTGATAATCAGGAAGATAAGGAAAGCCTGTTTGATGCAATTGATACGGTAAAGATGTGTCTGATTGCCTATACTGGTTTGATACCTACTATTACAGTTAATAGAGAAGCAATGTATCAAGCAGCAGCAGCAGGTTTTGCTACTGCAACTGATCTTGCTGACTATTTAGTCGTGAACGGGCTCGCCTTTAGAGATGCACATGAAGTGGTGGGTAAGACCGTTCAATTTGCGATTCAGCATAGTAAGACTTTATCAGAGTTAACGTTGCCTGAACTTCAACAATTCAGCGATGTCATCAAAGAAGATGTATTTTCAGTATTGGAACTGGAAGGTTCTGTTGCAGCGAGGAATCATATAGGTGGAACAGCACCCGAACAGGTTAAGTTAGCCATTGCGCGACTTAAAAAACGAATGAACGAATGATGTGGATATCGAATAAATGAAATCACTATTTAAATTATTTTTTGGCGCAGGTTTAATAATTGTTCTCGCCATAGCGGCTGTTGTTATTACCCTGGTCTATATCGATCCAAATGATTATAAAGGATCGATTACCAGTAAATTAAAGGAAGAAACAGGACGTGATATTCGTATCGATGGTGATATCAATTTAACTTATTACCCATGGTTAGGCTTGGATGTTGAGGGAATCAATGTCAGTAATGCGAAAGGTTTTGGTGATAAACCTTTTCTACAAACCAAAACAGTTAAAGCACGAGTAAAACTATTACCGCTGCTGCGTAAACAACTGGAAATGGATACGCTTATTTTGCATGGTGCGACAGTAAACCTAGCCAGAAATGAGAAAGGGGTAAACAATTGGGATGATTTAATCAAACCAAAAGATGATGCTGAAAAAAGTAATCAAGCTTCACCATTAGCTGCGTTGGTGTTGGGTGGTATCGATATTAAAGATGCCAATGTTTATTGGGATGATAAACAACAAGGTCTTGAATACAAGATTACTGATGCAACGATTAGTACGGGTGAATTAAAATATGGTGAGCCTATCAATCTTTCCGCTAACTTAAATGTAGCGGCTTCGAAGCCAGCGTTATCTGCTGCGATTCAATTTAAAGGCACTATTGCTTATGAAGACAGTGGCGATGTGCTTTTGTTAAATCCAATGTTGTTGGAAGCAAACGTTAAAGGCAAAGAAATTCCAGGTGGTGAAGCATTAGTCAAATTAAGTTCTGAAATTAAAGTTGATCTTGATAAAGAAACAGCAGAAATCAAGTCACTGGATTTAACAGCCTTTGATACTGAAGTTAAGGGAGAAGTGAATGCGTCGAAAATTCTTTCCGGGAAACCGGGAGTGGCGGGCGAGATTGACATTAACGGCAAAGATCTGGCGAAGCTTTTAAAAATAGCTGAAATAGAACCTTTAGCGAGTCAGTTGGCAACAATGGCTGATAAGAGCTTTGATATTAAGACTTCATTTAATGCTGATACGAATAGAGGTGATGTTGATATTAGTAAGCTTGACGTTGCATTGCTTGGAAACAAAATTAATGCAGAAATTTATGCACGTAATCTGGGTTCAGAGACTCCAGCGGCAAAAGGTAAAATAAATGCCAGTGGTGCAGATTTTCCAGCACTAATTAAAATAGCATCTCAGTTTTCGAGTGAAGGGAGTCTGGATTTAAAATCATTGTCATCAGAACTTGCCTCAGCACCTAAGCCATTTGATATACAAACTGATTTCGATGTTGATTTAAAAAGCGGCGTGATTGATATTCCAGGCTTATCTGTAAACGCACTAGGAATGACAGCATCAGGCAAGGTCAATGGCAAGCAAATTAATTCTGATGCGCCAACGATTAAAGGTGAACTTAAGACCAGTGGTAACGATCTGCCATTATTGATTTCGATCTTGGCTCAATTAAAAGGCGTTGCTAAGAAAGATATTGCGGCACTTTCAAAACAACTTTCATCAGCATCAAAAACATTTGATATTGAAACAAAGTTTGATACAGATTCAAAAACGAATACGGTTTCAATTCCTGCGTTGTCAATTAAAGCATTGGGTATGACTGCAACAGGAAACTTGAAAGCGAGAAAAATTAATTCAGATTCACCGGCGTATAGTGGAGCATTAAAAGCAAATGGACCTAATTTACCGTTGTTAATGCAAATAGCAGGAAGCCTGCAAGAAGGCGGTAGTCAGTTAGCAAATGATCTGAGTAAGCTTGAACAAAAAGCATTTGATATTGATACACAATTTGATGCAGACATGGCGTCGGGGAAAATTGATTTGCCTTCTCTGAATATCAACGCTTTTGGTTTTAAGGTTAATGGTAATTTGAAAGGCGATAATATTCAGAAAAGTAATGGTAATATGAACGGGAAAATTTTTGTTCATAGTGAAACACCAAAACCGTTATTAACTGCGTTGGGTTATGCTGATATTGCTGAAGTAGTGAAATCGATCAGTATCAATACCGGTATTAACGGCAATACCAGTAACCTTAGTCTAAAGCCATTTTCACTAGAAGGTGTTTTTTCTGGAAAGAATATTCCTAATTCACCGGTTAAATTAACGGTTCAGGCTGATTCTGAAATTAATCTTGATAAAGAGACTTTTAATCTTAGTGGTTTGCAGATAAAAGGTTTGGGTCTTGATGTAAAAGGTAGCATCAAGGCTTCACAATTTAAAACCACTCCAGCTATTTCCGGACAAATTGCAGTTGCACCGTTTGATTTACGAAAGTTTATGCAAACGATAAACAAGGAAGTGCCTAATACGGCTGATGCAAATACGTTGAAACATGTTGCGGTCTCAACAACATTCGAAGGTACAACTACTAGCCTTGCATTAAAGGGTCTTAAAGCGGAACTTGATGAAACAAAATTACAAGGTGACATTAACATCAAGCGAATCTCGCCTCTTGATATTGAGTTTGGTTTGGGTGTTGATAAGTTAAACGCTGATCGATACTTGCCTCCGCAAACTAAAAATAAAGCGGTGACACCTGAAGCAGTTGCTGTTGGTGCAGCGACAGGCTTACCGGTTGAAACATTACAGGCAATAAAAATTAAAGGTGATTTTGTAATGGGGCAGTTAACGATCTCTAATGCAAAACTCTCTAATATGGAATTGAGTATTCGTGCGGAAAATGGCGATATAAAATTAGCCCCTGCTAAAGCAAACCTATATCAAGGCACTTATGCCGGTGATATTCATCTTGATGCGACAGGTAAGCTTCCAAAGCTAAGAATGAATACAAAGTTAACGGGTGTTGAAGCTGAACCATTATTAAATGACGTGGTAGGTTCGGCTAACGCAAAAGGAACAGCAAACATTGCTTTAGCCTTGTCTTCTTCTGGCGCTGATATAAACACATTGCGTAATACCTTATCAGGTACAGGCAATATTTTATTTGAAAAAGGTACATTGATTGGTGTGGATGTAAAAAATGTTTTGCATCAGGTCGAGATCATGATTGAAACTAAAAACTTCGGTAAACCTGATCCGGGAGAAAAAACAGAGTTTGATAAATTAACTGCAACGCTTGATATCCATAATGGCATTATCGATAACAATGATTTGTTAATGTTAGGTTCAGGATTCAATGTGATTGGTAAAGGTATGCTGTTAAATCTTCATGATGAAACCTGGAAATATACGTTAATAGCAAAAGCAGATGCGACACACGTTAAGCAAGGTGAAAAAACATTTAACATTGGTGGCCACGAAGTCCCGATAAAATGTAAAGGAAAGATAGCGGATAAAGATTGTAATCCTGATATTGAAGCCATTGCGGGAACCATCGTTAAAAAAGCAGTCGTTGATAAGCTTTTTGAAGAGCTTGGTATGAAAAAGAAAGGGTCTGCACCTGTTCCTGCGGAATCGGGAGAACAGCCAGCAACACCTCAAGAACCTGAGAAAAATATACAGGAAAAAGTGATTAAAGATATTTTCGATAAAATATTCTAGTCGTTCGATAAACCGAGTGAGCAAACAATTTTCAGATCGTTTACTTGCCTGGTTTGATAAATATGGTCGGCATGATCTGCCCTGGCAACTGGAACAAACATCTTATCGTGTCTGGATTTCCGAGATCATGTTGCAACAAACTCAGGTTATTACGGTTATTCCTTACTTTGAACGTTTTATAGAAGCGTTTACTGATGTAGAAGCTTTGGCTAATGCAGAACTGGATCAAGTATTACATCATTGGACAGGTTTAGGTTATTACGCCCGAGCAAGAAATTGTCATAAAGCTGCAAAAATAATTGTAGAAGAACATCAGGGACAGTTTCCATCATCACTGGATGAAATGATGACTCTTCCGGGAATAGGGCGCTCTACTGCGGGAGCGATCTTATCTTTAGCTTGCGATAAACGACATCCTATATTGGATGGCAATGTGAAACGTGTTTTAAGTCGTTATCATGGTGTTGAAGGTTGGCCGGGACAGAAAAAAGTTGAACAAGAACTTTGGTCTTATGCCGAGTTGCATACGCCAAAGAAATCAGTCAGGAACTATACGCAGGCAATTATGGATTTGGGTGCGACACTTTGTGTTCGTCGAAATCCAGCTTGCGATGTTTGTCCATTAACAAAAGATTGTTTTGCCAGAAAAACTGCAAGGCAACATGATTTTCCCGGTTCAAAACCAAAGAAGATCATACCGAATAGAGAGACGGTATTTGCTATTATAGAAAACAATAAAGGTGAAGTGTTGTTACAGCAGCGACCTCCGTCAGGGATATGGGGCGGTCTTTGGTGTTTCCCTGAATTTTCATCTGATGAGCCAATTGCAGATAAAATTAAAAAACAATATGGTTTGAATATTAAACAACAAGTTGAATATAAACGCTTTAAGCATACGTTTAGTCATTTTCATTTGATGATTCAGCCTATTCATATCAAACTAGAAGGACAAGTGAAGACGGTAAATGATGAAGGATTGTCAGCATGGTTGAACCCTGCTAAGAATTCCAGTTTGGGGTTTCCCGCTCCGGTTGTCTCCATGTTAGAAGATTTTAATAATAAGAGGATGGTTTTGAATGAGTCGCAAAGTACATTGTGTCAAACTAGACAAAGAGGCAGAGGGCTTAACAACATTGCCTTATCCGGGTGACTTGGGCAAGCGTATCTATGAGCAGGTTTCCAAGGAAGCGTGGCAAATGTGGCTGGGCCATCAAACGATGTTAATAAATGAGAATCGATTGACACCCATTGAGCCGAAAGCACGCCAGTTTCTTGTAGAAGAGATGGAAAAGTTTTTCTTTGGTGAAGGTTCAGAAGTGCCTAAAGAGTACGTAAAACCAGAGGAATAAAGTCCAACTTGACGTGGTTCAACTATACCGGTTTAATACGCGTCTTTTTTGTCCGCAATCAATAATGGCCAGGTAGCTCAGTCGGTAGAGCAGTGGACTGAAAATCCTCGTGTCGGCAGTTCGATTCTGTCCCTGGCCACCATTATTAAAGGCTTTTATCCAACCTATACTCTTCCAATTTTTTTATTGCAACGGCATTGCAACGTTCAGAATTATTTTTACTGATTACTAAACAGGGCAAGTGAAATTGCTGAAATAACTCACGATGTTATCGTAATCAGTCCTAGCGAATTCTGAGGAGGAGCTATTAATTACCCTTTTTAGTTTTTGGTGTTGTAAGTTTAAAATTAAGCTGCCTTGGGTACTGTGAGTACCGTTATTTAATCAAAATAAAACTAACCTAGTTTTACTGCCTCTTTTAAGATACCTAAAACATACTCAAATAATGTAATTAATCCTTGACACGGCAGAGCAAATTCTTCTATTTTGTTCTATATATAGTACATTTAATAGTTAAATGTATTTTTTATGGAACATTAAGGTAGGTATTCATGCCCAAGAAAACACGTGCATATTCCGCATATACATTAGATGCTACCTATTTGCTCGGCAAATTGGTTAAGCATGGGCGCACGAGTAAAAAAATGACAGCCCAAGATCTGGCAGACCGTGCGGGTATATCCAGAGGGCTTTTGCTGCGCATAGAAAAAGGCGACCCACGATGCGAACTCGGTATCGTGTTTGAGGTTGCTGCATTGGTTGGCGTGAAATTATTTGATACCGATGACAAGGCAATGTCTTCAAATATTGAACGAATTGAAGATAAATTAGCACTGCTTCCAAAGACCGTTCATAAGCAAAGGAAGGAGATAGATGATGACTTCTAGTAAAGAATATAGTGAAGCCTTTGTTTGGGTATGGTTGCCGGATGAAACAAACCCTGTGGTGGCAGGTAAGTTGACTACCGAGGGAGAGCAGATTGTATTTAATTACGGCCAGAGCTATTTGTCCAATGGTAAGGCTCTACCTCTTTATGAACCAGAGCTTCCATTGCAATCTGGTGTATTGCCATTGCTTAATGGTTTGTCCATGCCAAGTTGTATCAGAGATGCGGCTCCTGACGCATGGGGTAGGCGAGTTGTTATTAATAAGAAACTTGGGCTAAAAGATAAGAGAGCAGATACCTCTCAGTTAGATGAATTAACCTATTTACTTGAATCAGGTTCTGACCGTATTGGTGGATTAGACTTCCAATTATCTGCAACGGAATATATTCCACGTTCTGTAAAAAATGCCAGTTTGGAAGAGTTGCTTGAATCGGCAGATCGGGTTGAAAAAGGGATTCCGCTAACACCAGAGTTAGATCAGGCATTACAGCATGGCACATCTATCGGTGGTGCAAGACCCAAATCGTTAATCGAGCATGAAGGTAAAAAATTTATTGCAAAATTTTCATCAAGCACAGATTTATACAGTGTCGTAAAAGCAGAATTTATCGCAATGCGACTTGCTGAACTTGCGGGGATAAATGTTGCACCGGTTAAGCTTGCAAAGGCGTCAAACAAAGATGTGTTATTGATAGAGCGCTTTGACCGAGTTCATTTAGAAAATGGCTGGAAGCGTAAAATGATGGTCTCAGCATTAACACTATTTGGATTAGATTCCATGATGGCGCGTTACGCCAGCTATGAAGATTTGGCGGAGATTATTCGTTACCGATTTACAGATGCCTCAAAGACATTAAAAGAACTATTTTCAAGAATGGTTTTTAATATTCTTTGTGGCAATACGGATGACCATGCAAGAAATCATGCTGCATTTTGGGATGGCAAGATGCTCACCCTAACACCAGCCTATGATATTTGTCCGCAAGCAAGAACAGGGAATGTCGCTTCTCAGGCAATGAAGATTTCAGGTGATAATAACTTAAGTCAGATTACACACTGCCTAAGTGCAGCAGATAAATTCCTGTTATCACAAGATGAAGCAATCGTTATTGTAGAAAGAGTGATACAGAGTATCGTCAATAATTGGGATTCCGTATGTGATAGTGCAAAGTTAAGTGAAGCTGATCGTAATTTATTTTGGAATCGACAATTTCTGAATGCTTATGCATTTGAAGGGTTGAAAAATGGTGGCTTAAATTAGGGTGATTTGTACCATAATTGAACTGAGTTTTGAGAGGGGAAAGTGCCGTAGATTATTGATATTTAATGATATACAGAATTTTTATGTCCGTCTGAAAATCCTCGTGTCGGCAGTTCGATGCTGTCCCTAGCCACCATTCTTAACAGTATTATCAATAGGTTAGCATTTTTAAGCGTGCTAATTTTTCGGTTCAGGCTCATAAAGCTAAGGTCAGCTTAATACGGTGACTTCAACTGAAAGCAGACAGCCAAATCAGGATCCCATAGATTAATTAAGTTAACGAATCAAAATATGCTAGCTATATAGATATGATTTCAGCAGCCTTTTCCTTCCATAGATGTACGAACAGCTTCTTTTTCTCCACGAACACTGGCTAACTCTGCTGCCTCAATACCATAACCAGACCAAGTGTAAAGTATGCCTTTGTTCAAGACTGTCGAACAGGGTCAGGTTTATCATTAAATCGATTGTTACCCCTGATTGAAGTCTCAGCCAGTGGCTATTACGACTGGCTGAAACGAGAGCCTTCAAAGCGTGAAACTGAGAACCGGGAACTTGATGACCCTATTAATCGAGTGTATCACCAACACAGTGGTCGCTATGGATATCGACGACTTTATGTGGAACTCCTGGAGCAAGGTTTATTCTTTGGTTGACGAGAACGAATTCGTCGCCGGATGCGGTACTTAGGGCTTAAAGCAATACATAAGCATACATTTAAGAACAGCACCGACAGTGACCATGACAAGCCAGTTGCACCGAACCTGCTTCAACAGAACTTTGACATGACACGATTAGACGAAGCGTGGGTTGGTGATATTACCTACCTCCGAGTTGGGCAAAAGTGGCTTTATCTTGCCGTGGTGATTGACTTGTATTCGCGTAAGGTTATTGCTTGGTCGATGGATAAACGCATGAAGGCTGAGTTGATTTGCGATGCGTTAAAAATGGCATTGCATAATCGAGACTACCCAAAAGGTGTGATTATGGATACTAACCGAGGGAGTCAGTATAGCTCAAAGCGTTATCAACGACTCATCAAGAATCACAAACTTATCTGTAGCATGAGTGGCAAGGGCAATTGTTACGACAACGCAGTATGTGAGAGTTTTTCCACACACTGAAAGTTGAACTGGTCTATCAGCGCCGATATGAAACACGAGAACAAGCGAAGCGTTCAATCTTCTGGTATATCGAGGCTTACTACAATCGAGTCAGACGACATTCTAGTATTAATTACAAGAGTCCGATAAACTTTGAAATTCAGGTGAGAAAATCAGCTTGAAAAACGCGCCGTTTTTTTAGGGGTAGATCAGTAACGGTCGGTTTCTTTGTCCGCTTAGAAAAACTCGAATATTACTTCATCTTCGTTTGGATCGACTTCATCCTGACCGATAATGTTAATGCGGAGAAAATTTCGCACCGCACGGGAAAAAGAGCGATTTTCGCTGACGGCCATTAAAAACTTTTTGCCAAAGCCGCTGGTATTCGATTCATGCGTATCTGCCAGTGCTGAAAACTGTACTGGCTGCATACCGCTTTCATAGTTCGGAATCCAGCTAATGGTACATTTAACCGCGACATACGCCTTACCCGCAACGATAACTTCATAATTAACGCTGGTGAATCCTCGTAGGTTTGCCAGTTCCTTGAGTCCGGCAAGCAACAGTAACCTTTGCCCGTCATTAAGCTGGCTGACATCGGAAGGGATGTCCGCACCCTCTGGAAAGACATTTTTATTGACAACCAGATGCTTGTTATCAATCATCGCTCGCCAGTTAATCGAGCCATCATTGTTGTAGGTATATTGGACATTACCGAGCAAGCCATGTTCATTTCTAGAAAAACTTTGTGGATCAGACATTTTCTTTTCCTTTTTTGGTAGGCAAAACACGTTCAAATAAAAATTCGTCAGGTTGAAACAGGAATTTTTAATTATTTATGCTCGTCTAAACGATACCTTAATTCACCTGAGCTGAAATATAACGCCGCTTTACATAGTATGCAATGGTCATATTGCCAGCCTGGCTTAATGTCCGGCCAGATGAATAACAACTGGTTAATCTCTAACTCACTGAATTATTGCAGACAACCCGCTGTATACCAATGCTTAGCCCTTTGTCTTATGTACGAAGACACCATTAAAGTCATCACCTGGCGGCTCTTCAATATAGTGCTCACACCGCTCAATATACATGTTGTAGATATTTTTATTGGTTTTATCAGGCCAGTTGTCCTGAATATCCCTGAAGATTTTTAATGCGTCTTCAAACCTTGCTTCTTTATAAGCCTTGATGCCGCTATCGTAATATTTCAGCTCATCCAATAGTCGTTGTTTTTCCACCGCACCACTTATACCGCTATCAAGACTCGAGATAACCGTATTACCTTCAACATCTACATCATATGAAACTGAACGTGACAAATAGAGTGGCGTCTCCCATTGGGTCTTAGATAGATCGGCATAGTCGACTATTTGCCATATCTCAATAGGAACCGACTGTCCCTTAACAGTAACGAAATCCAGAAATCTAAAGATATATTTATCTTGCGGGATACGCTCTTTGACATGGTTAGAAATATTGCACATGGAATTATAATATTTACAGAGTGCCTCAAGACGTGCGCCAAGGTTGATCGGGTCTCCAATCGCGGTGTAGTCACTACGTCCACTACTACCCATTTCACCGACAATTGCGACACCCAGATTAATACCGATGCCAATCTCAATGGGTTCAACACCCATATCTTCGGCCATCTTGCATATGCTGGTAAAACGCTCATCTTGTTTTACCTTTACATTCAGCGGGGCTACCGCGTGGATCTGATCCAGTGTTGCGTCAACAGCCTTTTCCACATGGTTTTTAACAACGGCAGGTGCATTCCAGTAAGACATGATCGCATCACCGATAAATTTATCGACCGTGCCTTCATACTTGGTGATGATATTGGTCATCTCATCCATATACTGATTTAAAAACAGGATTAACGTATTAGCATTACCCGCTGCTTCAGAGATATTGGTGAAGTTACGAACATCAGAAAAGGTAACGGAAATCTCATGTTCCTTGGCGATAAAAGTATCCTTACCACTAGCAGCATTTTTGATGATGTCTTCCATGACTTGCGGGGATACTTTAGAGGCAAACTTGCTCCTAATAAGGTTTTTTTGCCTGGTTTCAAAGAAATAGCCAGTATTAATTGATGCCAAGGCGGCAACTATCAAAGTGAACAGTGGATAGAAAATACTTAGAATAATTCCCTCAGTAAAGAGTAGATAGTTAATGAAGTAAAGCAGTAAAAATGCGGTAACAGCAATGATAAATGGGAGAGCCAATGCACCACTGTACCCAATAGCCATAACAACAGTAATTGCCACAATGAGAATGAGGGTTATATTTATTCCAGGTGCTATATCAGCGGGGATATGAAGGAAATCGCCGGCAATGATGTTGTCAATTACATTCGCATGCACTTCCACTCCTGGGTAAACAGCATCATAAGGCATGATTCTTAAATCAAGAAGACCGGCCGCCGATGTACCGATAAGCATAATCTTGTCTTCTATATCAGCTGGATTGAAGTCTCCTTTGATGATATCAACTGCAGAGATGTACTTAAAGGTAGAAGACGGGCCTCTGTAATTAACGGCAATTTGACCATATTCATCAGTTGGTATTTCTCGTCCACCAAGATTAATTGAGCGCACGCCGAATGCATCATAAATGATATCAATACGTTCTTCCTGGAAAGCCATACGAACGAGTTCCAGGGCAAGAGATGGGTAGATATTGGAATCATATACAATTGCAAGTGGGACAGAGCGGATGACTCCATCGCTATCAGGCCAGACATTAAAAAAACCACTGGTGCGTGAGGCATTCTGGATTATTGGAATATTGGTGATGACGCCATCAGCTTCCGGAATATATTCATGCTCCCCTTTGTTTATTTTGATAAAGGTTGCTGGGATTTTTGGAGCCTCTTTGTGCTTATGGATTTCTCTCCCATCAAAATCAAACGTATACCCCAGAATAGTAGGTGTATTCGCTACTGCAGAAGCCAACAATTCATCGTAGTTGATCTGTTTATCCTGAGGCACGATATCTGCGATACCAAGCTCAGATATAACGCGATGCGGGGATGATTTATCAGGTTCCGGGAACATGATATCAAAGCCTATTGCGCTGACCCCTGCTTCACCTAAATTATTAATCATTTTGGCTACATCGCTACGTTTCCAAGGGAACTGGCCTATTTCCTTGATAGAACGCTCGTCGATATCGATAATCACAACATGTCCCGTAGGCTCAATGGTGCCACGGTTGATAAAGAGCATGTCTCGGAGTTTGTTATCAAAGACTTCAAATTGTGATGGGATCAAGACATATAAGGAAATGGATATCCCGGCCACAACGAGCCCTGGTAAGATATAGATAAAAATTTTTTTCACATCGGCTCCTAGGTTTAAGGAGGCGCTGGTAAAATAAAGAGCGCGCTTCCCATGAAATGATTTTTATTGCTACTGGTACGCCTAAAGCCAGCAGGCACGAATTTATATTTACCATTATGGCTAAAATGGTTACTTAATTCCACTGAGACGGGCAGTCTGGGGATCTCTAAGAATTTCGGCGTAGTTCCGATGTTAGATTTTAGTAGCGCAATGATTCAGATCGAGTTTTGCTGCATTACGTCTTAAAATGTAATGGACTTCCCATACTTCACTAGACACTTTCTAGCCTCGAAAAATAATCTTCTTCAAACTTAGCGGGAGACACACCACCCGTGTGACTATGACGCTTCACCGGATTGTAGAACATTTCAATAAAATTAAATATCTCTCGCTTAGCATCTTCACGTGTGGCGACTATTTTCCTTTTGGTCACCCGTTTCTTAAAGGTGGCAAAAAAACTTTCTGCTACGGCATTGTCATGGCAGTTGCCTCTTCGACTCATTGAGGGTTCAAGATTATTTGCTTTCATGAAAGCCAGGTAGTCATTACTGCCATATTGACTACCTTGATCGCTATGAACCAATACCGTTGCTGTGGGTTGCCGTGTCCAAACCGCCATCAGTAATGCATTAATCACAAGATGACGGTCAATGAATTTATCCATCGACCAGCCAACGATACGACGTGAAAATAGCTCGATAACCGTAGCGACATATAAAAATCCTTGGTACGTTCGAACATAAGTAATGTCACTGACCTAACATTTATTCGGTTCCGTCGGATTAAAATTGCGATTTAATATGTTGTCAGCAACTTTCGACACTTTACTCCCTTTCACCTAGCGTCGTTTATAGCCTATTTGTGCTTTTAGTTTGTTCTTACGCATGATCTTCGCAACACGATGAACACGGCATGTCTTCCCGACTTCACGTAGGTCTCGGTGTATCCATGGGCTGCCGTACGTTGCACCACTCGCTATGTAGAACGTTTTAATCAGTTTCAAAAGTCGTTGACCTTCACTCGCCCGTTCTGAAAGCGGTTTCGCTAACCACGCATAGAAACCACTCGGATGTATTTTAAAAATGCGACACATTACTCGAACAGGAAATTCATGGCGATGTTCATTGACAAAGACGTACTTTACCCGGGGTTGCTGGCAAAGTACGTTGCGGCCTTTTTTAGAATATCGCGTTCCTCCGTGACGCGGCGTAGCTCGGCTTTAAGCTGGGCGATCTCTGCCTGATTGTTAGATTGATTAATCTGTTGCGGAGAGTGTTCTCCATAACGTTTTAGCCAAGAATATAAGCTATGTGTTGTTGTTCCTAGACGATCAGCGACCTCTGCAACGGAATATCCTCGTTCAGTAACTTGCTTAACTGCTTCGATCCTAAATTCTTCTGTATATCGTTTTGCACTGTTCATAAACACCTCGCTTAGAGTTACATTATATGGCTTTAAGGTGTCTAGCAAAGGCTGGGAAGTCCACATCGTGATTCTTATCGCTATACTGTTATTGAAGACGCAATAAAAGTTAGTGATGATATGATCATGACACTCATTTGGTGGAAAGATGAGTCTCAATTATTAGATCTGTAATATATATATTTGTGTTTTATTACAAAAATATACTTAACTTACACATATACCCCACAGGGTATATTCTCAAATTATACCCCGCAGGGTATAAGCGTAATTTATACCCCATGGGGTATATTGACTAAATATACCCTACAGGGTATAATTCTAATTTATTTCTTAGGGAAGTGTATTTGTGTGTGATTATATGAGGATAATACGATGGAAAATTTAGTTTCTACCCCAGAGCAATTAGGCAGTGTGTTAAAAATTTTTCGTAAAGAGAAAAGGTTTTCGCAAGAGGAAGCGGGTTCAAGAGTAGGGTTGTTGCAGAAAACGGTTTCATCTTTGGAGAATGAGACATCAAAAAGTACAGTGGAAAGTTTGTTCAAAATAATTTCCGCACTAGAGCTTGAATTAATAGTTCAGCCAAAATTTTGGAAAGATCATAATTCTAATAGGTCTGAGTGGTAAAAATGGCGCGGACATCTAAAAAACGGGAATTAAATGTATGGATGAATGGAGAACTCGTTGGTGTATGGAATGTAACAGCAAGTGGTAAACACGAGTTTCGATATGCTGAGGGTTGGAAAGAATCAGAAAATGCAAGGCCATTATCACTATCAATGATATTACAACCATCTGACATGCCTCATAGTGGTGACGTGGTTGAGTATTATTTTGATAATTTATTGCCAGATAATAAGACTATTCGCAATAGGATACAGTCAAGATTTGGAACTAAGACTGCTAGTACATTTGATTTGTTAAATGAAATAGGGCGTGATTGTGTAGGAGCAATTCAGCTTCTCTCGCCTGATAGTAAGCCTGGTGATATTAGAAAGATTGAAGGCAAGGTGATGAAAAATAGTCAAATAGAAAAAAGACTTCGTACCACTGTCACTGAGCCCGCATTAGGGATTAAAGATGATGAAGAGCTTCGAATTTCAATTGCGGGTGCGCAAGAAAAAACAGGTTTGTTATTTGATGGCGGACGTTGGTATACACCGTTAAAAGCTACCCCGAGTACACATATATTCAAATTACCTTTGGGCAAAGTTACAAATATTGAAATAGACTTAAGTACATCTGTTGAAAATGAATGGTTATGTTTAAAAATATTAGAAGAGTACAAACTTAAGACTGTACGTGCCGATATAAGAGAGTTTGGTGACCAAAAAGCTTTAGTAGTTGAACGCTTTGATCGTAAATTATCAGATAATTCTAAATGGCTTATGCGTTTGCCTATGGAAGATATGTGTCAGGTATATGGTCTTTCATCAGGAAGGAAATATGAAAATGATGGCGGACCTGGCGTTGAAAAAATCATGAAGTTTCTCTTGGGTTCTATGAATGCTAAAGAAGACCGTAGGACTTTTTTTAAGGCACAAATAATTTACTGGATGTTATGCGCCACTGATGGACATGCAAAAAATTATAGTATTTTTATTGAAAAAGGTGGGCGTTACAGGCTTACGCCACTCTATGACGTAATATCTGCTCATCCTGTATTAGGCAAAGGAGCTAATCAGTTAGCCCCTCAAAAAGCGAAAATGGCTATGGCTGTGTTAGGCAAAAATAGACATTACGCATGGCGAACAATATATCGACGCCATTGGCTATCGACAGCAAAAAAATGTGGGTTTAATAAAGATATTGATGACCTATTAAATGAAATAATAGAGCAAACACCTGAAGTAATAAAAAAGGTGTTAAAGAAAGTACCTAAAAGTTTTCCAGTTCACATAGCAAAATCTATATTCAAAGGTTTAGATGATGCAAAGAAAATTTTAGAGCCATAAATACGGTGTTATATATAAATTTGTGGGTATTTTGTGTCCAAATATCCGGATTTGTTATGATTCGTGGTGACAATCTGTAATGAGCGCCCACATAAGATATTGATTTAAATGACTAGTTTTCTCAACCTGCCGACTGAAAATCCTCGTGTCGGCAGTTCGATTCTGTCCTTGGCCACCATTATTTCCATTGTTTAGTTTTAAATTGTCGTTATATCTTCAAGTAAGATAACTTCACAAGAGTGACCGCCGGTATCGTTGCGAGTCAAAGAGCTTGTCCAACGCCAACCGTCATTGCCATCAATATGTACAAGGTAGCCCATCAATTTTACCGTATCGCCTTTTTTTATAGATTTTAATTTTGTCTTAATAAGGTTATTGGCTGGGATAAAATGCATATTCGCACTATTGGTTTCGATGTCTCTTCTTGGTATTGGAAAATTATCCGTGCGCCAATGATACCAGCGCCCGGATTGCGTAATTGTAAGTGCATTCAGATTTTCTTGTATCGCCATAGGCCCCCAACCTAATGCCAAATCAACGGGAGAAAGTTCTGCTTCACGACCAATGCGATAATGTTCTTCAGAAAGTACTTTAGCGATTAGTTGAAAGTCAGCCAAAGGTGTTATTTTGTATTTATCAAATTGAAAAGATTTTTTTGATTTATTGATGTCTTTTTGTATAGGCGCTTTTTTAATTGATAAGCTGGAAGCATATTTAACAGGAAAAACATCGGTAATATTTGAGTCAATTGAAATAGTTTCATCGCTTTGCCAACTGTAGATTATGATAGCGATGATTATTAAGATTATTTTCCACATGAGCTAATAATAGATAAACATTAATTAATAAAATATAGCAGGTACTTTTTACAGTATCGGACATTATAAATCATTCTTTAAGCAAATTTTGAGATGAACAAAAAAGAAAATAGTCAAACGGCATACCTGCATAATGCACATTCATTCTCTTCTACTTCAGAAGTGCATGATCATGGTTGGGTGCATGCGATTAATCGAATGATCGATCAGCGTTATGCTTTCCTGAATATGAGGTATGAGAATAATGGTCATTTGTTTCGAGGAATGAGTTCAGGTTTTTTCGATGCGTTGCTTGGTAATCATTTTTGGACTTATTCGGGAGACGATAGTGGTAATCAATTTGAGAGAGAGTTAGATATTTTATTGTTATCACAGGATTTTTCCGATGCTTTCACTATTGCAAAATTGTGGGAGCAAAAATCAGATGCCTGTATTATTATTTTTCAAAGTAAAATATTTAATAACGCATTAAATGAAAAAAAGGCGGCCATGATGGCGACAGCGGAACCGGGTGTTGTTTTTAAATATCCTTTTTTGTCACATCCTTTAACTTTAGAAGATATAGACTATTTAATTGTTTCTGCAGATTTTCTTAGCGCTCTTGAGGACAGGAAAAAAACAAGTGCGGTTAACGAAATGAGTGATTCTAATTTTAATAAATTAACTACAGTTGTTGCAGAAATTCATGCCGCCGGAAAAATAATTGTTCCAGAACGCACAAAAGAAAATAGTCATCGCTCTGGCCTTGAAAAAGTTTTAATGGAATGTCTGTTAGAAAGGGCAATCGTCGGCGCTAAAACGATAAAGACTGATATCAAGCCAATGCGTACAATTTAAAGCAAATTTCTAATTTAATATCCGCAATAAATAACATTAAAGCTGGCTAAGAACGAGCCGATATCTTAATGCATCATAAATACTGAAGATTGTCACAGGAAAGTGTTTTGTTCAGTTTAATGCATAAGGTACACACAGGGACTGTTAGAACTAATCTGATTTAAAAGCTGAACTTGGCGAGACAGGATGTCGGTATACACTTTCAGTAAATCAGAAGATTAGCTATAAGAGATTCATAAAGGATTATTAATCTGAAATAGCACGAAAACTCCGGGAATAATCACCGGATTATTCTCGGAGGTATTTATTGAGAGTGCTTATAAGTGCATTTCTAATGTCTGGTATGCTGATGCTGTATATTAATATACGAGCTGAAAATAATACTGGTGAGGAGAAGATTGCACTAGACAAATTGTCTAGTCAAAGAGTCTCTCCCTGAAATAAAAAACGAATTAGCTACGTGAAGTTTATTTAGCTAAATATTGTTTCCAGTTAAAGTCTTTATCTGCAATAACCAGAAAAGAAGGGTTGAGTAGTGACTCCTTGGTATTGTATTCAAGCGTTTTAAAATTTGTATCTACAACAATGGCGCCGGATTCTTCAACAATACATTGCGCTGCCGCTGAGTCCCATTCAGAGGTTGGACCAAAGCGTGGATAAATATCGGCAAGACCTTCAGCAACGAGACAAAATTTTAATGAGCTACCAATAGCCAGAATTTCCGGATCATTTAAATCAGCAATAAAAGCTTTTTGTTTTGCATTACCATGAGAACGACTGCCGGCAACGGTGATATTATCAATATCAGTTTTTTTTGCGAAAACCCTTATCGGTTCTTTATTCGGCTCATGTTTGTAGGCGCCATTATTAAGCGACGCACTATAACTTATGTCAGTTACGGGAATATGGATGACGCCTAAGATGGAACGGTGTTTCTCAATTAAGGCAATGTTGACCGAAAACTCTCCGTTTCGTTTTACAAATTCTCTTGTGCCATCAAGCGGGTCGACTAGCCAATATTGGTTCCAACTTTGTCGTTCACTAAAGCAGATACTAGAGGATTCTTCTGACAAGATTGGGATTGCGGGGTTTAATGACGATAGTGCATCACAAATCGTATTGTGTGCCGCCATATCGGCTGCTGTTAACGGGGAATTATCCTGTTTTGTTTCGACTGAAAAATCTGTCTCATAGATTTCCAGTATTTTTTCTCCTGCGAGACAAGAAATTTGTTTTATCTCATGTGTGAGTTCAGCTAAGTCCTGATGTTTAATTTCATTCATTCGGTTTGCTTTGTTATCCTTACAACTTCTATCATCTATTTTACCTATCTTTAGTTAACATGAAAGACACCATTAACTGGAAATCCATTAAAACCGTACTGTTAGATATGGACGGAACACTGCTCGATTTGCATTTTGATAATTATTTTTGGCAGGAATATTTACCCGTACATTGGGGCAAAATGAATAATATGGATGCTGAGTCTGCAAAGGCACAGTTGAAAGACTGGTATTCAAAAGAAGCGGGAACGCTTTCATGGTATTGCCTCGATTTTTGGACAGATAGATTGAAATTTGATGTGCTTGAATTAAAAGCGGATGTAGAACATTTAATAAAATTTCGTCCTCACGCAAAATCGTTTCTGGAAAAACTAAGTACTAGTTCTGCATATTCAGTCGTTATGGTGACTAATGCGCATGAAGATTTAATAAAAATGAAGGTAGATAAAACAGGAATAGATGTTTTTTTTGATCGAATTATTAGTTCTCATACAATAGGACATGCAAAAGAAGAACAGGCGTTTTGGCAGAAGCTACAATTAGAAAGTCCATTTGAATTAGATCAAACATTGTTGATTGATGATAATTTGACCGTATTAAGAGCGGCTAGACAATTTGGTATTAAAAATCTTCTGACGATTTCAGAACCCGATAGTCAAAATAAAAAACAAGACTCTGAAGAGTTTCATGCGATAGATTCGTTTGATGACATTATCTTTTAGTGGACGTATTTAGAGCATAACAAAAATCCCAAACTTTATGTTCCAGCCTTAATCCGCGTGATTCATAGCGTGTTTTACTACGCCAGTTTGGTCGTGGAGCGGATTGCTTGTTTCCTGTCAGGTTAAGTAATTCCGGATCAGCATCACACAGACGTTGTATGTGTTTCGCATAATCTTTCCAATCTGTTGCGATATGTAGTCGACCATGTGTGGTAATTTTTTTCTTAAGCAGTTCGAGAAGACTATTATTAATCAATCGACGTTTATGATGTTTTTTCTTATGCCATGGATCCGGGAAAAAAATGAATATCTGGCTTAAGGTGCAATCAGGAATTTGTTCTTGCAAAACATCAATGACATCGTAATTAATAACCTTAATGTTATTTAAATTATTACATTCTATTGAATTAAGTAGTCGTCCTATTCCTGGTCGATGGACTTCAATAGCGATATAGTTATTACTCGGGTGAGTTTGTGCATGAAAGAAAGTTGTATCACCTGTGCCTACGCCAATATCCATAACTATAGGTGCGTGTCGATTAAACAACATATCAAAATCAAGCAGACTGGAACTAAAGTCGATTCCGTATTTTTCCCAATGGTTGTCTAAAGCATGTTGTTGCGACTTTGTAAGCCGACTGTCACGCTTTACGAAACTACGTATAGTTCTCTTTCTGGTTTGAGTATCTTTCAAGGAATAAAACAGGGGAATAAAAATTGGCTTAGAAAAATTGACCATCTAACGGAGAAGAAGCGCTGGCATAAGCGCGTCTGGGCATCCTGCCAGCAAGATAAGCTTCACGACCAGCTTCAATGGCTTTTTTCATAGCACTTGCCATTAAAACAGGGTTTTTAGCTTCAGCAATTGCTGTATTCATCAGTACGCCATCACAGCCCAGCTCCATCGCAATAGCAGCATCTGATGCAGTGCCAACGCCAGCATCGACAATGATAGGCACTGAGGCATTTTCAATAATGGTACGTATGTTATAAGGATTACGAATACCAAGACCTGAACCAATGGGCGCAGCTAGCGGCATAACAGCAGCACAACCTATTTCTTCAAAGCGCTTGGCCATGATCGGATCGTCTGTGGTATAGACCATCACTTTAAAATTATCGTCCACCAGTTGTTTTGCGGCTGCAAATGTTTGTTGAACATCCGGAAATAATGTTTTTTCATCACCAAATATTTCAAGCTTAACCAGATCGTGTCCGTCTAATAATTCTCTGGCAAGTTTGCATGTTCTGACAGCAGTTTCTGCATCGTAGCAACCTGCTGTATTGGGCAATAGTGTGTATTTATCTGGAGGAATAATTTCCAGTAAATTTGGCTCGTCTTTGTTTTGGCCTATATTCACTCTGCGTATTGCCACCGTTACTATTTCAGCGCCGCTGGCTTCAATCGCATTTCTTGTTTCCTCAAAATCTTTATACTTGCCCGTACCAACCAGAAGTCGGGAAGTAAAATTAATGCCGGCTATAGAGAATTTATCTGTGTTTGAGTTAGACATAGGATGTTTATTTAGAATAGATAAAACTTACCCGCCACCAATGGCTTGTACGATTTCAATTTTATCGCCTGCATGCAGTTCTGTATCGATGAACTCACTACGAGGAATAATGTTTTGATTTATTTCTATGGCAAACTTGCCATCCAGTTGCAGATGCTTGATCAGGTTTTCGATAGTGCAAGTTTGAGCTATCGTATGTGGTTCACCGTTGAGTATAACGTCCATTAATTTTGCAGAAATACAGATTAAACCTTGTTAATCGAGATCAATTTCCATGCCTTCGCGAGCGATAAAACATTTCAATGATGCATTCCTTTCTTGAATGATTTCCTGAGATTTTTCATAAATGTTATCAATAGCATCATCATCATTATATGGATCATGATGATAAAGATAGAGTTCTTTAACTTTAGCATCAATGGCGTAGTTTACGACATCAACGTAACAGGAATGTCCCCAGCCACGTTTGGTCTCATAATCCTTAGGAGTATATTGAGCATCATGAATAAGAACATCGGCGCCTTGTATCGATTGTAACTCGTACTCGTATTCTTCACGGTTCATAGCTTCGAACATTTGCTGTTCTTCTTCACTAAACTCGGTCATTTTCTGCTTGATTGATTTATCTAGAAACTGACATTCATTATCAGAGACATAGATTATTGTTTTATTGCCGGCTTTTATTTTATAGCCATAGGTAATACCAGGGTGATGAACACCATAATAGGTAATGTCGATCGGGCCATGGCTAATTTTTGTTTCTCTTGGTTCTATATAATTTACCTTTGCCATCCAGGTTTCGGTTCCTACCGGGAAGTAAGGTGCCTGCATTTGCGAATCCAGATTTTGTTTAATTTCCTGAATGGACTCTCCCGGGCCAAAGAAGTTTATTTTCCAGTCAGGAATAAATGCAGGAACAAAAAATGGCAGACCACATATATGATCCCAATGGTAGTGTGTTAATACGATTAATAGGTCTTTATTTTTATTTTCTGCAGCAAGTTTATTGCCTAGAGGAATGATACCCGTGCCGGCATCACAGATTACAGTATGATCGTCAACGCTGATCTCAACGCACGATGTGTTGCCGCCAACCTTCAAATGGGTTGGAAAGGGTGAGGCATACGATCCTCGTACGCCCCAAAAGCGGAGATAGGACTTTGCCATGCGTTATTATTTACTGATTAGTAAGGATTATCTTTATTAATATATTTGAGGATTATATCTGTTATTGCTCTCATTGGCATCGGTTTGGTAATAAATTCTAATGCTCCGAGTTCATTTGCAACAGTTCGATCCTGCGCATAATCTTTTGAGGTGATCATTATCACTGGAGTATCTCTGTGAAGTGGTAATTTTCTTAATTCCTGCAGGAAAGTGAGTCCGTCTTTGTCAGGCATAATAATATCGAGGAATAACAAATCTGGCTTGTTTTTACTAAGATATCCCATCGAGGCCTTGGCCGAGTTAAAAGTGATTAAATCAATGGCAAGCGTTTCCGTGCTACGTTCGAACAATTTACGAACGGTCGTATTATCATCGACAACAATTACTGTTTGCTTGGAATCGCTCATATTGAATTTCTGCTCGTGTCTCTTCCCTAATGCTAGAACTATAATTAAATAGTTTCACTAAAGTATTGATTTTTATTATTTACATCCATTTGTAACAATTACATCTAAACTAGACAGATAACCTTATTTCTAGAATTATCATTGGTTTAGCCTGCATTCCAATGGTAAATAGTACACTAAAATACACTATGAACCACATACAAATTTGTCACCTGTGACAGACAGGCAGATTTAGAGTGATTTTAGTTCAGATTTCCGGTTTTAGAGAGAATTGAAGTGGTATCTGCCAGACGACCAATCAGTGTTTTGACAAAAACTTTTAGGAAACGTAGTTGAGTTCCTTCTGCCGCTCGATCCAGTGTCGAAGCATTAACCTGTATCAAGGAAACATCCGTTTTTGCTATAACGGAGGCAGAGCGTTTTGCTTTGGATAAATAGCCCATCTCCCCAAAACAATCACCTTCCTGCAATGAATCTATTTGTTGGCCATTTTTTTCAACAGTAACATGACCAGACAAGACAATATAAAAGGAGTGATCTTCTTCTCCTTCTTTGATGATATGAGTATTTTTCGGATATTTATGCCAGTCACAGGCACGGATGAGTTCCCAGATGTCCGAATCAGTAAATCCCTGAAAAAAACCCAGATTTTGTATGGTTTCGAATTTATCGCGTAAAGCGTCCTGACTATCAACTGTATCAAGATCTTCGAATATCAATGCTAAATCCGCGGCCAAATCCAGTCCCATTGTATAGCGTTTGTCGGGCTTCTTTTTCAGCATACGATTCAAGGTGTATTCCAAACCTTCCGGTACGTCATTTCTGAAATCGCTCAAAGGTGCAGGTTTTGCAGAACTTATTTTTTTACTAATCGCACTTAGATTGTCTGCTTTAAATGGGTGATATCCAGTTAACATTTCGTACATAACGATGCCAAGCGAGAAAATGTCAGTATTAGTCGATATTTGCCATTCATTGATTTGCTCAGGCGACATATAAAGTGGAGAACCCAGAAAACCATGAAATTGAGTTTCTAAAAAGTCTTCACGAATAATCATCACAATACTGAAATCGGCAATTTTGATATCTAACGATTCTGTTTGGAGAATATTGTTAGGTTTAATGTCGCGGTGAATAATGCCCTGACGATGAGCATAATCGAGTGCTTTTGCTATTTTATAAATAATTCCTACAACTTCACGTATAGAAAGAAGCGAGTCTGGTTTGCAATAACGATCGAGAGTTTTTGCATTATGAATATATTCCATAACGAGGTAACAACTTTCACCATCAACATCGGCATCAAAAATATTTAATATGCTGGGATGGTGTAATACGCCGGCTGCCTGAGCTTCGTTGAAGAAAAGTTTTTTAAACCGCTCGCCGGTTTCTTTTTCGGTTACGTATTGCGGATGAGCAAGTTTAATGGCGACTTTTTTATCGGCGAAGGGATCATGTGCAGAATAGACCGTCCCCATACTACCTCTGCCAACTTCATCAATAATTCGGTATTTACCAATTTTTTCGGGAGAGGCTGACATAAAAGGCTATTGAATTAGATATCTTCCATTTTTAATTTCAACAACATGAAGTCCAGATCGTTAGCTAATAAGCGATCACGAGCTTGTTGCAATTTTTCCGAATTTTTATAAGGCCCGACACGGACGCGATGTCGTATATCCTGACCATTGATAACGACACGTTGTATGTCAGCAGTGACTCCCATTAAGGCAAGTTTGGCTTTTATTTCGTCGGCAGATTCATATTGTTTGAAAGAGCCGACCTGAAGTACAAACATAACCGGTTCTTGATCTTTTTTATCACTTACAGCGACATCTTCTTCTTCAACTGATTCCCATTCGGATATATTAACTTCTTTACTCGGCAATATTTTATAAAAATCAAATTGTGGTTCAGGTAATTGAGCAATACTCTCGTTTTTATCATTAGACATTTTTTCTTCTGTAGATTCGCTAACCAATAATGAATTATTGTTTTCAATAATTGCATTATGCTCGTAGAAATAGACGATAACGGCAGCAAAGAGTCCTACTGATAGCCCAGTAAAAAAAGAAAGTGCATTACTGAAACGATTTTTTATCGGCGTAACAGGTTTCTTTTTAATATTCTTATAATCTCTTGGCACTACATTTCCTCTGGAGAACTCACGCCTAGTAGAGACAAGCCATTTTGAATCACTTGTTTAGTCGCAACTATTAAGGCAAGTCGCGCATTTCTAACTTCATTGTTATCAATTAAAAAATGACTAGTGTTGTAATAGCTATGAAAGTCATTAGCTAAATCTTTAAGATAGTAGACCAGCTGATGAGGTTCATAGGTTTGAGCTGCATTTTCTATCACCTCAGGGTATCTGGCAAGCGCCGAGAGTAATTTGATTTCATGAGTTTCAGTAAGCACTGATAAATCAGCTAACGCTTCCTCTTGATTGTAAGTATAGCCCTTTTCCGGCATTTGTCGGAAGACGCTACAGATTCGTGCATGTGCATACTGTATATAATAGACAGGATTATCATTTGATTGTGATTTAGCCAGTTCCATATCAAAGTCCAGATGCTGTTCACTTTTTCGCATGATGTAAAAAAAGCGCGTCGCATCTTTACCAACTTCATCCTGTAGTTTTTGTAGCGTAATGAATTCTCCTGAACGCGTGGACATTTGCAGTTTTTCTTTACCACGATAAAGCGTTGCAAACTGAACGAGTAGTATTTCCAGTTTTTCAGGTGAAAGCCCAAGTGCCTGCATCGAGGCTTTTACTCTTGCGATATAGCCATGATGATCCGCGCCCCAGATATCGATAATCTTTTCAAAGCCACGTTCTACTTTGGATAAATGATAGGCAATGTCTGATGCAAAGTAAGTTGCTTGTCCGTTTTCTCTGATCAGTACGCGATCTTTTTCGTCACCTAATTTACTAGAGCGAAACCATTGCGCACCATCTTTTTCATATATCCAGTCATTTGCAGTAAGTTTAGCGATACATTTATTAACAGTGTCGTCATCTACCAAGGATCGTTCGGAAAACCAGTTATCAAATTCAACACCAAAATCACTAAGATCACTTTTAATAGTAGCCAGAATTGTATTCAAACCTTCATCAAAAACGAGTCGATAGTTTTCTTCTCCAAGTTTATTGATACAAAATCTTATGAGACCATCAATTTTTAATTCTGCATCTTCTTCATCAAACAAAGGGAATAGTTCTTCAAGAGATGCAATGAATTTATTCGCATGTGCTTTATGTAATGTTGAGGCAATATCATTTATATAGTCACCTTGATAAGCATTGTCAGGGAAAGGGATATTGTTATCATTAAGTTGTAAATAGCGTAACCAGACACTGACAGCGAGAATATCCATTTGTCGGCCAGCATCATTTACGTAATATTCACAACTAACTTTGTATCCCACTTTTTTAAGTAGGTTGGCAACAACCGCACCATAAGCAGCGCCGCGACCATGACCAATATGCAAAGGGCCAGTTGGATTTGCAGAAACGAATTCAACCAAGCTCGGTATATTGTTACCAATTGTTGAATTACCGTATTGATCTCCTTTGTTTAAAATATCAAACAAGATTGATTGATGAGTGTTTTGTTTTAGAAAAAAGTTGATGAAGCCGGGACCGGCGATCTCGGTTTTTTCCAGGATATCCGATTTCGGTAAATGTTCGATGATATTTCCAGCTAATTGACGCGGGTTTGTTTTGGCAGTTTTTGCCAGAACCATTGCTATATTAGAAGCAAAGTCACCATGTGCTGAGTCACGACTATTTTCGACCGTTATGTTGGATTGCTCTGTAGTCGGTATTATCTCTTTTGATTCGAGATACTTTAAAGATTGAGCAATCAGTTCCTGAATTTGTTTCTTCACCGGGTACCTTTAGCTGACAGCATAAAAAAGTGGCACATTCTAGTTGCTTTGCCTGTTGAGGAGAAGACGCATTACAGTTTATTTAATGACTGTTAAACCAAGGGTTTCCCAGTTTTGCATGCCACCGCGATACCATTTCAATTTTTGTGGAGGATAACCAAAGCGAAGTAGTGTTTTAATATTGGCAGGCGACTGACCGCACCACATGCCATTACAGAAAAGGACGAGCGTTTTAGCGTTGGAAAAGTCCCATAGATTTTCAATATTGAGCGCACCAAATTTATTTTCCAGTATATCTGCTATTTGAAAAGGATCTGCGCCAGCTTCCGGTTTTAGTAATGTCCATGGAATGTTGACTGATCCGGGAATAGTACCTTTTTTTACCCAGTCTTCTGTACGTGAATCAATCACAAGAATGGAATCATCGCCGTTTGATGATCGTTTTAAATAATCCAGCATTTCCAATTCGCCAATTGTTTCGACACCTTCTGCAAGTTTTGCCGGTTGAATACAAAACGGCGGACATTTTCTGGATGTTTTAGCGTAATCTGGATTAATTGTATTTTCAGTAGACTGGTTTCTCTGGATTCTGACGGGTTTGCCATTGTGGTTAACCGTAACAAAATTAATTTCTTCACTAATTGCAACTTCAAGATCACCATCAGATGCCTGAACGAAGAAACATAAGCATGAAAACAAAAATAAAATACTTAGTCTGATTTTATTCATAAAGTACCTCTATGCCATATCCTGTGGATCGATGTCTAATGACCAGCGAACTTTTTTTCCTGACTTCATATTATCAAGTTGGTCTAGCCATTCATCTATATGCGAATGTAACGTTTTTCTGTTGGACGATTGAATAATTAATTGGTAACGATATCGGCCACTACGTTTTTCAATTAACGCAGGGATAGGACCAAATAGTTGTAAGTTATTTTCTGTCAGTACTTTTAATTGATTCATAGCGTCACTAATAAAACGTTTTGCATCATTAGCATTATGCGCTTCGGCTCTAAGGAAAGCCATGTGTGCATAAGGCGGTAATGATGAGTGTTGTCGTTCTTGTAACAAAGATTCAGAAAAATGATTATATCCATGATCGATTAGTTGTTTAAATAATGGATGCTCAGGATTATGAGTTTGCACTACAACAGTTCCTTCTTTAGAACCTCTTCCGGTTCGACCACTGACTTGTATAAAAAGTTGCGCGAGTCTTTCGCTGGCACGGAAGTCTGTTGAAAATAAACCTCGATCTGCATCAATGATGCCTGTGAGAGTGACGTTTGGAAAATGATGGCCTTTCGCTAACATTTGGGTGCCAACTAAAATATCGATTTCGCCGGAATGTATTTTTTCAAGATAGTCATTCATCGCATTTTTCTTCCGTGTCGTATCGCGATCAATTCTTGAGATAGTCGCTTTTGGAAATAACTCGGCAAGGACTTCTTCAATACGTTCTGTTCCATGACCTAATAATAGTAATTCTTCGCCACATTCAGAGCATTGTTTAATACTTCTTTTTTGTGAATCGCAATGGTGACAAACTAATTTATTACTGGATTTGTGATAAGTAAAAGGTAATTCACATCGTTCACATTCAACTTTCCATCCACAATGATGACAATATAAATGTGCCGCATAACCTCTACGATTAAGGAAGAGCAAGATCTGATTTTTATTTTTTAAATGTTCGGTAATTTCATCTACCAGTAATTGTGATAGTGGTCCATACATTTTCTTTCCACGCACATCCAGTAATTTATGCGTAGGAGGCTTTGCCTCACCTGCTCTTGAAGGCAATATCAAATGTGTGTAACGCTCTTTTATTGCATTATGTAGTGTTTCTAAAGACGGTGTTGCAGAGCCTAGTACTGCTGGTACCTTATCGCGAGAAGCCCGAATAATAAGCATATCTCTTGCAGAATAACGAAAAGTATCCTGCTGCTTGTAGGAAAGGTCGTGTTCTTCATCAATGATGAAAAGTCCAGGATTAGCAAGCGGCGTCCACACTGCAGAACGTGTGCCTAATATTATTTTTGCTTTTCCTGATTTAGCATCGTGCCAGTATTTAGTGCGTTCGGTATCACTCAATCCTGAATGTTGAATTGCGATATCAACTTCAAATCGATCTTTAAAACGTTGTATCTGTTGTGGCGTTAAACCAATCTCTGGTAATAACACCAGACATTGTTTTCCAGCTCTTATTACCGGTTCCATAATGGACATATAAACTTCGGTTTTACCGCTGCCAGTTAAACCATCAAGCAAAAATGTCGAAGTAGTATCTATTGAATCGAGAATAGTTTTAATTGCTGAGCTTTGTTCATTGTTCAGTTTGAACGGGCTTTTATTTATTTTAATTGTTTTGTCAGTAGGCTCCAGAAATTCTTTTGTAATTAAATCTTTTTTCTCAAGAGCTAGTAGAGATTGTTTTGATTTTGGATAAATACTATTTAATTCGGATTCATTAATTGTTGTTTTATTTTGTTTAATGAAATTTAAAATTTGTGCCTGCTTGGGTGAATTCTTGATAAGGTTCGGATCTGTAGCAATGCCTTTTTCTGTTAAACACCAAACGCTTTCCCGGAACTCACGTATAGAATTATTTTTTCTTAGCCATGCTGGCAAAGCACTAAAGATAACTTCTCCGATCGCATAATGATAATAGTTGCTAGCCCAGATAAGAAAATTTAGATGTTTGGTTTCAAGCAAAGGCTGTTCATCAATTACATAATTAATATTTTTTAATTTGTGTTGCGGGAAATCACTCTTGTCAGTTATTGAAACAATAATACCCATCACATCTTTGCGTCGGCCAAAAGGTACAGAAACACGCATACCGGATTGGATGTTATTAGCTTCAGGGTTATCAGGTAGTAAATAATCGAACAGGCGTCGTAGTGGCGTTGCTATAGCGACACGTAATATGCAATTATCTTTAGTCATTTATAAAAATGAATACTTTAATATGCTTTTTCCGATGTAACCATCAGATATATTAATGTGTCGTTATTAAAATAATTGTTCAGGGATGGAACCAGTTTCTGATTCTTGTAGAAAAATATCAGGTTGATTTGTTTCTGCAGTTGTTTTCGGTGCATTTTCTGTTCTAAATACTTCAAATATAGCATTCGGGTTATTTGAGTTTGCAAGCTCTCCAGTAACAGGATCGATACGAACATTAACCAGGCCTTCCGGTCTTTCCACAATTGATTCAGGCATGCCATCAAGCGCAACTTTCATATAATCAAGCCACATCGGTAATGCAGCGCGTCCTCCAGTTTCGATGCTACCTAGCGGTTTAAATTTATCGAAGCCAACCCAGCTTACAGTAACGACATTTGAATTGAATCCGGAAAACCAGGCATCATGCTGATCATTTGTTGTTCCTGTTTTTCCTGAAAGGTCGGTTCGATTCAGTTGTAAAGCGCGTCGGCCAGTACCATATTTTATTACGTCTTGTGTCATTGAAGTTATAATCCATGCATTTTGAGCACTAATAACACGAGGGGCGTACAATTGTTCAGTATTCGTTTTTTCTTCCACTTCGATCATAGAGTCGAAATTTTCATTAAGAGGCCCATCAATATTTTCTTCATTAGATATCTTTGGTTCTTTATCAACACATTTGCGACATACCACTAATGAATCGGCTTTAAAGATAGTTTCATCTCCATAAGTTTTAACTTCATCAATGAAGTAAGGATCAATTAAGAAACCGCCATTAGCAAAAACGCTATAGGCTCTTGCCAATTGCCATGGTGTAATTTCTGCACTTCCCAATGATAAAGAAAGATTATGTGGGAGCTGCGCTATATCGAATCCAAATTTCTTAATATGTTCAAGTGCGAAAGGAACACCAATAGCATGTAGCAACCTGATAGATACCAGATTTCTAGAATGTGTTAATGCAACTCGTAAGCGAGTTGGCCCATAACTTTTATGACTATAATTTTCCGGACGCCATTCATCTTCAACACCGGGGTCATCAAAGACAATAGGTGCATCGTTAATGAGTGTTGCGGCAGTTTTACCCGCCTCAAGTCCAGCAGAATAAATAAGTGGTTTAAACCCAGAACCAGGTTGCCTTCTTGCCTGAGTTATACGATTAAATTTATTTCTATAAAAATCAAAACCACCAACCAAAGCTAATATCGCACCATCATTAGGAGAGAGAGAAATTAGACCACCTTCAATTTCCGGTATTTGAGAGAGTGCCCATTCCCCAGTTTCAGTTTCAATTAAACGAATGATGTCTCCAGCTTCTACTATTTCTCCGGCTGTTTTTGGTTTGCTACGCTGCCTGTTTTCGCTGATGTATTTGCTGGCCCATTTTAAACCTTCCCAGTTAATCTCAATTTGGCCTATGCCAGAAACAATGACACTGATAGATTTCTCATTAACGTGTGTCACCAATCCAGGATAGAGGTTGCTTAGTGTCGGGAAACTTTCAAGCAGGGCAGCTATGTCTGCTTCACTTTTTGATTCGATTTCCTCTATATGGTGTTCAGCTCCTCGATAACCATGTCGTTTATCGTAATCGAGTAACGCACTTCTCAATGCTTGATTTGCCGCATTTTGATTTCGATCACGAATGGTCGTTGTTACTATTAAACCAGTGCTATAAACAGCTTCGCCCTGTTTTTCAATTAGATTGCTTCTGACCATTTCCGCTACATAGGGTGCTTCAATATCAATTGAGGTTGCGTGCAAAGAAGCACTTATAGGTAGTTTTGATGCTTCTTCGTATTCATCTTCTGTTATATATGAGAGTGTTAACATTCGTTGTAGAACATAATTTCTTCGTATCAATGCGCGTTCGGTATCACTAACAGGATTTGTTGTTGAAGGTGCTTTAGGCAAGCCCGCAATCATTGCGACCTGTGCCAAACTCAATGAATTGATATCGGTTCCATAATAAACCTGAGCGGCAGCTGCAATTCCGTAAGCTCTTTGTCCTAAATATATTTTGTTAAGGTAAAGTTCCAGTATTTCGTCTTTACTGAGCTCACGCTCAATTTTGAAGGCAAGAAAAATTTCATTTAGTTTTCTAAGATAAGTTTTTTCTCTGCTGAGAAAGAAATTTCTGGCGACTTGCATTGTTATTGTACTGCCGCCCTGTTTTTTCGAACCCGTTTTAATTAATGAATAAACAGCTCTTACTATGCCTTGCCAATCAACACCGGGATGAACATAAAAACGATCATCTTCTGCAGATAAAAATGCTTCAATTAATTTAGGTTGGACGTTTTCTATCTCAATAGGCGTACGGCGCTGCTCTCCAAACTCGGCAATAAGAGATAAATCTGAAGTATAAACGCGTAAAGGAATCTGCATTTTGACATCTTTCAATGTGTCTATATCGGGCAGGTCAGGCACCACATACCAGGACACAATTACGATTGTAATAATGCCCAAAACCATGATTGAAAGAAGAAAATTAAAGAAAAAGCGCAACATGTTGTGTAGATAGTATCCCAATTACTCTATATGTTCTATTTTTTAACAAAATTGTAAAACTTAAGGCATTACATTAAAAAACACTAAAAACTGATTGTTTTTTAATTTTCACTTGGCTATAGTAGCCAAAGTAAGTTAATGTTCTTTATACATATGGCGCATAACTAATGACTTCAAAAGGAAAAAATAGTGTTTTCGTTTAAGAAAAAGTCCGCCCCAATATTAGGTGTTGATATCAGCGCAACTGCAATAAAGTTGCTTGAACTTAGCCGCAGCGGTAGTAAGTATCGTGTGGAAAGTTACTCTGTTGAGGCTCTTCCACCTAATTCAGTCTCAGATAAGATTATAAACGATATTGAAGCAGTCGGCGAGGCTGTTGCGCGAGCTGTTAAGAAGGCTGGGACGCGTACTAAGAATGCTGCAGTATGTGTTGCCGGTTCTTCTGTTATTACTAAAGTAATTAGTATGCCATCAGGATTATCTGACGATGAAATGGAAAGTCAGATACAAATTGAAGCTGATCAATATATTCCTTTCCCCTTAGAAGAAGTCGCAATGGACTTTGAAGTGATTAGTGAATCTCAAGATGGATCAGATAGAGTTGATGTTTTGCTTGCTGCATCGCGTAGCGAAATAGTTGATAACGTTGTGGCTTCTATAGAGCTTGGTGGTTTAACTGCTAAAGTTGTCGATATCGAAGCTTTTGCCATTGAAAATACAATTAATTTAATGAGTAAAGATTTTCCTGCCGGAACATCGACTGATGCTATTGCTGTTGCTGACGTTGGCTCTGCCATAACTACGTTTAGCGTATTGGAAAACATGAAAACTTTATATTCACGGGAAGAATCATTTGGTGGTGCTCAATTAACTGAGGATATACAACGCCGATATGGTTTATCTTATGAAGAGGCGGGTTTAGCCAAGCGACAAGGTGGTTTACCTGATAACTATGGGCCAGAGGTATTAGAGCCATTTAAAGAAAACATGGCATCACAGATCGGACGAGCTCTTCAATTCTTTTATGCATCAAGTCAAATTAGCGATATTGATGTGCTCGTACTTGCAGGCGGTTGCTCATCAATACCAGGCATTGCGGAATTAGTTGAAAATAAGTTAGGAGTTAAAACGATAATTGCTAATCCATTTGCAAATATGGCCATAGCCTCAAAAATTCCTACAAATAATCTAACAAATGATGCGCCAGCAATGATGATTGCTTGTGGTCTTGCTTTAAGGGGAGAAGGTTAATGTCAAGAATTAACTTACTTCCGTGGCGCGAAGAAAAACGAAAAGAGTTACAAACACAGTTTGTCACCATGCTCGGTATTGTGGCTATCTTGGGTTTGGCAGCATGGGGTGCTGTTCATTATTATTATGTTCAGTTAATTGATGTTGAAAACTCACGCATTGCCCATGTAGAAGAAAATATTGCGATTGTAGATAAAAAAATTGAAGAAATAGAAGCTCTTGAAAAAGAAAAAGAGAGATTGTTATCGCGTATGCGTGCAATTGAGCAATTACAGGGTAATAGACCGTTAATCGTTAGATTTTTTGATGAGCTGATAGCAAGTTTGCCTGAGGGTATGACAATAACCAATATTTCACAGAAAGGGGCAAATATAACAATTGATGGTCTGGCTCAATCTAATGCCCGTGTCTCTTCATTCATGAGGCAACTTGAAAACTCTAAGTGGCTGGCCAATCCTGATCTGAAAGTTATAAAGGAATCTAAAGCTGGCGGTGATAAGCCTGTAAACAGTTTTACGTTAACTTTCTCACAAGTGATTCCAAAGGCTGAGGAGAGTGACGCATGAGTTTTATTGATGACCTGAATAATCTGGATCCTAATAATCCAGGTGTTTGGCCTGCTCCAGTAAAAGCAATTGTTTTCGTTGTCGTTTTTGCCGCAATACTTTTTGCAGGCTGGAAATTTGATGTAATCAAGCAGCGCGAATCGTTAGCTGCGCTGGAGAAAAAAGAAAAAGAACAAATAGAAATTCTAGATACGAGACAAAAAAAAGCGGCAAATTTAAATGCACTTAAAGAACAAATGAAAGAAATGAAACAATCTTTTGGTGACATGGTAAAGCAGTTGCCTAATAAGACGGAAGTTGCCGGTTTATTAATAGATATTTCGCAAACTGGTTTGGCTTCAGGACTGGAGTTTAAATTGTTCCAACCTAAGGGTGAGAGTCCCAAAGAATTTTATGCCGAATTACCGATAAGCATTTCTGTTGTTGGTAATTATCATCAGTTTGGCGAATTTGTGAGTGGTATAGCTGCTTTACCTAGAATTGTTACTACGCATGATATCAATATTACTCCTTTAAAAGCAGAAAAGGGTGATGATACACCGCAATTGCAAATGACAGCTGTTGCAAAAACTTATCGTGCTTTGGAAGAAGAGAATTAAAATGAAATCTTATATTCATATAAATAGATTCATTAAAACCCTTATTTGCTTATCGGTGATCAGTTTTCTTTCGGGTTGCGTATCGACCGATATTAGCGACCTTGAAAGTCAGGTTTCAGAAATTATGGCAAGAGCCGGTGGCCGTATAGAGCCTTTGCCTGAAATCAAACCTTATGAAGCATATGCTTATCAGTCTGGATCTCAAAATGCACGTAATCCATTCAAGTTATTTTATGTCGTTAATAAGCCGGAACTAACTGATGAATCAATTGTAGATGATGGTTTAACAGAGGAGATGGAACGCGAAATTAGAAACCGAAATCGTGAAGAGCTTGAACAGTTTGAACTTGATAGCCTGCGTATGGTTGGGACTATCGATGATGAAAATAATAATTGGGCGATTGTTCTTGATCCTACTGGAGTCGTGCATCGTGTACAGGTAGGTAATTATCTTGGTGCTAATGTCGGAAAAATTGTCAATATTAACGAAGATGGAATTGACCTCAGAGAAATTGTTCAAGATAGCAATGGTCGGTGGGAAGAACGGGAAGCAGCACTTGCTCTGTTAGAAGAGTAATCTGATTACGAGGTATTTAAAAATGCTTACCAGAAGATTTAAATTTAATTTCAAAGGTTATGAAACCATGAAGATCAAATTAGAAAATTTAACACACATAATATTGCTTGCAGCCCTCAGTTTGCTTAGCGGAACTGTTTACGCTGTTTCACTGGATAATGTCAGTTTTGCATCTTTACCTGGTGAGCGAGTACAAATCAAACTGATGTTGTCGGAAGCATTGCCTGCTGACCCACTAAATTTTACTATAGATAACCCGGCAAGAATTGCAATTGACTTCCCTAACACATCGCTAAATTTATCTGACAAATCTCAAACTATTGGAATAGGTATGGCGAATAGTTTGAGTGCTGTTGAAGCAGCGGGTCGCACTCGAGTCGTCATTAATTTAACACGAGCAGTTTCATATACAATGGACGTAGAGGGTAATTCAGTAATATTAAATTTAGATGGTGGCGTCTCAGCTGATTCAGTTGGAGCAACTGCATCATCGTATGTTTCATCAGCAGGAAGTATTGAAGATATAGATTTTCGTAGAGGCGATAATGGAGAAGGAAGAATTATTGTTAAGTTGTCCGATCCTTCAATACCAGTAGATATGGGTCTTGAAGGTGGAAAAGTCGTGATAAATTTTCTTGGCGCACAATTACCTTCTAATCTTGACAGAAAACTGGATGTGATTGATTTTGCTACTCCAGTAAAAGAAATAGATACAGTCGCAGCTGGTAATAATGTCAGAATGACTATTAGTGCTGTGAATGATGATTATGATCATTTGGCATATCAGTCTGAAGATCAATATGTGATTGAATTCAAGCCGATAACTAAAGAAGAAAAGGAAGAGCAGAAAAAGGATAAATTTGGTTATACAGGTGAGCGACTATCGCTGAATTTCCAAAATATTGAAGTAAGAGCTATATTACAATTAATAGCAGATTTCACAGGCTTAAATATGGTAACCAGTGATGCTGTTAGTGGTAATGTGACCTTACGCTTAAAGAACGTACCATGGGATCAAGCGCTTGATATAATTCTTAAGTCACGTGGTTTAGGTATGCGACAAAGCGGTAATGTGATTATGGTTGCGCCTTCAGAAGAACTTGCAGCACGTGAGCGACTTGAACTTGAAGCAAGCCGCCAAGTTGAAGAGTTGGCACCATTACGTACTGAATTCATACAGATAAATTATGCTGCCGCCGGTGATTTAATGGCCTTGATACAGGCGGATGAAAATAATTTACTTTCAGAACGTGGAAATGTTTCAATCGATGAACGAACAAATACGCTTATTATTCAGGATATATCGAGTAGTCTTGAGGCGGTTAGAGGTTTAATTTCTGAACTAGATGTGGCAATTCGTCAGGTATTAATTGAATCGCGCATTGTTAATGCGGATGAATCTTTTGCCAAGGATATCGGTGTGCGTTTTGGTTATAGTAAAAATACAAAACAATCAGCTGAAACTCGTACTACGATTGGTGATAATCCGGAAAACCCTCAGGTCTTAATTGGTGGCGGCCAAGCGGGTAATGTGGATTTTGGTGCCCCAACATCATTTAACAATGGTGGTTTAGAAAATTATCTTGTTGATTTACCAGCGCTACCTGGTGATGCATCAGCATTGGCATTAGCCGTTGGTAAAGTAGGTTCCTTCTTATTGCAACTTGAGTTATCAGCATTAATAGCGGAAGGTCGTGGAGAAGATATTGCAAGTCCCCGAGTGATTACATCTAATCAGCATGAAGCTGTAATTGAGTCAGGCGTGCAAATACCTTATCAGGAAGCGTCATCAAGTGGTGCTACTAGCGTATCATTTCAAGATGCAGTATTAAGTCTACGAGTTACTCCTCAAATCACGCCCGATGATCGAATCATTATGGATTTAGAAGTTAATCAAGATACTGTTAGTTCTACAGTTGTAAATGGAACACCAGCTATTAATACTCGTAATGTGTCTACTCAAGTATTAGTGCAAAATGGTGAAACCGTTGTTTTGGGTGGGGTATATACTTCTTCTGATAGAAAATCCATTGATAGAACACCATTTTTTGGAGATCTTCCATATGTTGGTTTTCTATTTAAGCGTACTGCTACAGATGCAACGAAAAGTGAATTGTTGATTTTCATTACGCCGAAGATTTTGAAAGACAGTCTTACCATCTAATAATAATAAAACACGCATTAAACTTAAGGGATGTGCCCATTTGGTCACACCCCTTTTTTATTTATATAACGAAATTTTTGATTACTTAAGCTATTCTATTTGTAATTTAAAAACGTATTATTAATAACAGTGGTTAAATCTGATAACATTTTTCTTGTAGGTCCGATGGGTGCGGGGAAGACTACAATCGGTAGGCAGTTAGCAAAGAAATTATCTAATAAGTTCTATGATTCTGATAACGAAATCGAGCAACGTACAGGCGTAAATATCCCATTAATATTTGAATTAGAAGGTGAGGAAGGTTTTCGCAAACGTGAATCACAAGTGATTTCTGAATTAGTTACATTAAAAAATATAGTATTATCAACAGGCGGCGGTTCAGTTTTAGACCCGAATAATAGAAAAGCGCTAACAGATAATGGATATATTATTTATCTGAAATCGACAGCTGAAAAATTATTTAATAGAACAGCGGATGATAAGCGACGACCGTTACTTCAAACTGAAGGTCGATTAAATAAAATAAAAAATATACTGGATGAAAGAGAACCTATTTATATTTCGATGGCAAATAAAGTTATCGATACACATGATCTAAGCATCAAACAGATAACTGACAAAATATTAAAATTGATTGAACATCATGAAAACGATTGAAGTAAATTTAGCTGAACGGAGTTATCCAATATATATTGGGAAATCCATTCTGTCTGACCAAGCGTTATTTAAAAAGCATTTAACTAGCAATCAGGTATTAATTGTTACGAACAAAACAGTAGCGCCTTTATATCTAGAGTTACTTGAAAAAAAACTAGCTAATGTTGATTACGATACATTGATATTGCCCGATGGAGAAACCTATAAGTCGCTGGATAGTTTCAATCAAATAATCAGCAGGCTAATGCAAAAGAAATATAGTCGCACCTGTATATTAATTGCGTTAGGCGGTGGTGTGATCGGTGATTTAACCGGTTTCGTTGCTGCATGTTATCAACGAGGGGTAAAGTTCATCCAAATCCCAACAACGTTACTTGCGCAAGTTGATTCTTCTGTTGGTGGTAAAACAGCTGTTAATCATGTTTTAGGAAAAAATATGATCGGCGCATTTCATCAACCCTGTGCCGTATTTGCCGATACAGAAACCTTGTCAACGTTACCAGATAGAGAATTCTCAGCAGGATTAGCGGAAGTAATTAAGTACGGAATTATACGAGACAAGGAATTTTATGACTGGCTTGAAGAAAATATTGAGTCAATCATGGCGCGTGATGACGAAGCATTGGAATATACCATCGAACGTTCATGTATCAACAAAGCTGAAGTTGTTGCAGAAGATGAAAGAGAATCTGGAATTAGAGCGATACTAAATCTGGGGCATACTTTCGGTCATGCTATAGAAACTGCGCTCCATTATAAAGAATGGTTGCATGGTGAAGCTGTCGGTTGTGGCATGTTAATGGCAGCAGATTTATCAATGCGTCTCGGTTTATTAGAACAAGAAAAAGTAGATAGAATTCGTTCAATTCTGGAAAGAACAAATTTACCAACGCAGATTCATAAAGATGTAAAACTGGAACAAATGCTTGAGAATATGAAAGTAGATAAAAAATCTCGAGACGGGGTTTTATACTTAATTCTATTAAATGATATTGGTGAAGCGATTATTAGCGCTGACTATACCGAACAAGCATTAAAGGAAACGATTAATCACTTTCTAAACTGAGAGATTAAACCTGAATTCCTTAGTTGACCGGCTATGAATTATGACCATGTGTTTTAAAATAGCAGTTTATAGTAAGTTTAGACTTTGTATTTCAAAGGAGTTTACCTACTCGCTTGATTGCACGTTTTTCAGGCTCATTTGCTTGACGGCGAAAACCTTACGTAGAATGGTCGCTTCGGACTCCTGTCCTCTCGCGACATACACTCCTTCCATGGAGATAACTATGTGCGATTTTCTAGTCGGCGCAACTGAACCTGAAAAACGCACACTTAAACGAGTCCAACTAAGGATTTCAGGTTAGATGACAAATGAATTAGCGATTTACGCTGCACACTCCGATAATTCAAAAGGGCGAGTGCATCAGGACGATGGTTCCAAATATCGTAACGAATATCAACGTGATCGTGATCGTGTTATCCATTCCTCAGCATTCCGTCGTCTGGAATATAAGACCCAGGTATTTGTAAATCACGAAGGCGATATGTTTCGTACTCGACTAACGCACTCGATTGAAGTTGCGCAAATTGGCCGAACCATTGCTCGTGCATTAAACGTCAACGAAGACTTAACCGAAGCAATATGTTTGGCTCATGATTTGGGCCATACCCCTTTTGGACATGCAGGTCAGGACGCGTTAAACGCTTGTATGCAAGAATTCGGCGGTTTTGAACATAATCTCCAATCCTTGAGAATAGTCGACCTATTAGAGAAACGTTATGCTATTTTCCCCGGATTAAATTTAACATTTGAAACCAGAGAAGGCATATTAAAGCATTGCTCAAAAAATAATGCTTTATCGCTTGGCGACATAGGCGAACGTTTTATTAATGATGAGAAGCCGGGACTAGAAGCACAGATTGCAAATATCGCCGATGAAATAGCTTATAACAATCATGATATAGATGATGGTTTAAGAGCTGGTTTATTAAATATAGAAGCACTACGTGAATGTGAAATTGTTAATATACAATATGAATACGTAAAAAATAAATGGCAGGATTTAGATGATAGTCAATTACGCCATGAAATAATCAGAAGAATGATTAATGCCGTTGTCAGTGATCTTATTGAAACAAGTGAAGCCTTAATTGAAAATGTAAAACCGAATAGTATTGATGAAGTAAGAAAGTGTGGTAAGTCACTTATTAAGATGAGTGAAGAAACAGAAGATAAGCATAAAATATTGAAAAAATTTCTACGAGATAATATGTATCGTCATGAAAAAGTTAATGCTATGTCAGACAGAGCGAAAAAAACAGTGGATTATCTCTTTAATGCTTATATGAACAAGCCGGAGTTATTAACTGATGAAATACAGAAAGTGATAAAGTCTGAACTTGAAAAAGAACATAAGTTGAAAGTTGCAAGATTAATTGCAGACTATGTTGCTGGAATGACTGATAGGTTTGCCTTTTCTGAGTATGAAAGAATTAACGGCAACAAATCATAAGAAATATTAACGATGCAATAGTCAAAGAAATTTATGACAAGGAAAAATCAACAAGACTGTTTTATTACGCCGGAATTAACCCACCGTATTGAACTTATTTTACATTTGTTGGAATACAGCAATAAGCTTGTTGTTGTCAAAGGAGAACTGGATTCAGGCAAAACAACTTTCTTCGAAGAGTTAAGTCGTCAGGACGAATCAAATTTAGTTATAAGAAATTTCACCGTTAGCGCTGTCACTAATATTAATGATATTTACAGAGCATTAATCGATGGTTCTCGTCTTGATGAATTACAAGAGTCAAAATATGGTCCGGAAGAATTAAATCAATGGTTAACCCGCTGCCAGAACAAACAGGAAATCCCTGCTTTACTCATAGACAATGCTGACCTGCTAAATGAAGATTTGCTTAATCAGTTATTCACTATATTAAAAAATGCTAATGAAGCTTCAGCACTTCATATCTGTTTGTTCTGCGAGCCGTCGTTTTTAGAGCAATTAGAAGAATCTGGGATCAATCAGGATGACTCAGAAAGCCTTCACATTGTTGAAATGCCGAATCTCTCGGAAAAACAAACAGAACAATACATACGAAATCATTACCCAACAAATAATTCAACTGACTTAAATTTGTTTGATGAGAAAACAATAAAACAAATACATCGTATCTCACATGGCTTACCAGGAAGGATAAACGCGCTATGCGAACAGTATCTTGATGATCCGGCAAAACAACCAGAGGTAGTTAAAGAAAAAAAACCGTCAGTTAATATCAGAGCATTATTTATAAAGAATAAATTAATAATTATCGTTGTCGTGTTATTAATGTTCCTCTCGGTTGGTATCGCAACAATATTACAGCACGCAGAGAAAACAGAAGTAAAACAAACCATAAAACTAAATCTGCCAAAATTAAATGAAGAAGAAACCAAGCCGGACGACCTCGTTGAAATAGAAGTGCCTGAAGAACTTGAGCCAGAACCAGTGACGATTGAAGAATTATCTCCGTCCGTGATTCCTGAGATTGCAAAAGATCTCAAAGATAAATCAGGTGTGAGTGTTTATAACGAAGCAGGCCACTTAGTTGCGCGAGAATCAGATATGCAAACAGCTACAGAAGAAGCTGTAGAAGAAGAACTGATAGAAGAAGTTATTGAGGAGAGTGTTCCTTTTACTAATACAACTACTGAAAGTACAGTCGGAACAATTCCTGAACCTGAACCAGAGCCCGAACAAACGCTACCTGAGCCTGTAAAAGTGCCAGAGCCAAAACCAGAACCAGAACCAACCGTAAAAGATATTAAGTGGTTAATAAAACAAGACCCGAAAAAATATGTATTACAGTTAATCGGCGCTTACGAACAAGAGACGATCGATGTGTATCTAAGAGCATTTAAAGACACCGACCATAAAATTATTTCCTTTACCGCCTCGAACAAAGGCAAGGAATGGCATGTGCTTGTTTACGGTTTATATGAAAATCGCGACCAGGCAGTCGCGGCAATAGAAGGATTACCTACAAGAGCAAAATTAATGGCACCATGGCCAAGAACAGTGCAAAGCATAAAAGACCTGATGAAGTAGTGACTGTTGCAGTATAAAATATTAGAAAATAGTCGCTATATGTCGTTATATTGCGGCTAAAAATCATTAACTCCCTCTAAATTGTCATAAAAGTGTTTATAGTGAATTTTGTCGTTATTTCCTAATATTCGATGTTGCGCCGTGACATAAATAGCGTGCTTTATTATAATCCCTACCCCTTTTCCGTCTGGTTACGGGAAAGGATCAGGAAATAAGAACTAATAGCGGTAATCAGGATTTTCTGGAAGTGATTCCCATAATACTATTCCGACGCAAAAAATTGCGATTTGTGCAATGCACAATCATAATTCATATAATAAAATAAAAGAGTGATATCAATATGAAGCAAGCCTCAGAGCAACAAGGTCTATACGATCCACAAACCGAACATGACTCATGTGGTCTAGGTTTTGTCGCTCATATGAAAGGCAAGAAGTCACACGAAATTGTCGACAACGCAATTACTATACTTAAAAATTTAATCCATCGTGGCGCATGTGGTTGTGAAGAAAATACCGGTGATGGTGTTGGTATCCTGATTCAAAAACCACACAAGTTTCTAAAACGTGTTTGCGCAGAAATTGGTATCGAACTCCCTGACACAGATAGTTACGGTGCGGGTATGGTTTTCTTGCCGAAAGATCCGGCGCAATCAAAATTTTGTCAGGAAGCATTTGAAAAAATTATTGCAGAAGAAGGCCAAACTTTATTAGGTTGGCGAGAAGTTCCAACTGATGATTCTTCGCTTGGTCCGTCAGCAGTAAAAGACGAACCAGATTTTAAACAAATATTTATCGCAAAAAATGCATCACTCGATTCCGCCGCATTTGACCGCAAGCTTTATGTTATTCGTAAGCGTATAGAAAACGCGATTTGGAATTCTGATCTATCAGAACAAAAATTATTTTATATTCCGTCGTTGTCGTATCGTACCTTTGTCTATAAAGGCATGTTAACCGGTTCGCAAATCGAACCGATGTTTCCTGAACTCGGCGATCCAGACGTTGAATCAGCATTAGCACTAGTACACCAACGATTCTCAACTAATACATTTCCTGAATGGCGTTTGGCGCATCCTTTTCGTTATGTTGCACACAACGGTGAAATTAATACCGCACGTGGTAATGCAAACTGGATGCATGCGCGTCAGGCTTTATGTAAGTCTGAACTGTTTGGTGATGATCTGGAAAAACTTTATCCCATCGTTGTTGAAGGCGGTAGTGATTCAGCAACCTTTGATAATGTAATGGAATTTCTGCACATGACAGGTCGCCCATTACAACATGCCGCATTAATGATGATCCCGGAAGCCTGGTCTGGTCATGAAACAATGGATGCCGATCGTAAAGCGTTCTATGAATACCATGCGTGTTTAATGGAACCCTGGGATGGCCCCGCATCAATTTCATTTACCGATGGCGAAGTGATCGGTGCTGTATTGGATCGAAACGGATTACGTCCATCACGTTACTATGTGACTCATGATGACATAATCATTATGGCGTCAGAAGTAGGCGTGTTAGAAGTTGCACCAGAGAATGTCAAGATTAAAGAACGTCTGCATCCCGGACGAATCTTGATGGTTGATATGAAGCAAGGTCGTATCATTGGTGATGATGAATTAAAGAAAGAATTTGTTGAAGCAAATCCTTACGGCGAATGGTTAAAAGAAAATTTAATCCCGATCGGAAACTTACCTGAACCAAAACAAGTTCACGGTACCGATCTGGATACTTTATTACAAAGACAACAAGCCTTTGGTTATACCCATGAAGATTTAAAAACCTTGATGGCGCCGATGGCAGAGAAAGAAATGGAACCGACTGGTTCGATGGGAACCGATGCTGCGCTAGCAGTGTTATCCAATCGTTCACGTATGTTATACGACTATTTTAAACAACTGTTCGCACAGGTTACCAATCCACCGCTCGATGGTATTCGCGAAGAGCTTGTCACTCAGGTGAGTTCTACAATAGGTAGAGAAAGTAATCCTTTAAAACCGGGTCCTGAACATTGCCGTCAGATTAAATTAAGTTCTCCAGTGATTACCAATGAAGAACTGGCGCGTATTCGTGATATGGATATGCCTGGTTTTACATCAACCACTATTTCGATTACTTATAAAGTTGCCGAAGATGGTAAAGGTATCAGAGTTGGTTTAGAAAGAATTTATGCTGAAGCAGAAAAAGCCATTGCAGATGGCATTACCTATATCATTCTTTCCGATCGTAATATTGACAAAGACAATGCGCCAATGCCGGCTTTACTAGCAGTATCCGGTTTACATCAGCATTTAATTCGTCAGGGTTTGCGTGCAAAAGTCAGTCTGGTTCTTGAATCAGGTGAGCCGCGCGAAGTACATCACTTTGCAGTCCTGTTGGGTTACGGTGTCGGTTGTGTGAATCCGTATCTTGCATTTGAATCACTAAGCGGTTTAATTGCTAAAGGTTACTTGCCAAAGATGGAACATCAAAAAGCGGTTAAGAATTTCATCAAGGCCGTTAACAAAGGTCTGGTCAAGATTATGGCGAAGATGGGTATTTCAACTGTTCAGTCTTATCGAGGCGCACAAATCTTTGAAGCGATTGGTTTAAATAAAAAATTCGTTGATAAATATTTTACTTCAACCGCATCACGCATCGGTGGTATCGGTTTAGATATCGTTGCAAAAGAAGCCAGCATGCGTCATCACAATGCTTTTCCTGATCGTGCGGTTAAAAAACCGGATCTCGATTGGGGCGGTGAATATAAATGGCGACGTGATGGTGAATATCATCTATTTAATCCAGATACCGTATTCAAATTGCAACACGCCACGCAATCAGGTCAATACAATATATTTAAAGAATACACAGCGGCAGTTGATAACCAGAACGAACATCTGGCAACCTTACGCGGTTTGTTTGAATTTGACACGGCTAAAAAGTCAATCTCGATTGATGAAGTAGAACCGATTGAAAACATCATGAAACGTTTTTCAACCGGTGCCATGTCTTATGGCTCGATTAGTAAACAAGCACACGAAACATTAGCCATAGCCATGAACCGTATCGGTGGTAAATCAAATACCGGTGAAGGTGGTGAAGATCCAAAACGTTTTAAACCGGATGCGAATGGTGACTTAAGAAGAAGCTCAATCAAACAAGTGGCTTCCGGTCGCTTTGGTGTCACTAGTGAATACCTTGCTAATGCCGATGATATTCAAATTAAAATGGCGCAAGGTGCAAAGCCTGGTGAAGGTGGTCAATTACCTGGCTCGAAAGTTTATCCGTGGATTGCAGACGTCCGTCATTCAACGCCTTGGGTGGGTTTGATTTCACCACCACCGCATCATGATATCTATTCGATTGAAGATTTAGCACAATTGATTCACGACTTAAAGAATGCAAATCCAAAAGCACGTATCCATGTGAAGCTGGTTGCAGAAGTCGGTGTTGGTACCGTTGCTGCCGGTGTAGCGAAAGCGCATTCCGATGTTGTTTTAATTTCGGGTTATGACGGTGGTACTGGTGCGTCACCGATGAGTTCATTAAAACATGCCGGATTACCTTGGGAATTAGGTTTGGCAGAAACCCAACAAGTCTTAATTCAAAACGGTTTACGCGATCGTATCGTTGTGCAAACAGACGGACAGTTAAAAACCGGACGTGATGTGGTTATTGCTGCCTTACTCGGCGCAGAAGAATTTGGTTTTGCAACGGCACCACTGGTTGTCATGGGTTGTATCATGATGCGTGCATGTCATTTAAATACTTGCCCTGTAGGTGTTGCAACACAAAATCCGGAGTTGACAGCAAAGTTTACCGGTCAGCCAGAGTTTGTTGAAAACTTCTTTAAATACATTGCCGAAGAAGTACGCGAATACATGGCCGAACTTGGATTCAAAACTGTCAATGAAATGATCGGCCAGGTTGATAGGATAAACGTTCGAAAAGCCGTTGACCATTGGAAAGCACATGGTCTGGATTTCAGCCAAATACTTTATAAAGCAGTGCCGCGTCCCGGTGATGAAATCTATTGTGTTAAACAACAAGATCACGGTCTGGAAAAATCACTCGACATGACGACGATCATGCCGTTATGTAAAGACGCATTAGAAAATAAAACACCGGTCGATATTATTCTGCCAGTGGTGAATACCAATCGAACCGTTGGAACGATACTCGGCTATAACATCACCACGCGTTATGGCAGCGCAGGTTTACCGGAAGATACAGTAAACATTCATTTCAATGGATCAGCCGGTATGAGCTTTGGTGCATTCATCCCTAAAGGCGTGACTTTAACACTCGAAGGCGATGCCAATGACTATCTCGGCAAAGGTTTATCCGGCGGCAAGATTATTGTTTATCCGCCACGTCATTCAACCTTTATTGCTGAAGAAAATATTCTGGTCGGTAACGTATTACTTTATGGCGCAACCGAAGGCGAAGCCTATTTACGCGGTATCGCTGGCGAACGTTTCTGTGTTCGTAATAGCGGTGTTAACGCAGTTGTTGAAGGTGTCGGTGATCACTGTTGTGAATACATGACCGGCGGTCGTGTTGTCATTATCGGTAAAACAGGTCGTAACTTTGCTGCGGGTATGTCTGGCGGTATCGCTTATGTACTGGATGAAGATGATGACTTCGCAATCCGTTGCAATAAAGACATGGTCGAACTTGAATCAATAGAAGACGATGAAGATGTTAAGTTAGTAAAATCATTGCTGACAAAACATCTGCAATATACACAAAGTACCGTTGCAGAAAAGATATTAGAAAACTGGAGCGCGTATCAAAGCAAGTTTGTAAAGGTGATGCCAACAGACTACAAGCACGTCCTGACTGCCATCAAGCGCGGAAAAGAGAAAGGGCTAACCGAAGAAGAAGCGGTAATGGAGGCAGCACATGGGTAAGATTACAGGATTCATGGAATACGAAAGAGAGAAGCAACCGTATCGTCCAGTTGAAGAAAGATTAAAAGATTGGAAGCAGGTCATGAAACCGTGGCCAGTAGAGCCACTAAAGATACAAGCAGCTCGTTGTATGGATTGCGGTATTCCTTTTTGTCATTCAGGTTGTCCGCTAGGTAACCTGATTCCTGATTGGAACGATCTGGTTTATCACGATCAATGGCATGATGCTATTGAACGCTTACACGCGACCAACAACTTTCCAGAATTCACTGGTACCTTATGTCCTGCACCTTGCGAAGGTTCATGTGTATTAGGTATTAACGAAGATCCGGTCAGCATTAAAGCGGTTGAATTATCAATCATTGATAAAGCGTTTGAAAACGGTTGGATCAAACCCGAAATTCCAGAAAAGAAAACCGGTAAAAAAGTCGGCATCATTGGTTCCGGCCCAGCAGGTATGGCAGCAGCGCAGCAGCTCGCGCGCGCTGGACATGACGTTACCTTATTTGAACGTTCTGATCGTATTGGAGGATTGATGCGTTACGGTATTCCAGAATTCAAAATGGAAAAATCGCGTATTGATCGTCGTATGGAACAAATGGAAGCAGAAGGCGTCACCTTTAAACCGAATAGTCATATCGGGGTTGATATCGATGCCAATGATCTAAAGAAAGAATTCGATGCGTTAATCTTAAGCGGTGGTGCAAGTGCCCGTCGTGACTTACCGATCCCCGGTCGCGAATTTAAAGGCGTGTATCAGGCGATGGAATACTTGCCCTTGAGTAATCGTTTGTGTATGGGTGATGATATTCCAGAAGATCAACAGATCAATGCCAAAGGTAAACACGTTATCGTTATCGGTGGTGGTGATACCGGTGCCGACTGTATCGGTACAGCGCATCGACAAGGCGCAGCATCAGTAACCTCATTGGAAATTATGCCGCGACCGCCAAAAGAGCGTGCCGAAGATAATCCCTGGCCTCAATGGCCGTTCATCTATCGTACCGCATCAGCGCACGAAGAAGGTGGCGAACGTGTTTATTCAGTACAAACGAAAAAATTCCATGGCGATGCCGATGGTAATTTAACCGAACTCGAACTGACCAAAGTAGAAATACAACGAGAAGCCGGACGTATGATGTTCAATGACGTAAAGAACAGCAAAAAAATGTTAAAAGCTGATCTTGTCTTTCTGGCAATGGGTTTTACCGGTGCAGAGAAAGAAGGTCTGGTAGAACAACTCGGTGTTGATCTAAATGATCGCACCAATGTTTGGCATGAAAACTGGATGACCAATGTAGATGGTGTATTCGTCGCAGGTGATATGCAACACGGCCAGAGTTTAATTGTATGGGCGATTGCTGAAGGAAGAAGTGCGGCGGCGGCGGTAGATCGATATCTTATGGGAAATACCGATCTCCCAGCACCTGTTTAAAAACTCTCAGCTAGCGCACTACTGCGTTAAAAAGCCGATTTAAAATCCTCACTTATTACATATAAGCTCCGGTTATTAAATCGGCTTTTTGCCTTGTATTGCATCAACCTGAGAGGTTTTAAATAATTCTATTGTGTAGAGAATTTTGAGACATTTTATTTGTCGAATATTGGAATGCCTCCAAAAGAGCCTTGTAAATATTCTTTTCGAATGTCTTTATCATATCGTTGATTAAATTCTTTAAGTGAAGATAAACTAGATGCTCCGTCATTTTTAGGTATGAACCAGATCATATCTTGTCGCAATAAACTAGTATCTAATAAATCTGTGTCATGTGTTGAAAGAATCATTTGTGACTGTTTACTTCTATCGCTATTCAAAAATAATTCAATAAGTCTCTTTGTTAACATAGGGTGTAAGCTTCTATCTAACTCATCTATAAAAGCTACTGAGCAATTATCAGTCGTCATAAGTTCGTATAAAAGTGGAGATAATTCTATTGTTCTTCTAGTACCATCAGATTCTTCTTCTAAATCAAAAGTAATTTTTTCTCCAGTATCTATACATTTATGTTGAGTAAAGATCTTAAGTAATTTAAGTTCACCATTTATTTTTAATATAACAGTGCGATTTCCCGTTATTGGGTTAGATATAAATATTGCTTCTTCCTCTGCCAAATCCCTTTCTATATCATTTAACATACGCTCAGGAATATCAGAATTAGGAGTAACATCAACATACTCAGATTTTATACCAACTACATTTGGGTCCAATTCGGATAAAATATTTTTTAAAAACTTAGTAAATTCTTTATCGTCTCCAATTCGAAATTCTAGACCATGGGCAACACTTACAGGAGAGAAAATACGAAGGCTATCATTGAACCAGTCATATATTTTTTGAAACTTCGTTGCATTACGTTCAACTGATTCAGAAAGAAATAATTTATTAGTACGTGTTCCCTCTGCTGTGAATTTATAAAATTGCTGTTTTTCTTTTGATAATTTATTAATTGCGGTACCAAATTGAAAGTTTGTATTTTCTTTATTAGTTAATTCTCGTCTGAATAGATTTCTCTTGCTTGATGTCAAAAGTTCATTAAGTTCTTCGAAAAGCACAGCATTTTTTGTCAATATAAACTCATATGAGTATTTTTTCTTTTCAATCAGAATTTCAAAATAAAATCTGACTGGTTGGTTTCGATGTTTTTCATCAAGTTTAAAAGTTTTTATTGGAATTGGCCTATTTGGTTGAACTCCTTGCGTTATAAACCACTTAGCAAAATCAATAGCCTTAATAAGATTGCTCTTGCCTGAAGCGTTAGCACCATAAATCACCGCCAATCTAAGAACGTCAGTCTTTGCTCTTCCCTCTGTTGTGTATATGTGTTGTTTTCTATGTAATTTTTCTCTTGAAGGGATAAGGGAAAATTCGGCATTGTCGCGGAATGAGCAAAAATTACTTATTTCTAGTTTTAGTAGCATTTTATTTATCAAATAATGGAGAATATTTGCACATTAATATGTGTCTTTTGAATAATTTACCACAAATATACCAATATAACGAGAAATTATCACAATAAACTTGCTTTTTTGCTGAACTATGCTAAGTTAAATATGTCAAAGTAATGTGAAAATATCTCATTTAATATAGATTAATTCATTAATTGCGTAAATATATGAAATATTAAGAGAAATAAGCGTTTTTAATGATTTAATTTTATTAGAGGTACATTTTATGAATAGTTATATTGAAATGAAAAGCTTAAATAACAGAGATTGGGAATCAGTATTCACAACTTGGTCAAATGGACCAAGTACGACAGAACAACAGAAAGCAGAAAATGCTGAGCGACAGATCAGGCAAGCCATAATGGCAAGTGACAAGCTCAGTAATAGAAATATAAAAGTATTTGCACAGGGCTCTTATCGTAACCGAGTAAACGTCAGAAAAGATAGTGATGTCGATATTGGTGTACTTTGTTTTGATGCTTTTTTTTCGGAATACCCTGATGACAATACAAAGGCGATTGTTAAATCGAATTTCAATGTAATTGATTCAACTTATAGTTATGCAACATTTAAAAATGAACTTGAAGAAGCATTAGTTGCAAGGTTTGGCAAGGTTGCAGTTACTAGAGGCAATAAAGCATTTGATATTAAAGAGAACACATATAGAGTTGAAGCAGATGTAGCCGCATTTTTTGAACATCGAAGATATGTATCAACTACAAAATATTTATCAGGTGTAGAAATGGTTCCTGATGACTTCAATCCACTAATGATTAGAAATTGGCCAGAGCAACACTATGAAAATGGAATTCAAAAAAATACTAATACTAATAGACGATATAAAAGAGCTGTAAGAATTTTGAAATCTCTTTCCAATGAAATGTCATCAAATGGTGTGCAGTCTGCAAAAAAAATACCGAGTTTTCTAATAGAATGTCTTGTATGGAATGTTCCTAATGTAGATTTTGATTTTTCAAATTATAAATCTTTGGTGCGTAGTGTATTAGCATATCTTTTCAATAACACATTAAATGATAGTAAATGTAGTAATTGGGGTGAAGTAAGTGACTTGAAGTATTTGTTTAATAGTTCACAACCTTGGACCAGGAAAGATGCTCATGACTTTATTGGAGATGCTTGGGATTATATAGGCTACGAATAATGTTGACACGATTACACATATCTTCATTTATTGGTTTAACTATTATTGTTTGGCTTTTTGCACTTTGGGCACAAGGAACACCAGTTTTAAGTGTAAGTTTTGTTAAGCCCTTTAGTGTAGTAGTTGGTGCAATTACTTTTGTTGTTACAATCTTTAACAAGTACGCATGGTCATGGAGAATCTTTAAAGGATGGTATGTAAACCGTCCAGATATAAGAGGTACATGGAAGGTAGAGTTAAAAAGTAACTGGGTAAATCTAGTAACTAATGAAGTAATTCCACCAATAATTGCATACGCTGTCGTACGTCAGACTCTTACATTTTTAAGTGTTAGATTAATGACAGATGAATCTCGATCAAAATTGATAGCTTATAGTATAGAAAAAGAAGAAGATGGTTTGTTCAGGCTGGCTGCAATTTATAGAAATGAGCCCAATATTGAATTGCAAGGAGATAGGAGTGAGATACATCATGGCTCTCTTTCCTTAGATATACATGGTTCACCAGTAGTCTCAATGGAAGGACATTACTGGACTGATCGTGCTACAAAAGGAAGTGTGAAATTTACTGATCGTAAAAGCATGCTCTATGATACCTATGAGCAAGCAGCATTAAGTTTCGAATAAAAATTAAAGGGTCCAGAGCCCTTTATCAAACCTAACCCATAAACTCTTTAAATTTCTCACTTAGTTTCGGTTGGATTAGGTAGCCGTAACTTTTGTGTGGGTTTTTATCGCCTTCTGCATTTTCGAAGGGGTTGTAGAGTTTTGTGTAGTCTCTTAGTTCGCTGGCTTTGTATTGTTTGACGTGTTCTTTCATGCCTTTAAAGAAGTCGTCATCCAGTGTTGAGTCGTGGCAGACGACGTCGCCGTAGGCGGAGAAGTTGTGCCATTGTTTTATGTTTAAGGGGTAGAGGCGGTTTCGTTCTTCTTCTTTTTCAGACTCGGGAGAATCTTTCCATCTTTCGATCAGCATGAATTCTCTTAGACTATCGTCGCCGAGTGGACTGCCCATGGTGATGAAGTAGTCGACTTTGTTGTCTCTGTATTTCGTGTATTTTTCTTCGCTTCTATGTGAGTACTTCCATAACACATCGTAGGCGATAAATGTTCCCATTGAATGGCTGATTAATACGACTTTGTGTTTTTTATCCCACGCGGTTGTCAGAATGTCTTCGAGTGGTTGGCGTATTTGTTCGGCAATGAATTGATCGTTTTTATATAAACGCACTTCGCGCATGTATTTTTCAATGACGTTGTCTTTGATAGTTAATGCGCTACCAAGTACATCGACAATAGATAATCCGAATTTCTTTGTCTTCGCTGCTACCCAGCCGTCTTTTTTAATGTGCATTTTATTTTTTTCACGACGACGTACACCGATGACTTTATTCACTGATTTATTTAAGTCGGTGACATAGTCTGCGGTGTCTTCAATATGATCCGGAATCGCATTCGCCCAATAGGCCGATTGAAAAATATCCGGATTGGCTTCCAGTTCGTTGGCGAGTGAGATTGAGTCTATGCGGATATTTTCAATGAATGCTTTCATCCACAAACGATGTAAATCCGCCGCCGGTGGTTTTGACGCGAGGCCGTGAACAAAGACGATGGTTAGTTTTGATGTATCAACCATGATTTCCTCCATTAATCACAAGTACAGACCACGGTGTTCGTAGCGCTGTATCGATTGGGTAAAACTCGCTGTTGTTCAGACTGCTATGACAATCCTATCAAAGCAGTAGTACTGAGCTGTTTTCAATATTACGCCGATTATTCCTGATGTGAAGGGGGTTTTTGTTACAGTTAATGCGTTCTACGGCATATTGCACTATTGCAGCGCATCAGAATGAAGGCCCTGAAAAGACTCAGAGCCTTCAAATTTAGAAATCACTTTACTCTTTTCATAGCCACTTCAAATGCATCTTCGAAATGAAGATAGAGCGGTGTTCCGCCGGTGTACATTTGAATTAATAATTTCTGCTGTGTTTGATATTTAATATCGCCAATGGCAAGTGGGCCTATGCCAACAGCACCACTTTTGCTTGCTGCTAGTGGTACGCCATTATCGAGCAGACTAATGCCGGCGATACCGGCGGGCGGTACGGCATTTAAATCAGCAGCGACTTTAAGTTTTGTTGCAGATGCGACTTGTTTTTCATCTAGTACTTGTATGCCGGCTTTGGCTGTTGCGAATATAACATCGACTTCTGGAAGCAGGTCGTCGAGATGGTCAGCAGCATCACCGTGAATACCTTCAACAACAGTGCCGTATCGTGTATTACATAGCTCAGCTACACCATTGGCTTTATCAACCGCTCGACCCAGTATGGTCACTTTGGCGCCCAGTTTTGCTGCCAGTACTGCGGCTGATGCGCCTACCGGACCTGTGCCGCCTATGACTAATATATTTTGTCCTGTTAGTTCTTCTTCGTTTTTAACTTTAAGCTGATGTGCCACAGTAGCGACCATTGCTGCGGCAGTTGTAAACGCACCACTTGGATCAGTGAGGACTGAAATTTCAAAAGGCGGCACCATGGCTTCTTTCGCCGCATTAAACATATCCATAGCAAGATGCATATCTCTGCCACCGATAAATATGCCGGTTCGTTTTAAGCCTTGTGGTCCGCGTGAGAAGATCGTGTCCTGAACTATGGCTCTAACTTCATCTAAATCGACGCCCAGATAAGGCATGGCAGTCCAGCCGGCGTCGAATGCCATGTTGACATCAAATGCACTGAGATTTTTCTCAGGCGTGATCATGTGTAATAGATAGGTCTTTTGCATTTTTAAACCTTATTAATTATTAAAAGTAGTACTAAATTGTTTTCAATACTACGCTGATTCTTGCTGATGTGAAGGGCATTATTTTATAGATATTTTGCCATATTTATTAATTTACTTTAGCCTAGATTCTTCGATTTAGTTTCTAACTTAATATGAAATCAACATTCTCATTTTATTTTTATTGCTCGCTGCTTGCAGTGGGATTTTATTTTTTATCAAGCAGTGGTTTAACCCAAATCAAAAAGCAGGCAGTCGTTATTCCGGAGGCACCGAATAGCATACACATAACCATTATCTGATAACGAATAGCAATTAGCGGTGAAACGCCAGAGAGTATTTGCCCTGTCATCATGCCGGGCAGGGTCACGAGACCAACTGCAAACAAGGAATTAATGATCGGAATCAGTGAGGCGTGAAAGGCAATGTTTCTCGCTTCGTCATAGGGAACGTTTCTACCTAGCTCTGCGTTCAATCTTTCTACTGCAAGGCTAATGCTATTCATTGAGTTCGCGAAGATCATTCCAGCCAAGGGAATCATGAATTGGGGTTGATACCATGGATCAAGTACGAGTACAGCCTGGGAAACGAGAAATAAAGTAATTCCGCCGCCAAGCAAGATGGATAAGAAAGCATGCTTGAATAACAAGCGACGTTTGTCTTCAATTGTACCCAATGCTATCCAGCTTGATGCTATTACCATAATGGTCAGTATCATAATGATGACCACGGCATGTTTTGATTCAAAGATATAAACCAGAAAGTAGCCGATGATTAATAACTGAACCAGCATGCGGGCGATGGCGTACAGTGCATTGCGAGCATTAAGTGACCACTTAACAAGAATGCCGATAACAATGGCTACTGGAATAAAAGTATAGGCCAGATTGATTAACGGTATGGTTTGAACTGTTGTCATGATGTCGTCGATTATAGAATCAAAACGTCATTATAACGTACATAAATTGCCGGAGTGTTAATTCACTCCGGACTTGGTTTTCTATTTATTCGGGCTCGTCTGCCTGCATATCAGCATGAAATTCGGTATAGACGTAAATCGGAATATTGAGTGAACCGAGACGCTCCTCGACCAATGGCCAGACATCATCCCAGTTCAGTCCGCCGACACCCGTTGCGAGTTTTGGTAAAGCCAGTGACTGAATTTTTTCTTTCTTTATTATCTTAACCAATGCACGTAAACAATGGCTGACGTTCTGAACCGTTGCCTTACCGGGTTTTGCGCCATGTTCGTAACCTCCTTCTTGAGGGAGAAGATTTATTATTCGAACCGCATTCGCTCCGCCCCACATCCATGCTTCACCGGGTTTAGCATGTTGTTGATGACACCAGTGATGAAAGTCTTTATGCATTGCGGGATAGAAATTATGTAATGACATAGCGAGAGCCTGATTCATTGGGTCGTTCGGGGCTACACCGTGGGCTATTGCTTGTGCTTTGGTTAGTAGAATATCGCCTTTTACTTGATGAAGCATACCGTTTCCTTTTAAAAAAATATTATTACAGTTTTAATGTAACAATAAGCTAAAAGGCTAAAATTGATTTAAATCAAAATAATAGGTTTCAGGTTTGTTTTTTCAGTTTTACTGCGCGGATGATAAAAAAATAACGCCTAATAGCCCTGTATAGATACATAATTTATGTAAGCTATTAATTGAGATAATCAAGTTGATGTCGTTATCCAGGTTGATAGGATAAAAAGGCTTAACGTCGGCGTGCATGATGCTATCAAGCAGGACATGACTATATGTCCCTATAAATGCACTGATAATACAAACACGTAGGGTTAATTTTTTTGGCACATCGAATAATTTTTTTTGATACTCGCTAAAATCTTTCTTGATGAAGAACATTATCGCTTGATAGATCCATCTACCCGTTAAGATACTAAAAATTGCAATTAATGTTGCGCCAATATAGGTGTGTGAAAATCCATGTAAATTTCCTTTGCCAGTCAGGATGACTAGTAAAGGTTGCAGATCCATTAGAAATTACGCCCAGCCAAATATAATCAAGCTGAAAAACCCTTGTAAAAGACCTTTAATCAGCATTCCCGGGTCCATGTGGAATGGTGTTATCGGCATTGATTTATACTTGATCTATCCAGGTGATTTATTGCATTAGTAAAATTACAAATTGGATTTCTTAAGCATGAAGATGAAATACTTTATTCATTGCTTTCCATTCGCCATCCGTTTTAAGCATTGTAAACATGTCAGTAAACTTATGCCCCGTCCAGTTATCAAGTTCGAGTCGAACGGTTGCGATCGTGCCTTCGATATCAACATTGGCTATTTTTGCTTTGAGTTCAGTAGCAGCACCGTTCTCATCATTCCAGTCGAATAGTTTTTGTATTGGGCCAGCAAATAAATCATCACCTATATAACCAAAGACTGTCGCATCATCGTGAAAAGCTGGTTTCATATCACTACCTTTGCCAGAGATAGCGCCATCGATATAGTGTTGGATTGCTGTTTCAATCATTTGTTTGTCGCTCATTATTGATAACTCCTAATTAGTTTTAAATCCAAGGTATTGGCAAACGGTAGTCTATAAGCTCAATGACTGGCTAGTAGTTGTAATTATTAGGTTCAGAAATGAACCTAATTGTCGCCTATTAGTTACACTCTATTCTGGCAATGTCCTGTCAATCAATTATAGTTGTGTGTTCATTCTATACTCAAATTAGAGTATATATTTTTATTAATTTTAAATGAAATAGTTTAATTAAATCAATAACTTAAGTTTTTAGGCATCAATTTATTGTCTGTCTACAAAATAAAATTACATATGACAAACAATAAAACATTTAACGCCAATACAGATTCCTTGCAGCAACTTCGCTATCGAAGTATGTGGATCATGAGTTGGGCGATGGCTCCTTCTTTATTACCGTTCGCTATCTTTAGCTTTATACAAGGTCGTATTCTTGTTGGCTTGATTGTTCTTCTCTTGTGTTCGATAGCCTTGCTTAATGCCTATTCAATTACCAAGCACCATCGTGTCTGGGTGCCTTTTTGGTGTTTCTTTATATTCATATTACTAGGTATATTTCTTGGAATACCCATGGTTGGTAGTCAAACCTTGTTCTGGTGTTACCCATTTATATTGCTAGTGAGTTTTATTGAGAAGCGATTGCGCGCCCGAATCTTGAGCGCGTTGATTTTTATAATGTTAGTGCCGACGGCATTTTATTATCTTGAGTTTGAGTTAGTTGTTCGTTTTACCTATACACTGCTCGTGCTGTTTTTCTTTAGCGATCTTCTGGTTGGTGAGTTTATGAAACTCCAGGATAATATGACAGAACTCGCTAACCATGATCCGTTAACGAATGCTTATAATCGACGATGCATGGATAAATGTATTGAAGATGTAATTGAAGAAAGCAAACGTGGGTTTGGGCCAGCCAGCCTGATCGTGCTTGACCTTGATTATTTCAAAAAGATTAATGACACATTGGGACACAAGGCGGGTGATGAAATGTTGGTAAACTTAATCAAGTTAATTCATTTGCGACAGCGTAAACTCGATTATGTCTTCCGACTTGGTGGTGAAGAGTTTGTGATTTTGTTAAGAAATACGTCCGCTCAACAAGCAAGCCACAAGGCAGAAAGTTTGCGAAAAGAATTAGAAGATAATCCATTGCTCGAAGGAAAAACCGTTACCGCAAGCTTTGGTGTAGCGGAATATATTATCGGGGAGAGTGAAGATGACTGGTTCAAACGAGCAGATGGTTATCTCTATGAAGCCAAGAAGCTGGGTCGTAATTGTGTGCATCCAAAGATGGATAATCCTCCGGGAAATATTAACTAAGCAAAAAATTACCTTTCATAAGTTAATGATAAATAAGTTGGATGTTATTCTTCTAAAGAAATAACAACGTCTAATGATTCAATAATGAGACGTTTAAAGTACTTTATTGAATACTATTTTTATTATTATGTGAAGTGACTGATATGAGTGTAGTTATGAAATTAAGTAGAACTCCAAAATGGAAAAAATACCCACTATTTCATGGTTCGAACGCGAATCCGCAAAATATTCTTGTTACAGGTGCTACCGGCTTTATCGGTCAAAGTCTTTGCCGGACGTTGATAAAAAACGGCGATAACGTCATTGTATTTTCCAGGCAGTATGAAAAAGCTGAAGATCTTTTTGGGCCTCATGTACAAATAGTCACGAAGCTGGACAAGCTTGAATCCAATACGCAAATCGATGCAGTGATCAGTCTTGCTGGTGCGTCAGTTGTTGGCGGTTTATGGACGAAAAAAAGAAAACAGGTATTAATTGATAGTCGGATTAATGATCTGAATTTTATTAAAGCATTATGTCATCGCTTGGAAGTCAAACCGAAAGTTTTAATCAATGCATCGGCTATTGGTTTCTATGGTATACGACAAGATGAAATAATTACTGAGAAAGAAACCGGACAAGAAATATTTCAATCTAAACTTTGCCAGGCAAGAGAAAACGCGGCTACGCAGTTCGAACAGTATGGGACACGTGTCTGTAACTTAAGAATAGGAGTGGTGTTTGATAATGATGGCGGCGCGTTTGTACAGATGGCTCGTCCTATAAAGTTTGGTCTAGGAGCAGTATTAGGCAGTGGTAAGCAATGGATGTCGTGGATATATAAACCTGACTTAATTCGGATCATTTTATTTTTGTTAAGTCAGGACAATATGTCTGGTGCAATTAATGCGACAGCGCCAGAGCCAGTGACGAATGAGATGTTTACCAGGAAAGTCGCAGCCAAGTTTAATAGGCCGGTCTTTTTTAAAGCGCCAGCTTTCATGCTTAAAATAATGCTTGGTGAACTTTCGCAGCTTTTTCTTGAAGGACAACGGGTGATACCTGAAAAGTTGTTAGAAGCAGGGTTTAGTTTTGATCAGAATACATTGGACGATATGTTGACAGTTATTGATGATAAAGAAGTATAAAATAAGTTGTTGTTCACATGGAGTTAGTTTATGAATGCGCATGAAAAAATAAATTACGTTGAGTTTCCGGCGAGGGATATCGAAGCGACTAAAGCTTTTTTTACAAAAGCATTCGGTTGGTCTTTTGTAGATTATGGTCCAGATTACGCAGCCTTTTCAGATGAAGGTTTAGATGGTGGTTTTTTTAGAGCAGATTTATCTGCTTCCGCTAAGAATGGAAGCGCTTTGATAGTTTTTTATAGTAATGATTTGAATAAAACTCAAGCTAAAGTCGAAGAAGCAGGTGGCACCCTCTTACAACCTATTTATGCTTTTCCAGGTGGTCGACGTTTTCACTTTGCTGATCCCGGCGATAATGAGTTTGCCGTATGGTCTGAACCTGAAGAATAGTTTCTAACAATCTTTTCTATAAGAAATGTTGAAATAAAAAACAAAAAGTGTAGTCAATTAATACTAGATACGATGTCATATTTATCTCAAAATGAGATCATTCAACCAAATAATAATTTATAGGTCTCGATATGAGTAAATATTCGCCGTTTCAAATTCCTCTACTCTCTTTTTACGCGACCGATTTATATCGAGACATGGCACTTAATAAAAAGGGTAGCGGCTTTGGCTATTTATTTTTGTTATTAGCCTTGTGTTGGTTGCTACTGATTATTGCTGCTGGCTATCATGTTAAACTTATCTTGATGAAAATGCGCCAAGTCTGCTTTCTCAGTTTCCAGAGATTACGATAATAGACGGGCAAGCTTCTATCAAAGAAATGCAGCCTTATTATATTAATGATTTAAAGACGGGAGAGGTTATAGCGGTTATTGATACAACCGGTAGCATTAATTCATTGGATGGAACTGAAGCAATGATTTTGTTAACTAGAACGCATCTCATGGTTGAGAAGAATGCGATAGAAACGCGTTCTTTTGATTTGCGTGAAGTCGGTGATTATGTTGTGGATAGAGAGCTTCTTTCTAACTGGATCGAGGCAACAAAGTCTTATCTACCTGTCGTTCTTTATCCGTTCGCATTGGCAGTTTCCTATATCTATCGGATTATTCAAATGTTGATCTATGCTGCTATTGGATTGATATTTGTCTCGATCTGTAAAGCTGAGCTTGAGTATCCTCAATTATTGCGTTTAGCCGTTGTTGCTGTAACACCAAGCATCATTATCAGTACTTTTCTTTGGGTATTCGGAATCAATTTGCCATTGTCAGGCTTTATGTATTTTATATTGACCATGGTGTATTTGTTTCTGGGTGTCAAAGCGACTACAGAAGCGGGCGAAGTGAGTGTTCAAGATTAATTTTGAGGCTTAATTCGCATTACCTTTGACATTCTGCGTGCGGGCATTAACATCTAGCAACGTACATTAGCCAAAGGTTTTATATTAGATGTTGATTGTTATTTCTCCTGCAAAGACGCTCGATTTTGAAACAGCACCAATCACGAAAGAGTTTTCGCAACCAGAGTTTTTAAAAGAATCCCGAAAGCTCATTTCAGAACTAAAAAAACTAAGTCCTGCTGAAGTGTCTTCTTTAATGAAGATCAGCGACAAGCTCGGTACACTTAATTTCCTTCGCTTTAATGACTGGAAAACACCCTTTACATTAAATAATTCCAAACAAGCGTTACTTGCATTTAAGGGGGATGTTTATACAGGCATTGAAGCTGATACCTTCAGTACTCAGAATTTAAAATTTGCACAGAAACATTTACGAATATTGTCAGGACTTTATGGTGTTTTAAAACCGCTGGATTTAATGCAAGCCTACCGATTGGAAATGGGAACGCAGTTTAAAAATAAACAAGGAAAGGATTTGTATGAGTTTTGGGGCACGAAAATTACCGAACAAATAAATAATGATCTCAAAGCGAGCAAAAGCAAATACTTGATTAATCTAGCTTCGAATGAATATTTTAAATCACTGCAAGTAGGCGATATTAACGCTGAGATTATTGTTCCGGTGTTTAAGGATTTTAAAAAGGGGAAATATAAAGTCATTAGCTTTTATGCAAAGAAAGCGCGCGGACTGATGAGTGCGTACATTATTAAGAATCGATTAAAGAATCCTGAAGATATAAAGAATTTCAATGTTGATGGTTATAAATTTAACAAGCCAGAATCCAGTGGTAATAATTGGGTGTTCCTACGCAAACAAAGCTAATTAATATATTTAAGTATAGTAAAAAGAGTGATTAAACTTGAGTTAAGTATTCCTCCAGTGGTAGTAATGCTCATTGTTGCATTAATAATGTGGATTACTTTTCTTATTTTTCCGGAGTTTTCAATACCAGAGAAAATTAGTAATGTTACACAAATTATATTTATAGTTTTTGGTGTGTTTATTATTGTTGCTGGCATTGTTTCGTTTAGAAGAGCAGGAACAACAGTTAATCCTATGAAACCCGACACAGCATCTTCTCTAGTTATAACTGGTATTTATAAAATAACTCGTAACCCAATGTATTTAGGCGTGCTATTTTTATTAATTGGATGGGGATTATTTCTTTCAAATATATTTTCGTGCTTGGCTTCTTTGCTGTTTGTTTTTTATATGAATCACTTTCAAATAAAACCAGAGGAAAGAGCTCTGGAGTTAATTTTTGGAGAAGAGTTTATAAACTACAAAAGTCAGGTTCGTAGATGGCTTTAATTGATATTATCTATATAAAATATAAATACGATAGTGGATTTTAAAAATACAAACCAAAGTTATGGAATAGTATCAATTTTATTACATTGGCTTATGGCCATTTTAATCATTGGCTTGTTTGTTCTTGGCGAGTATATGGTTGATCTGGATTATTACAGCAAATGGTATAACGCCGCACCATGGTGGCATAAGAGCATTGGCATGGGAGTTTTTGCCTTATTACTTTTTCGAATAATCTGGGTGCTTAGTAATATCCATCCCACGCCTTTAGGCAGCTATAAATCATGGGAAATAAAAGCAGCTAAAGTTACTCACTATTTGTTTTATATTTTATTAATTGTGATTTGTATAAGCGGTTATTTAATTTCTACTGCTAAAGGTGCTGTCATTGAATTTTTTAATTTATTTGCTGTCCCAGCAGTAATTAGTTTTAGCAAACAACAGGCAGATACTGCAGGAGAAGTTCACGAGATTGCCGCATATGTGATGGCTTTCCTTTTTCTGTTACATGTATGTGCTACATTTAAGCATCATTTTTTTGACAAAGATACGACACTGCTTCGTATTTTGAAACCGAATAAACCAAAGGAGATTAGTAAATGAGGATTTTTCAAATTGCACTACTGGCATTAAGTCTTGTATCAACAAGTATTATGGCTGACGAATATGTTATTGATAAAAAAGGGATGCATGCTTCGATACAATTTAGAATTATACATCTAGGTTATAGTTGGTTATGGGGTCGTTTTAACGATTTTGATGGTGAGTTTACTTATGATAAAAATGATCCAGATACTTCAAAAATAGAAGTTACGATCAATGCCAAGAGTATTGACTCTAATCATGCCGAAAGGGACAAACATTTACGCGGCGATGAATTTCTTGATGTTGAAAATTATCCGCAATCAAAATTTGTTAGTACATCGCTTACGATGAAGGAAGATGGCTCGGGTGAATTAAAAGGTGATTTTACCTTGCGTGGTGTTACTAAGCCGATCACTATTTATATATCTTATATTGGTGAAGGTGATGACCCATGGGGTGGTTATCGTGTTGGCTTTGAAGGCACAGCGCAAATTGCATTAGCTGACTATGGTATTTTAAAAGACCTTGGCCCTGCATCAAAAGAACTGGATTTGTTTTTTTCTATTGAAGGTGTTAGAAAATAGTTTTTCATCATGGATAGCCTAGAGCACAATAAAGAGAGCGTTCTTGCGTTCTATGATTTGATGTTTAATCAATGCAAACCTCGTGAAGCAGTCGAGGTGTACGTGGGCGATAAATATATTCAACATGATCCTCATGTCGGCAATGGCAAGGATGCTTTTGTCGAATACTTTGAGCGTATGGCAAAAGAGCATCCGGGAAAACATGTAACATTCAAACGCGTTATAGCTGAAGGCGATTTAGTAACACTACATTGTCATCAAGAATGGCCGACTGACAAAAACCGCGATTGGGCAGGAATAGATATTTTTCGATTAGATGCAAACGGAAAGATAGTAGAGCATTGGGATGTATTGCAGGTTATTCCGAATGAGTCTGCAAATTCAAATACAATGTTCTAAAGCTTCAGTTTTATTTAATCTCATGCCTTCTGGCATCCTGTTCAAGCAAAGAGTTTTCATAGCCAACTAATACAATCTGTTTTAAATATTCGACTAGATATTCAGATATGGAACCAAAGGTTTCGTATTGATAGACGTGGCGCAGTTCATGTGACAGTAGTTGGGTCGTGTTATGACCACTGCAAATGTATATTGAGTGACCGAGCGTAAGGCCTTTCGTTGCTTCGCTTAAGGAATCCAATTTGCGTTGCTGCTTCGCTTAGTTTCTTGTTTTCAGGGAAAGGGATTTTATCAACTTCAACTATCTTAACTTTTTCAGGACTTGTAACGCCAACTTGTTTAGCGATTTCGATTTGTTCAGGTGTTAACGAGATGCCTTCGTTCTGTATTTTTTCACTATGTTCTGCTGCCCATTTAATTGCTAAGGGTAGTAGCATTTGCAGTTGATAGAGAAGATCCATGAGGAAGGTTATTTATCTTTGTCTTGCTCTTTCTGGTCGATAACTTCACCTTCAATCAGGTTACCTTCTTTTTCTTGTTTTCGTTCATCTTTCCAATTAGCAAGAATAATGGCTAATAACCCCAGAATGATTTCGTCGATTAAAGGAATAAAGTCGGGAACAAACAAATCGACAACAAATAAACTGATGACGATCAGGAATAAATTTTTAAATTTCAATTTACCGGCAAATGTCAGAAAAGAAGCGATGAGTACAGATGGATTCATGTTTAGAGTATATCAAATAGCATGATTATTTATAGAGCTTTAAATAAGCTTCACCTGAATTTTCTCTTCACCTAATTCAATGATGTCACCCGAAACAATTTTCTTTCGTTTTCTGGTTTCTACTTCGCCATTAACTAATACGTTACCTTCGGAGATGAAAAATTTTGCTTGACCACCGCTTTCAGCCATACCTTCGAACTTAAGTAGTTTGAATAGTTCGACGGGCTCTTTTGAAATTTCAACTTCTCTCATGATGCATATAGTTTATATTATTTTTTATTTACTAGGTAAGATCAAGGCAGCCCCAGCCATCACCGCGGCCATTAAATTTAATAGCATGTGATTCCAGCAATTCTTCGTAACCGCAAATCTCATCGTAAGTCGCTTCCATATAGACATAGACAATTATCTCAAAAGGATACTCTTTAGCTTCTTCATTGTCGGACATGAGAATTTTCTGGCGGTTAATTAATAAAGTTTCACCAAATTTAAGTGCTTCCTCTTCCGTTGAGAAGACGACAGTAAATTCTATTTCTCTTGGTTTAGATAAATCATCACCATTCTGTTGCATTTCCCATAATGCATCGCCGTTGATATCATCAGGAAAAAGTTCAGTGTCTCTTTTCATTTCTATATCCTTAATTTTTCAAATTAGATAATACTACGCAGCAGTAATAAATTCGATGCGTATTCCGCCCGGAACAATACACATCATGTGTTTTATAGGCTTATTACCTAACTGTTCAGGTGAGAACTCAATTTTTACATCTTCAGTATTAAGTAATTGTTGGTACAGTTCTTCCAATATGTCAGCATTTTCAATTTTTAATGCCAGATGATGTAAGCCAATATTATTTTTCCGATCAAACGCAATTGTATTATCAGGCTCAGTGGCTTGCCATAGTGTCAACATAATTGTTCCGTCAGAAACAAAAATAGCCGGATAGTCAGGTTTTTCTCCCACTTGCTGAAATCCCAGAGTTGAAATAAAGAAATTACCGGTTTGTTTTATATTAGGCACAGTGAGGCCGATATGATGCGCACCCTGGGTTAATGTTTTTGTTTCCATGTTTTTATATTTTCTTTCTTTAGCTATTGTCTTTAATTGAAGGATATAAGTTTTATTTAATTAATATAATCAGTTTAATAGTGACTGTTAATAATAGACACAAATTGCGCTAATTGAATGCAGCATTGCACCATTTATTATTCATTCTATTGGAAACAATCAGTTTTCTACAATCAATAAATTTCATAACACACTGAATTAAAGAATAAAAATTTCCTCGAAATAAGCAGTTATAGTTGACATCGTCTTTGCTCTATATAGTTTAGCAATAAAATTTAAACAAAGAATTATCAGCGTATTTTTAAAATTGCTTATTATAACTTTTAGGGGGAAATTGATAGATGAAAATATCAGGATTTATTTTGTGCTTTTGTTCACTTTGTTTTTCAACATATGCATTTTCTGAGGAATCTGTAGAAGTCCCTGTTACAGAAGAAGTTGCTGTTGAAGCAGCATCGGTAATGGAAGAAAAGGCGGAAGTGGTAATTGAAACTACCGAGAAAAAAGATAGAAGCAGTGGCTGCTGAAACGGCTGAATCAAGTTAAGGAGGTGATGTATACATTATAAGACTTTGCTCTAAATGGGTTTATTCACTTAACTTCGGAGGGTCGAAAGACCCTCCTTATTTATTTAAGTTGATAAATTCTTCTTCAGTATATCTAGGTGTAATATATTTTGGACAGTTTCGATCCCATGCTTCTAAGTGAATTATAAAAGCATGTTCAATATTTTTCTTATCACCTGATGTAGAGAGTTTATTAATTAATTCCTGATCATCTTCAATAATTTCAGCAGTTCCCCAAATTTTTATTCTAATCTTATTTGGATAGTCCATTAAAAACAGAAAAACTTTATTGTTATCCATCAAGTTACCATAGGAAATATATTGACGGTTCCCTTTCATATCCGCAAAGCCTAGTGTTTTCTGATCGATGATTTTAAGAAAACCTTTAGGCCCGCCTCGATGTTGTATATAGGGATAGCCTTCATTATTAACGCTTGCCATATAAAATGAATCTCGCGCAACGATGAAGTCTTTTAGGAAAGAGGTAACGGTGTATTCCCAACTTCCATTTTGTTCCATGTTCGCATAACTATTTCGCGAGCCTTTTTCCGTTTGTATTTTTTTTACTGTATCAGTAAAAGCAATATCACTTGTGTATTCTCTCATTGTAATTCTCCGTTAATAACGAGGCCGTCTTATGACGACCTCGAATTATTATGATGCCCTTATCGGGTTGCTAGTTTATTCTTGCCAAGAAAACGGCGAATATGTTTTGCTATTACTTCGCCATCTTCTTCAAGAGCAAAATGTCCGGTATCCAATAAATGAAAATCAATAGTCTTTAAATCACGTTTGTATGGATGTGCACCCGCAACCGGAAAAATTTCATCATTTTTTCCCCAAACAATTAATGTCGGTGGTTGATGTCGACGAAAGTAAGCTTGCCACTCTGGATAAAGTGGTGGATTCGAACCGTAACTATAAAATAGTTCTAATTGAATATCGGTATTACCTTTGCGATCCAGCAAAGGTTGAACGTGCTGCCAGGTATCTGGACTAATGGCTTCAATATCTCGAACGCCATTAGTGTATTGCCACTTAGTTGCGCCTTCGCTTAAAAGAAAACGTAAAGCTTCATCGTTTGTCATGCTTTCTTTTTTGTAAGCAGCTTTAATATTTTTCCACCAATTATTATCAAGACCCTGGTTATTTGCATTGCGATCTTTCCAATAAGCCTGAATAGGTTCCCAGAAATCGTTATTGATCCCTTCAACATAAGCATTACCGTTTTGTATAATTAAACCTTCAACGCGTTCAGGATGTTTACTGGCAATGCGAAAACCTATTGGTGCGCCATAATCCATTAAATACAGGCTGTATGATTTCAGACCAATTTCATTAATAAATTGATCAACGATATTGGTAAGGTTATCAAAACTATACTCAAACTCATCGACGCTTGGCATTGAGCTTTGTCCGTAACCGGGATAATCTGGGGCAATTAAATGATATTGATCGGCGAGCTGCGGTATCAAATCACGAAACATATGTGATGAAGTTGGAAAGCCATGTAACAACAAGATTGTTGGGTTATGGGGGTTTCCTGCTTCACGATAAAATATATCCAGACCTTCTATCTCTACGGTCTTGTAACTGATATCAATATGGTCCTCTTTTGCTAGCGCTGTCTGGATGCTAACTAACCCAAGCAGTAAAGTGCTTAAAACTGTTTTAACGATAATGTTGCCTATTGCTTTCATTTTACTTCTCCTTAGCGGTATAAATTTACTTAGTGATATTTGTTAACTAAAGGTAAACTGATCTGTTTATCTTAGTACAAGATAGACAGATCGGTTTCCTTTGTCAAGTAATGCAGGAGAAATTTATGAGGGCAGATGTTTTTCTAGGATAAATCACATTAAAAACACTTATTAAACAATGGAGTATAGAGTAATATTTATATTTATCGGATGAATTATATTTTAATGCTATACTAATCAGTATAGTTTAAATGAAGGATTAGGTATGCCAGCACTATCAAAAAGAGAACAAATTGTCACAGTGGCATTAGAGTTGTTCTATCAAAATGGTTTTCATGCCACAGGTATAGATCGAATTATTAAGGAAGCAGGCGTCTCTAAAAAAACATTATATAATCATTTTAAGTCAAAAGATGAACTTGTTCTCGCAACGTTAAGAAAAAGAGATGAGCTGTTTAGAAATAAGCTTATGCGCAAGGTAGAACGACTTAGTGATGTGCCTAAAGAACGACTACTCTCAGTTTTTGATGCAATAAGTGAATGGATAAATGAGAAAAATTTTGTCGGTTGTATGTTTATTAATGCATCGGCAGAATATTCAGAGGCTGATAATCCTTCACATATTGTATGTGCTGAACATAAACGTCTGGTAAGAGAATACATACGTGATCTCGCTGTCCAGGCTGAAATGGATAAACCGGAAGAATTGTCACAACAAATAAATTTATTAATTGAAGGTGCTATTGTTGTTGCGCATGTTAGTGGTAATAAGAATGCTGCAACTCAAGCAAAAGAAATCGCTGCTATGCTAATTAATAAAAACACGACGAAAAAATGACATCGAATATATTAGAAGCATTAAATGCACATAGCGGAATCATTAGTTGTGTTGGCGCAGGTGGAAAAAAAACGACGATGTTTCGTTTGGCGGAAGCACATGTAGGTCGAGTCGGAATTACTGCTACTGTACACATCGAATTTTTTCCTGAATCATTACAGGTAACAAATTATATTGCTGATGAAAGTGAACTGTTTGAAGCTATAAAAAATGACAAGGATTCAAAGGCTATTGCCTTTGCTAAACCATCCGAACGATTCGGCCGACGCGCTGGTGTTAGTCTTGAATCTATTCAACAATTCAAAACCATTGGAAATTTTGATTTATTAGTCATTAAGGCTGATGGCGCGCGCGGTCGTTTTATAAAAGCACCGGCTGAACATGAGCCAGCTATAGCGCCATGTACAGATGTAGTGATTTCTATTTTATCTGCAAAAGTAATTGGCTTGCCTTTAAGCGATGAAATTGCACATCGTGTCGAGAAAATAAGTAAAGTAAGCGGTTTAAAAGAAGGGGACAAAATTAAGGCTATACATATTGCACGCTTACTGGCTTCGGCTAATGGTTCGTTAAAGAATACGGGCAATGCAAAAGTTATTCCTTTAATTAATATGGTTGATAATAGTGAATTGGAAAAAATTGCGCGCGAAGCGGCATATGAAGCACTTCAGTTAACAGATCGATTTGATACCGTCGTGTTAGCGGCAATGAAGAAAGAGCAGCCAATTGTTGATGTTGTTACAAGATAGTTATTATGTCGTCATTATATGAACGCGTCTTTCATGCCCAGTAAAATTAATGCGGTGTCCCTGATATCAAAGAAAAGAGAGATGGCAATAGTGACAAGCAATAAAATAAGATAAACGCCATAAACTGATTTAAGTTTTTCAACTTTACCAATGACTTCGGCTTTAATGAGATAAATAGCTAATGGTATCCAGACAATAATATGTGATGCGCCGACCAGATAAGGCGACTTTGTTATATTGAATATCACTAATGCAATGGGCATTGTTACAAAAAGCGAAATAAAGATAAATCTGGCAGAGACGTGTTTATAAGCAAAAAAGATTGATGATAGAAATATAATCATCATCCAGTTCATCCAGATTTTTACCACATCTGATGTTGTCGCATTTATTGCAATTTCCATTTCATCCATTTTGAATTCCTGTAGTAAAAACTATTAATTAATTAGTTAATTAATAAAGATGTTTGAGTTGCCATATTTTCTGGCAGCGTATTGATATCGATTCCCCATATAATGGGTAGATAAAACTTTACGAATAATGATATTAAAACAATGGCAATTAAGTTAAGCCAGATTCCCGTTCTTGCCATTTGCCCAATCGTAAAATAATGACTGCTAAAGGCAATCGCATTTGGAGGCGTAGCCACCGGTAACATAAAGGCGAATGAGGCCGCGAGAGAAACTGTTATCATCAGACTATAAGGATGTATGTGCATGGCAATCGCCAGTGCAGCAATGATTGGCAGAAACATTGATGCTGTTGCTGTATTAGATGTAATTTCTGTTAAGAAAATCACAACAGCTGTAACTACTACAATAATTAATAATAGATTACTTCCTTGTAGAACATTAAGCTGATTCGCAATGGTATGAGTGAGTCCACTGTCAGTAAAACCGTCCGCCAGAGCAAAACCACCACCAAACAATATCAATATATCCCATGGGATCTTGCGTGCAGTTTTCCAATCAAGCAGGAATTCACCTTTTTTAAGGTTAGAAGGAATGATAAAGAGTAATAATGCGCCTGCCATAGCGATGGTCGAGTCTGTAATAAATTTAAACGCTTCAAGCTTGATGAAACCATGTGTTATCCATAGTGTTGCTACTAATCCGAAAACGAATAAAACGGTCTTTTCCTGTTGGCTCATTTTGCCTAATTCGTGAATCTCTCTTTCAATAGTTTCTTTTCCCCCAGGTAAGTGATCTATCTCACTGGGGAAGGCAAAGTGAGTCAAGTAATACCAGGTGATGATTAACATGGTTACAGATAAGGGCAGGGCGAAAATCATCCAGTTCAGAAAACTGATACTCTGACCAAACTGGTTTTCAACGATACCGGCCATGATGGCATTTGGCGGCGTACCAATTAGCGTGGCTATTCCCCCTATTGATGCGGCATATGCGATACCTAGCATTAATGAAATTCCAAAATTAAATTTCTCAGGACGAGTATCTATATGTAAATCCGGGTCAGCTTTAATTTCATCAACCACTTGTTTCAAGACAGCAAGACCAATTGTGATCATCATCATTGTGGCTGCAGTATTACTAATCCACATTGATAAGCCTGCGGAAGTCAGCATAAAGCCAAGAATGATTCGTTTTGGTGAAACGCCAATCAGGCTAATTGTGTATAAGGCAATACGACGATGTAGATTCCATTTCTCAATGGTAACGGCAATCAAAAAGCCACCAAGAAACAGATAAATAAGGTGGTTTGCATAGGGTTGAGTGACTTCAGTTCCGCTCATTACTCCTAATGCAGGAAAAAGAAATATCGGTAATAGTGCCGTTGCCGGGATCGGGATTGCTGCAGTCACCCACCATATTGCCATTAATACAGCAACGGCCAGAACATGTTTCGCTGCAATCGGCATCGCGTCGGGTGTAGGTAATAAAAGAATGACGATGAATAATAATAGTCCTGTCGCCAAGCCAATATTTTTATTATTAATCATGCAGCGATGTTATCAGAATTTATAAACAGCTGAGAGTTGTAATCGATCTAGTTTTCCATTATTGCCATTTTCTAATTCACGATAACCATGCACCCATTCAAGGCCAACTGTGGTCTTTAAGCTTGGACTCCATAATAAGTTAACATGTGTAGAAGCAAAGAGTTTGTCAACCGATGCCGGTGCTTTGCTGGTATCTTGGTTGGCATAAGCTGCCCCAACAACAAATGATGAGCGTAATGTACGAGTCCACCAATGTTGATATGCCAAATAGCCGCTAATAATCTCTGTCAGGTTTATGTTTCCAGCATTATCGATAGTCGCATCATCAAAGGCATTGAAAGAGACATAGCGCGCTAATGCATTGCCGTAAGAAAAGGTAAAACGTAAGTTGTCTTGTTTGGGTAATAAGATACGGCCGGCAGCGCTGATAGCGCCACCCCATTTTTTGTCGTTCTGACCACTGATCATTTTACCATCGGCATTAATTTCTCTAAGCATGCCTGTCAATGACCAGTTACCCCATAATCTTGAGAATTGAACCTTGCCAATAAATTCCGGTATTTGATCATCATTTACTTGAAAACTACTGCCTGTAGGTGATGTAAATGATGATTCTGGTCTTTCTACAGCCAGAAATATTTCACCCCATGATAAATCTTTGTTGTAACGAATTAGCTCCTGACGAATATTTAAAATACCCAGTGGTCCATTGGCATCATTAATTTCCGGATAAGAGGACATATTAACTAGCGTGGTATATGTCTTACCGATCGTGAAATTATTAAATGATAGATACAAATGTCTCATCCTCGGATCATTGCCTACATAAGAACGACCGGAACTATCACGCCGACTATTGAAAAAATCGAATTCGACGTAAGTCGATAGTTTCTGTTCTCCTAATGGTAAATGTAAAGTTGCCCATAGACGGCTTTCACGCAGATTGGCATTTAATTCATTTTTGTCTATTATCCCAATATCGGGATACTGTCAGGTGTAAATGCTAAATCAGCTTTACTTGTTCTTATGCCGCCTACACTATCGAAATTATAGACAGTATCAATTTTGATTCGTCCGCCCATAGAGATGTTTGCTATGGAGTCATGATCGGCTTTAAGTAGTGGAGGAAAAGTAAAAAGCAGAATAAAAAAAATGCTTATAGAATAAACCAATCTAATACGCATTACCTGATGAACCGTTAGTGGTTACGAAATATTTGGTGGCAGGTATTACAAGTATCTTGCATTTTTATATAAGAGGGAATTAAATCTGTCCGATGATGCGATTTGTTTTTTAGTTCTTGAGTCAGGTCATGAAGTTGATTGGCCATAGCATTAAAAGTAAGTTGATCTTCATCGCTAATATTCTGAAAAGAGTTCATATTTTCTGCTGTGTCTACCAGAGTATTTGCTTCTTCAGAAAGTAATTCAATTTGTTTTTCAGTCAAATCTTGCAGTTCCAGATCAGTATACTCACGCTCATAAAACAATAACTTTAAACGCCGCATTACATTTTGAACTTGATCACTGTGTACTGGATTCAATAGGGTTTTATTTTTATCTGTTTCTGATAAAGAGTCTGTTGCTAACGACAATGATGCACTTATGAAAGTGAGGAGCAATATTATTAGTAGTCTGCTTACACTCATACATTGTGAACCATTCTAAATCCAGCAGTAATGCTATTACATAAAGTTTGCTTTTAATTGATCTAGAGCAAAGTTTTTCCGTTTATTTATATATTTCTAAGCTGTGTAGGTAGTATATTTTATACTGGTGGTTATTCTGCTTGCTTTAAATAACATATAAATAATAACGATAAAATATATTGATTGTTTTAATAAAAAAATTTCATTGTACATGTAATTAAAAAAACCCTATATATTCCGTAAATCAGATAAGTTAGTAATTATAACTTATTATGAACTAAGAAATATTAATCATCATTCTGAGGACATGATAAATGAATGACACTGATGATATAGAAATAGATGATGAGCTCGATGATAGTGATGAATTTAATGAGCTTGATATAGAAAATAAATTTGTAGGAAACGAACTTTCATCTAAGCGAGATATCCGATCTGAAATAGAAAAGAGATTAGAACTTATGGAATTGCGGAAATTAATCGGCGATTCTTTTTATGATTATGATGAAGTATTTAACTGAGTGAGAAAAAATGAATCATTTTAAAGGTAGTGGAAGTTGTGGAATAAGCACATCTCCAAATTATAAAAAAATTAAAGATGACTTGGATAAGTCGGGTTTGAATCAAAGTATTCTGATTCAAAAAAACAGTGCTAAAGGTAAAAACCGCGTAGCAAGAAAAGCATCGTAGTTATTTTTATAGTCATTAGTAATGAGTTGAACGATTAGAGAGTAATCACAATCTAGTCGGATATTGTTTTAGCGAATGATGCACAACGTTCGTTTAAATTATTGTAAATAATATAAGCATTTCGTTTTATTTCTGGTGCATCAGCTACTTTAAATAATAGCCCATTCTCAATATCTCTTTTCACTATTTGTTCAGGTAGATAAGCTGTGCCTGTTTTCTTCTTTATGTAGTTTTTTGCGATACGACCAACCTCTATACGCATCAATGGCGGCGGCATGTTTTTAAAATGTTTCAGATGTGCTTCTGAAAATGATGTGCCCCAATCAACGTAGATGTAATTTTTACTGATGGCTTTCTCTGCGCTCAGTCCTTTTTTCGAAGACGCCATTATGAATTTGATAGGCAATGTTTTTAATATGGTGACGATTTCGTTTTGAGGGGGACTATATGTAAAACCAAAATCAAGAGTACGGTTAATTATTTTTTGATTTATTACTTCGGAACTTAAGACTTGGCAATTCAAAACGGTATCTTTATATTTTTCTGTAAACTTTATTAACCATTGGTTAAGATAAATGTCCCATAAACTTGAAACTCCGCCGATTGCTATAGGGACTTTGCCGTCTCCAGCGACAGCAATATCAATTTTTATCTGGTTCCATTCATTCAATATTTCTTCAGCATGTTCAACGAGTTTTTCCCCGGCCAAAGTCGGACGAATATTATTCCGGTCACGAGTAAATAATTTAACTCCCATTTCCTGTTCAAGTTGTCGTATTCTTGCGCTTACTGCTGATTGTGTAATAAATAAGTTTTCCGCAGCTCGGCCAAAATGGCGAGTTTTGTGTATTTCAAGGAAAGTTTTTAAAAGTTCATCATCCATATTCTTTAATATTATTCAGAGCTTATATCGGCATGTTTCTTGCGCTTGACTGGTATATACTTATATTGATAATTTCCTTTAATAGCATAATTTTATATGGAAGAGAAACAAACAATTGGTTGGAAGGAATGGATCTCATTACCAGCATTAGGTATTCCCGCCATTAAAGCAAAGGTTGACACAGGTGCGCGTACATCGTCATTGCATACATATCAGTTGGAAAGGCTTACGAAACAGAGAAAGGAATTTGTCCGGTTTCAGATTCATCCTTTGCAAAAACGATCTGATATCTCGGTTATATGTGAATCGGAAATAATTGATATGAGAGTTGTAAAAGATTCTGGCGGACATGAAGAAGAGCGTATTTTTATTCGAACACCAATACAGTTTAATAATAAAAGCTGGGATATCGAGATCAGTCTTACCAGTAGAGAAAACATGTTGTTCAGGATGTTATTAGGTAGAACAGGGATTGTCAGTGGTAAATTGTTGGTGGATCCCTCTCTTAATTACACTGGTGGTAAGAATATCGCCGCTTCATATGAAGCTTTAACAGAATAATAGCCTAGAAAATCAGGCTCCTAAATATATGGAATTGCTAAAATACGGATTCAGTCGCATTTAATTTATTAAAATTTATTGTGACCAATAGTAAATTGTCGCTGGTCTATATTAAACAGCATATTTAAAGGATGTAATAATGAAAATAGCACTCTTATCCAGAAATAAAAATCTCTATTCATCAAGACGTTTAATTGAAGCTGCGGAAGCTCTTGGCCATGAAGTCCGTGTACTTGATGTGCTGCGTTGCTACATGAACATTACTTCGAAACGACCCAGTATTCACTATAAAGGTGAAGAACTCAGTGAGTTTGATGCGGTGATCCCAAGAATCGGTGCCTCCGTGACCTTTTATGGTACAGCCGTTGTCAGGCAATTTGAAATGATGGGCACTTACCCATTGAATGAATCAGTTGCAATCTCTCGCTCAAGAGACAAGTTACGTTCATTACAATTATTATCCCGCAAAGGCATTGGTTTACCTATTAGCGGCTTTGCAAATAAACCGGATGATATTAATGACTTGATAAAAATGGTCGGTGGCGCGCCGTTGGTAATTAAATTATTACAAGGTACGCAAGGTATAGGTGTTGTTCTGGCGGAAACAAAAAGTGCGGCAAAAAGTGTAATTGAATCATTTCTCGGATTGAATGCCAGTGTCTTGGTACAGCAGTTTATTAAAGAAGCGGGTGGCGCGGATATACGGTGTTTTGTTGTCGGGGAAAAAGTGGTTGCCGCCATGAAACGCCAGGGCGCAGAAGGTGAGTTCCGCTCCAATATTCATCGTGGTGGTTCGGCCTCCTTAGTCACGATAACGGCGGAAGAACGTAAAACCGCATTGCGTGCGGCCAATACCATGGGACTTAATGTCTGTGGTGTTGACATCTTACGTTCAGAAAATGGACCGGTGGTGATGGAAGTTAATTCCTCTCCCGGACTCGAAGGTATTGAAACTGCAACGGGCAAAGATATTGCCGGCGATGTCATTCGATTTATTGAAAAAACGGCAAAGAAAGGCAAGACCGGTACCAAAGGTGGGCATAAATAATTGCGTGAATCAATCACTCTCTGTAATACCACGATCAACGCTGGTGAAAGGCAGACGCTTGAATTGCCGGTGCCGAGCCTATACACGCATACCGATATTGAACTTCCTGTTCACGTCATTCATGGTAAACAAAATGGACCTACCTTGTTTTTATCAGCAGCAATACATGGTGACGAGATTAATGGCGTAGAGATCATTCGTCGGGTTTTGAAAAACAAGTCGATTGGTAAACTGAAAGGCACCTTAATAGCGATTCCTGTTGTTAATATATACGGGTTTATAGATCAAACACGTTATTTACCGGATAGACGTGATTTAAATCGTTCTTTCCCAGGTTCCGAAAAAGGCTCCATGGCAGGGCGAATGGCGCATCTTTTTTTGAATGAAATTGTGTCCAAATGTACACATGGTATTGATTTACATACGGGCGCAATCCATCGAGAAAACTTACCGCATGTAAGAGCAGTATTAGATGATGAACAAACGGAACGGATGGCGCGTGCTTTTACCTCGCCCGTCATTTTAAATACATCTATTGTTGATGGCTCGTTGCGTAAAGCAGCAGAAAAATTAGGCACATCAGTTATTGTTTATGAAGCAGGCGAAGCGCTACGCTTTGATGAAGTGTCTATCCGTGCTGGTGTCAGAGGCATTATTTCCGTTATGCGTAGTCTGGAAATGTTACCTGCATTAAAAAGTAAACGTAAGCTGGCTGACCCTATTGTTGCACGTTCCAGTTTATGGGTGCGTGCGCCGCAAAGTGGTATTTTAAGAGTACTAAAACCACTTGGTTCAAGAATTGAATTGAATGAACTGCTTGGTTTTGTCTCGGATCCTTTTGGTGAAAATGAAGAAGAAATATTATCACCGATTGACGGCATTATTATTGGGCGTTTAAACCTCCCTCTAGTGAATGAAGGCGAAGCGTTATTCCATATCGCCAAATTTAAAAGTGCTGGATCTGTTGCTGATAAAGTAGAGCAGTTTCAACAAATCATGAATCCGCTTACGGACACGTACTCCCCTGATGAACCGCCGATTTTGTAAATCTATCAAAAGATAAATTAACCAAATACGCGCTTTATATCATCGTACTTGGCATCAATAACATGGACATTGGAATAGCCGATCATCTGTAGTGTTGATGCCGATAAAGAAGCGCGCCCACCTGCAGCACAATGAACCAATATAAGCGTTTCTGGATTCTCACAGATACTGGAAATTTTCATTTCCAACAATCCACGCGGAATATTAGTAGAGTCTATTAAACTTGATTCTTTGGCTTCTGCAGGTTCGCGTACATCTAAGATGATGGCATTGTCATGTCTTTCATAAAGCAGTTTTGCTGCATGCGGATCAATGCAATTGCATTGAGATTTCGCAGCTGCAATAAGTTCGCTAACAGGTATGATCATGATGGCCTCATAAAGTGAATATAGAATTATTTGTATTTTAACTCAGTAAGATAACTTGTCGATGTAATAAAATATCGAATCCAGTATGATTGGTAATAATTATTTATTTGTAATAGTTCATTAATATGCTTCCAGAATTAAAAAATGATCGTTTGATTCGAGCGTTATTTCGTAAGCCTGTCGATATGACGCCAGTGTGGATGATGCGTCAGGCAGGGCGATACTTGCCTGAATATCGTGCGACTCGTGAGAAAGCGGGTGATTTTGTTACATTATGTCAAACGCCTGATTTGGCATGTGAGGTTACTTTGCAACCGCTGGATCGTTATCCATTGGATGCGGCGATATTGTTTTCCGATATTTTAACTATTCCAGATGCTATGGGTTTAGGTCTAAAACTTATCGAGTCTGTTGGACCTAAATTTGATAAACCCATTGCTTCGCTTGCTGATATCAAGAAACTACCGATGCCTGATCCAGAAGATGATCTTGGTTATGTTATGGATGCAGTTCGCTTAATACGAAATGAATTAGATGGAAGTGTGCCGTTGATTGGCTTTGCTGGAAGTCCTTGGACTTTGGCAACGTATATGATCGAAGGCGGTTCGAGTAAAGATTTTGGTAAAGTTAAAACGATGTTATATCAAGAACCCGACACATTACATCTTCTACTTAATCATTTAGCTAAAGCCGTAACGCTTTACTTAAATGCGCAAATAAGAGCGGGTGCTCAAGTGATTCAGATTTTTGATACCTGGGGTGGTGCATTATCAACACCTGCGTATAAAGAATTTTCTTTAGCCTATATGCAACAAATTCTAGATGGTTTAGAACGCGAGTATGAAGGAAATAAAATACCAGTAATTTTATTTACTAAAGGTGCTGGCCTATGGTTGGAAGATATTGCTAATACCGGTTGTGATGCAGTCGGTCTTGATTGGACACAGGATATTAGTCAAGTACGAGAGAGCATTGGCGATCGTGTTGCGTTACAAGGCAATATGGATCCGGCCGTTCTAAAAACAAATCCTGAAGTAATTCGAAAAGAAGTAAAATCGATTCTGGATAGCTATGGTCGTGGGCCGGGACATGTGTTTAATCTTGGTCATGGCATTACGCCAGATATTGATCCTGAAAATGCCGGTGCATTCATAAATGCGGTTCATGAATTAAGTAAGTAAATAATAATCATTAATTCATGTTTATCTCTCGATTAAAATTAGTAGTTAAAGGTTTTTGTGTCGGCTCAGCGGACGTTGTTCCCGGTGTCAGTGGCGGCACAATGGCATTTATTCTGGGTATTTATCCACAATTAATTAATGCCATAAAATCATTTGATAGCGAATGGCTAAGAATGATTTTGTCAATAAACCTAAAAGGTATTATCAATCGGCCACACTTTGATTTTTTAATCCCATTAGGAATAGGTATTGTCGCCGCGTTATTATTTTTTACTCGAATTATTTCTTTACCAAATTTAATTCGAACTCAACCAGAAATAATTTATGGTTTATTTTTTGGATTGGTCTTGGGTTCTATAGTTTTATTATTTCGCCATTTAGGAATGCATTTATTATTAAAACGAGTTCTGTTTTTAGTATTAGGCATTTTATTTGGTGGTTTTGTTGTAACGCTGGTACCAGCATCGACACCAGATGCAAGTTGGTTTATTTTTCTATGTGGTGCAATAGCCATTTCAGCCATGATTTTGCCAGGCATCTCAGGTTCATTTATTTTATTGATGATGAAAAAATATGCCTACATATTCGATGCGATAGGTCATTTTGATTTTTCAATAATATTGCCGTTTGTGTTTGGTATCATGGCAGGTGTTGTCATTTTCAGTCGCGTACTTTCATATTTATTAAAAACGTTTTATCAACAAACGGTTCTTTTTATAACCGGTATATTAGTAGCTTCTTTATATGTTATCTGGCCATTTCAAACCCGTGTGTATGAAGTGGTTCGGCATAAAGAGAGATTGGTTTCATCCATCCCGTATTTGCCAGAAGCAATAAATAGCCAGTTGCTCTATTCCTTAATCATGATGGTTATTGGTCTGTCAGTTGTTATTGCTCTTGACCATCTTTCTGAGAAAGATAGCACTCTTCTATAACTAGACTTTGATTGCTACTGAAACTTGATATACATTAGATAGCAAGGGGAATTGCTATGCCTATATCAGAAGCTGCACCTTTATCAGAGTTTATACTAGTTGTGATGGGTCTTTTGACCGTGGCAATGATTGCAGCGTCGATTTGCAGAAATATTCCCGTGCCTTATACCGTGTTTCTGGTGATCTTAGGCGTCATATTAGGTTCTATTGCACGTCATTATCCTGAGTTTGAACTATTACTTAAATTCCAGTTAACGCCGGATCTGGTGTTGTTTCTGTTTCTTCCTGCCCTGATCTTTGAATCAGCCATCAATCTTGACGCACGTTTGTTGATGAAAGATATTATTCCGGTTTTGGTATTGGCGGTTCCAGCAATGTTAATTTCTGCTGGTCTTATAGGCGTGGGTCTTTGGCTAATTCAGGATTTTAATATTTTTCATGCTTTATTATTCGGGGCTTTAATTTCAGCAACTGACCCTGTTGCGGTCATTGCTTTATTTAAAGAACTTGGTGCGCCACAAAGATTAACCGTTTTAGTAGAAGGCGAGTCATTGTTAAACGACGCAACGGCGATTGTTTTTTTTAACATTATTCTTGGCTTGGCCGTAACAGAAAAATTTGGAATTTCTGATGCTGGCTTTGCAGTACTGGAATTTTTTAGAGTATTTTTTGGCGGCTTATTTGTTGGCGCGGTCATTGGAATTATTTTAAGTGAACTACTGTATCGAATTCGAGCCGGTATGAGTTGCTATCTTATAATGTCGATTGTCCTGGCATACAGTAGTTTTGTTATTGCTGAACATCTTTTGCATGTTTCCGGTGTTATGGCGGTTGTTGCTGCTGCAATAGCCTTGGGTATTTTAGGTGTAAGTCGTATACCTCAGAATGAACGAGAAACAGTTGATGAAACATGGGATGTGATAGCGTTAATCTTTAATTCTCTTTTATTTTTATTAGTCGGTTTATCTGTCGATATATCTCAACTTTATTCCCATATAGATAGTATTTTTATCGCAATTATATTGGTATTAGGTGCACGTGCCGCAGGAGTTTATAGCATGGTTCCCGCGACAATAAAGATGTTTAATTTACCACATGTGTCTATGGGTGAACGGCATATCATGTGGTGGGGTGGTTTGAAAGGTGGGCTTGCAATTGCGATTGTACTTTCTATACCTATTGATATGCCGGGTCGTGAAACTATTCTTTATATAACTCTCGGCGTAGTTTTATTTTCGTTACTTATTAATGCTCCTACGATAAGGCCTTTAATGAAAAAATTGGGTTTCGATAAATTTACTGGTGAAGAAGTGGCAGAATTAAAACACGGTTTAATTCAATCACAGCAACATGCAGAAGAAATATTAGAATCATTCCATAAAGCGAAATTAATTTCTCGTAGCACACAACAATTAATCCAGAAAAAGACAGCGCAGGTCTTTAGTAGTGATTATGGTGATTCAGATAGTTTTATAGAAGAACGTCATGCGCATATAACAGCGTTACGTATTGAAATGCAGGAGCTTAAGTATCTCTATGATATAGGGTTCTTGCAATACTATACCTACATGAATATAAAAAATGCACTGCAACGTGACCGGGAAACATGGTCGACAGAGTCTAAGGGAAATTTATCAATAGAAGATGAAGGACAAAAAAATCCATTTGTAATTCTGGAGAATGCATTAATTAAACAATTACGGGAACATGATTTTGCCGCAGGTATGTTAGCGCGCTATCAATATCTTCGCTTTTCACAAAGTTTACAGAGAGATATAGCCGGGATACTGATTTGTGAAAAAGTAATTGAGCATCTTGAAAATAACGATGATATTAGTGCAGAACTTAAAAAAGAAATTATTAGAAAATACAAGGAGCGTTCAACTCGACGTAAACAGCGTCTTGAAAAAGTAGCTGAGGATTTTCCTGAATTTTATTTGCGTTTTGAAACACGTCTTTTTGCCAAAGTTGCTTTAGTTGCGGCTGATTTTTTTGCAGAGGAAGCTCTGCATAATGGTGAAATAGGTTCGAAAGTTTTTACTAATATCGAAAGACGTATTCATGAAGCAATTAATGCGTTGCAACCAATTTCCGATCCGGCGCCTAAGTTAAAACCACATGACTTAATAGGTACAGTGCCGCTGCTAAATGGTTTGCCAAATGATTTGCTTGAAAGATTATCAAAGCATGCGAAAGCGATGACTTTTCTTGCTGGTGATCTGGTTATTGGTGAAGGAGAAAAAGGTGATTCCCTCTATATCATTACACACGGGTTAGTGTCGATTTATAAGAACGGTCATGAAGATTCGTCTATCGCTGAATTAAGAGACGGTGATTTTTTTGGAGAAATGGCATTGTTGGAGACGCAGGTTCGAACTGCAAATGCTAAAACGTTAAAGCCGACAACATTGTTACGTTTGACAAGAAAAGATGTGTTGTCTATGGCAGAAAATGAACCTGAATTAAAAGCACGTCTTGAACAAATAAGTCTGGCAAGAAAATCTATTAATTCTTGATTTTAATGTTAGCCTTGCGCTGTAAAAAAAAGCTTAATAATAAAATTAAAAAGCTAAAACTTAAGATTAAATAATTTCCATATTTGCTATACGGTGTCTCTCCGATAAATAATTCTGCTTTTGCGTGTAATGCATGTGGTTCAAATTGTGGCGAACGAGCAACGACTTTCCCTTTATTATCAATAACCGCAGAAATACCTGTATTAGTTGAGCGCAACAGATAGCGACCATTTTCTATAGCACGCATTCTTGCGATCTGCAGGTGTTGATGTGGTGCCATGGAGTCACCAAACCAGGCATCGTTGCTGACGTTAACCAATATATTCGCATCAGGCAGAGATCGTCTGATTTCAGTACCGTAAGCATCTTCATAACAAATACTCATGCCAAACACGGCTTTATCGGTTTCAAGTAGTTTGTGTTTTATATCTCCTGATGAAAAGTCAGACATGGGGATTTGTAAAAAACGTAACATGCGATCAAGTAATGCTTTAAACGGCAGGTATTCACCAAAAGGAACTAGATGGTGTTTATTATAAAAATGATGTTCGTTATCTATCAGTAAAATACTATTAAAGTATTTATTTGCGGATTCATCTTTATTAACAATGCCACTCATGAATAAAGTATCAGAGTCTTTCTTTCTTTCTGTGATTCGAGTAATGAAATCATCGGCAAGATGATAATACGCAGGTATGGCTGTTTCTGGCCAGATAATCAGATCTGATGACCAATAGGGTTCACTTAAGCCAGAATATATATCATAGGTTTTTTCTCGATATTCTGATTTCCATTTTATCTTTTGAGGTATTGCACCTTGAACTAAAGTAACATTTAGCTCATTTCCATTTTTCTGTGTCCAGTTGATATTACTCAATATAAATGAAGACAACATAATGACAACAATGATTGCGCTACTTATCACTCGTTGCTTCAAATTTCCTCTGATTAGGTTTGTGATTGAAACTGCAATAACACAAACGATAAAACTGATACCGTAGTCACCAATGATGGGAGCAAAGTTAACAAGCAAACTGTCGGTTTGACTGGTTCCTATGTTGAGCCAGGGAAAGCCGGTTAATACCCAGCCGCGACACCACTCAGTGATTAACCATAACGCGGGTAAAACAATAATATAATAATCTTTAAAAAATCGATTAACGAGATAACCGCAAAGAGCAGGATAAAGTGAAATAAAAGCGATTAGTAAAAAGGTGAAAAAATATGCGCCTATGATATTCATGCCGCCAAAAAGATTAATACTGATATGTAGCCAACTAACACCAATACCAAACATAGCGAAGCCAAACAAGTAACCTAAAAGAAAGGTTTCACGTTTTGATTCAGTTTCAGACCAAAGGTAAAAGAGAGCGCTTAAAGAAATTACACTGAGGAAGTAAAAATTAAATGGTGCAAAAGCAAAAGGCACTAAAGCTCCAGCGATAAGTGCACAACAACGTCTAAAAAATTTATTTTCTGGTAATAAGCTCATTAGGCCAGATTGTTTTTATAGAATGGCGATGTTGATATTGATATTATTCTTCTTCATCATCATCATCAGTTATTTCTTCAGTACGTTGCTCTTCGTCAATTCGTGTAAAGAGTAGTTGATGAACGCGTCGTTTGTCTGCGCGTATCACTTTGATATTAAAGTCTTCGAAATCGATGCTTTCTCCACGCTTGGGTAAATGTCCAAACGTACTAATGACTAAGCCACCAACGGTATCGTATTCATTATCATCAATTTTCAGATTGAAATAATCATTAAATTCAACAATAGATGTTAAAGCTTTAATGGTGTAACGATTATTTTCATGAAGATTTATGTTGTCTTCATCGTCTTCAAAATCATGTTCATCTTCAATCTCACCAATAATCTCTTCAATAACATCTTCAATCGTAACCAGACCGGCAACGCCGGTGTATTCATCAATGACTATTGCCATATGGTTGCGACTAGTACGGAATTCTCTTAACAAGACATTGAGCCGCTTACTTTCCGGAATAAAAACCGTTGCTCGCATGACGTCTTTGATATCAAAGTCTTTATCAGGGTTGGCATAATAATTTAATAAATCCTTGGCTAACAAAATACCTAGAATTTCATCATTAGACTCCCCGACAACAGGAAAACGGGAATGACCTGATTCTACGACGACAGAAAGGATATCTTCCGGTTCAGCATTGTTTTCAATAACAATCATTTGCACGCGCGGAACCATAATGTCACGCACCTGAATTTCAGACACATGTAATGCACCTTCAATCATTAATAATGCATCAGGGTCAAGAAGATTGCGATGTTCAGAATTTCTTAAAATTTCGATTAAGGCGTCACGGTCTTCAGGTTCGCGAGAGAACAAACTGGCGAAACGTTTTAACCATTTTCCATAATTCATTTTTTTCTTTTCAGTCATTATCTCGACTCGGTTTCATAAGGGTTTGCATAACCTATTTTTTTTAATATTTTAATTTCTTTTGTTTCCATCACATTGGCTTCTTCGTCAGATTCATGATCATAGCCTTGTAAATGTAAAATGCCGTGAATAACTAAATGCGCCCAGTGAGCATCAATAGCTTTTCCTTGCTCTTTTGCTTCTTGCTCAACAACTGGCGCACAAACAACAATATCACCTAATAAATTTGGTGCATGTTCAATCGATTCTCCTACAGGAAAAGAGAGCACGTTTGTTGCTGTATCTTTTTTTCGCCATTCTTTATTAAGTGCCCGACCTTCGTTTATATCAACCACTCTAAGTGTTATTTCGGCATCTTTATGTTGTCCATCTAGCGCTTGTTCTGCCCATTTAATGATCAATTCATTTTTTGGAAGGGCATCAAATCCAGAAACATTTTGTATGTCCATATTCATATTAAGATGTTAATTATCGGATGAATTTTGTTCGTGCTTTTCGTAAGCATCGAGAATGCGCGCTACCAAAGGGTGACGAACAACATCTTTCGATTTGAAAAAAGTAAAACTAATGTCTTTTTCATTATTTAAAATATCAATGACATGTCGTAAACCAGATAGTTTGGTTGAAGGTAAATCAATTTGAGTAATATCACCAGTCACAATGGCGGTAGAGTTAAATCCGATACGTGTCAGAAACATTTTCATTTGTTCGACCGTTGTATTCTGTGCTTCATCAAGAATGATAAATGCTTCATTAAGTGTTCTGCCACGCATAAATGCCAGTGGAGCAACTTCAATGACATTGCGTTCAATTAGTTTTGCGACTTTCTCAAAACCGAGCATTTCATACAGTGCATCATAAAGCGGACGTAAATAAGGATCGACTTTTTGTACCATATCTCCAGGTAGAAAACCTAATTTCTCACCTGCTTCTACAGCCGGTCTAACTAAAACCAGTCTGCGTGCACGATCCTGCTCCATCGCGGCAACGGCGCAGGCAACGGCCAGATAGGTTTTTCCTGTACCGGCAGGGCCAATACCAAAATTAATGTCGTGCGCTTGTATATTTGAAAGATAAAGTTTTTGGTTTACTGTGCGACCGCGAATAATGCCGTGTTTGGTTTTTATCGACACTTCATTTGCAATCTCTTCTTCGAGCTCTTCTTCAAGATTAATGCTCTGTAACAAGAGATGAACGCGTTCCGGCGACAAAGGTTCAACTTCTGTTGAGGCATACATTTCTTTTAAAATGTTCTCAGTCAGTTCGATTGATTTTAAATCACCACTGACATGGAAATTATTGCCGCGGTTATTTATTTCGACGCCGATAAAACGTTCAACTTGTCGCAAGTGTTTGTCTAATGGACCACACAGGTTTGACAAGCGCTGATTATCGGCTGGCTCGAGAAATAAATCGTTTGAAGTTATGACGTTAATAGTTGTATCGAGGGTTATATTTGTAGATTAAAGATTAGCGGCCTGATTTAGAGTATCAGGAAGTATGCCGCGTAGGGAATTTGGTAAAGCTTCTGTAATTTCAATATCAACAAAGTCACCTATCAAATCTTTTGATCCTGTAAAATTCACCACGCGATTGTTTTCCGTTCTGCCGCGAAGTTGATTAGGGTCTTTTTTCGACCGACCTTCTACAAGTATAGTCTGAATTGAGCCGATCATTGCAATGCTGATTTCAGCTGCTTTTTGAGTTATGCGAGTTTGTAAAATCGACAAGCGCTTTTTCTTGGTTTGCATAGGTGTATCGTCTGGAAGATTCGACGCCGGTGTTCCCGGACGTTGGCTATAGATAAAACTAAAAGAATGATCAAAACTAATGTCAGCAATTAAATTCATCGTATCTTCAAAATCTTTATCTGTTTCACCAGGGAAACCAATAATAAAGTCAGATGACATACTTAGATTGGGTCTGATTGCACGTAAACGTTTAATTTTGCTTTTGTATTCAAGGCGAGTATGACCGCGTTTCATTAAGGCCAGAATACGATCAGAACCACTTTGTACCGGTAAATGTAAATGACTAACTAATTCCGGTACGCGTCCATAAACTTCAATCAAACTGTCTGAAAATTCCATTGGATGAGAGGTAGTGAAACGAATACGATCAATACCATCAATTGCAGCAACATATTCGATTAACAGAGCAAGGTCTGCTATGTGTCCGTCATGCATAACACCGCGATAGGCATTTACATTTTGTCCCAATAAATTAACTTCACGTACACCTTGTTCAGCTAGCTCAACAACTTCAGTAATAACGTCATCAAAAGGGCGGCTGACTTCTTCGCCGCGGGTGTAAGGTACAACACAAAAACTGCAATATTTACTACAACCTTCCATGATTGAAACAAAGGCAGAGGGTCCATCAGCTTTTGGGCTGGGAAGATGATCAAATTTTTCAATTTCCGGAAATGAAATATCAACAATAGGTTTTCGATTCTTAATAATATCGGCATACATTTCAGGCAAACGATGCAGTGTTTGTGGCCCGAAGACCATATCGACAAAAGGAGCACGCTCAATAATCGCCGATCCTTCCTGACTGGCAACACAACCGCCAACACCAATAACCAGATTTGGGTTAGCTTCTTTAAATGATCGCCAGCGACCAAGTTGGGAAAATACTTTTTCCTGTGCTTTCTCGCGGATGGAACAGGTGTTTAGCAGGATTAAATCGGCTTCCGCTGCATCTTTTGTCTCGGTCATATTATGCGCAGCCTGAAGCGTATCCAGCATTCTGGCTGAATCGTATTCATTCATTTGGCAGCCTTGCGTTGTAATGAAAAGTTTTTTACTCATTAAAATATGACGATCATGAAAAAGGTTGGTTAAATTACATGTTCTATAGGCTGATTTCCAGCCAAAAATAACTAAATAATGAGAAAAAACGGGGCTTTGACAGCGATCAGGCGTTTTCTTCGGATTTTGCCAGTTTAGCTTCAAGTTGTTTCAGTTTTTCTTTGAGTCGGTCGCGTTCCCGGCCGATTTCTGCTGTTTCGGCTAGAGCTTCAAATGCAGAGTGTTCGGCATGTTCAGCTCGTGCAATTAAGGCCTGACGTTGTTTACTTAGCTCGATTTCACGTTTGCTTGGTCCAAATAGGCCTCGAAGTGATTTTAAGATTCCGCCACTAATATCCTCATTATGACTGGAGGTATAATGATCCTCTGATCCACTATCGGTAAAATCCGTAAATTCCGGATTCGATATAAACTCTCTTAATTGTTCTTGTAACGATGAAGCGAGAGAATTTAACGAGTGATCCAACTTCTCATGCTTGAGAATGGAATCAATAAGCAATTTAAATTTACGGGCTTCTTGATAGCCGTTAATATCAGTTTCAAACTCTATCTTCATTTGAGGGTAGCCATTTTCATTCTCAAAGCATAATTGCTCTATAACTTAAGTCAAGCAGTGACACTATATGTATATGCAATAAAACGATGCGGATATTTCAGAAGCTCAACATAATACTGGTTTTATGTTTCTTTTTTTCTCTGGCTAATGCAGAGACGGAGACTTTGCGTCTCGCGATTACAACGACGACTGAAAATTCTGGTTTAATGTCTGTATTAAATCCTGTTTTTGAAAAAGAAAACAATGTAAAGATTAATGTCATTATTGTCGGTTCCGGACAAGCGTTGCGTATAGGAAAACAGGGTGATGTTGATATTTTAATAACGCACGCACCAGAAGATGAAAAACAATTCGTACAATCGGGTTACGGGTTAAAGCGGCATCCGGTCATGCACAATGACTTTATTATTGTTGGACCAGCAAACGATCCGGCGAAGATAAAAGAAGCGAAATCATTATCTGAAGCATTCAATAAACTATCTGTTTCAGCTACTCAATTTATTTCCAGAGGTGATGATTCTGGAACACATAAAAAAGAGTTAGCCATCTGGAAAAATAATAATCTTGAACCCGAAGGTGACTGGTATATACAAGCGGCTTTGGGTATGGGTTCGGTATTGATCTTGGCTAACGAGAGACAGGCGTATACATTAACTGATCGTGGTACTTATTTGGCATTTAAAGATCGAATTAGTCTGGATATACATTACCAAGGAACTTCATTCCTTTATAATCCTTATCATGCCATTGCAATAAATCCTGAAAAACATAAGCACGTAAATTATACGCTTGCAGAAAAATATATCGCCTTTCTTACAAGCGAAAAAGCACAAAAAATGATTAATGATTATAAGCTTCATGGGCAACATTTATTTCATCCTGAATATATCGTTGAAGCAGTTGCGAAAGAAAAAAAATCAGAGAGCAAGAGAAAAAGTTTTTTTCTGGATGCAGCAGTTTCTTCTTTTAATTTAATAATAAATTTTGACCGGTCATTATTTTATGTGGTCTGGACATCATTAATAGTTTCTTTAATTGCCGTACTAATTGCTGTTGTATTTAGTTTGCCACTGGGTATATTTGTTGCTCTAAATAATTTCAAAGGGAAAAACTTTTTATTAGCTTGCCTGAATACTTTAATGGCATTACCCACCGTTGTGGTTGGATTATTATTATATGGCATATTAAATCGACAGGGAATTTTTGGTGAGCTAGGTTTGTTGTATACACCGACAGCAATGATTATCGGACAATGTGTTTTAATTATTCCGATTATCTGGAACCTATGTATAGCAGCAGTTAATAGCGCTGATCCAAGACTGGCAAGAACTTGTTCTTCTTTAGGCGCAAGTTATTTTCAACGTAGCATTATTTATATGAGTGAAGTTCGCTTTGCTTTAATCGCCGCTGTTGTCACGGGTTTTGGACGTGCTATAGGTGAAGTGGGTATTGCCATGATGCTAGGTGGAAATATCGAGGGTTATACGCGCACAATGACAACCGCGATTGCATTGGAAACTAGTAAGGGTGAATTTGAATTTGCATTGGCACTCGGCTTTATGTTGTTACTGGTTGCGTTTATCGTTAATGCGGCGCTTCAACAGTTTCAGTTGAAAATAAAATGAGCAGTTTGTACAAGTTAAAAAATATTGGTTTTAACTACGGTGATAATTTTCGTTCTGGTTTTAATTTGTCCGATATTAATATTGAGATAAAAAAATCACATATCATCTCGATTGTTGGCCCCAATGGATCAGGAAAAACCAGCTTGCTAAATATACTTGCCTTTCTAAATTTTCCAAAAGAAGGAACATTAATTTACGGCGAAAAAAAACTTGAGCAACGTAACAGTGAGAAATTCAGGAAAACTGTAGGTTATGTTCAGCAAAGTCCTTATTTGTTAAGAGGAACGGCATTTAAGAATATTGAACTCGGCTTGAAGTTGAAGCACATTGATAAAAAAACACGCTTAAAAAGGGTAAACGAAGTAATGCAAGTTTTGGGTATTACTGAATTAGCTAGCCGAGTAGCCCGTTCGCTATCAGGTGGAGAAGCACAAAAGGTGGCGATAGGTCAGGTATTAGCGCTCGATCCCGAAGTTTTAATATTGGATGAACCTTTTACTCATCTTGATAAAAAGTCGATCCATGATTTAGAACAGCTCGTACTTACTTTAAAAAACGAATTAAATAAAACAGTTATTTTTACAACGCACAATCAGATACAAGCACAATGTTTAGCAGATGATATTTATAGTGTAGTCAGTGGTAAAGTTTTTGAAGCGCATTTGGTGAATCTTTTTAATGGAGTTTTGGATACAGAAAATAATATGTTCAATACGGGAAAGTTATCGATCAGTATCCCCGATGGAGTAACGCAAGCTGAACAAATTGCAATTGATCCAAAACAAATTGTTGTATCGAAAGAGAAGCTTGCTTCCAGTATGCAAAATAGTTTTTCTGGAAAAATCACCGGAATGAATGAAGAAGAAGGCAATATTAAACTCAATGTTAATATTGATGAGCAGATTCAGGTAATGATTACGCATAAAGCATTGGAAAAATTGCAATTATCTATAGGCAGCGATGTATGGATTAGCTTTAAAAGTTCGTCCGTAGTGATATTCTAGACAAAACACAAAACGGGTAGTGATTATGGAAGAGGAATTACAAACACTGCAAAAAGCCGCTGACCTCGCAAGCGAAATAGCGGTTAATTACGGATTTCAATTTCTTGCTGCACTAGTCATTTTAATTATTGGCTGGCAGATTTCTCGTTGGGTTGCATCTTTGGTATTAAAGCTGTGTGAGCGTTTTAATCTGGATATCACGCTTGCAAAATTTTTTGCCGGTTTGGTAAAAACGATTGTTCTTGCTTTTGTTTTTATTATTGCACTGGGTAAATTCGGTATTAGTATCGCGCCGTTTATTGCCGCATTGGGTGCTGTCGTTTTTGGTAGCACTTTAGCATTACAAGGTCCCATTTCAAATTACGGTGCCGGACTAACTATCGTTCTTACTCGTCCATTCGTCGTTGGTGACACCATTCGTATTCATAATGTTATTGGGATTGTCGAAGAAATTAAACTGGCTTATACATTTTTAAGCAATGAAGATGGAGAACGGATTACTATTCCCAATAATAAAATAATTGGTGAAATAATTTACAATTCTTCGGCAAATTTAATTGTCGAACAAAGTATTACTATTAGTTATGACGATGATCCTGAGAAAGTCGTTCAGATTATTCTTGAAGAATTAAGCAAACATAATGACGTTGTCGTAGAGCCAAAACCCCAGGTTGGGATTGAGCAATTTTCAAAGTTCGGCATAGAAATAGGCCTTCGTTACTGGATTCCGACGACCAAATACTTCCAACTAAAATACGATATTAATAAGCAGATTCATATTGCACTGCAAGCGGCAAATATTTCTATCCCCTATCAAAAATACATTGTACAAATGGAAAATTAGTCAATTAATTTATCCGTTGTAATAATTTTTGGCCTATGTGACTGCTATACTTTTATGCTGATTAATAATAATTAAGCAAGGGGGAATAAAATGACGACGCCGGTAAATATGGTTGATGGTATTGGTCCAAAAACGGTTGAATTTCTTAAGAAGCGACGGATTACGACGGTAGAAGGGCTAGTGAAACGTGGCATTTCAGTTCTAGAAACGGCACCTGGATTTAGTCCCGGTCGTGCGGCAACGGTACTAAAGGTAGCGATTGCGGTACTCGATGGTACTTATGTAGCAAAGAAATCGAAGCCGGCAACTAAAACGAAAGTTAAAACGAAGCCTGAAAAGTCAGGTAAGAAAGATAAAAAGGAAAAGAAAAAAGAGAAGGATAAAAAATCGAAAGACAAGAAAGGAAAAAAGGAAAAGAAAAAAGATAGGAAAAAAAACAAGAAGAATAAAAAATGATGTAGAAATTACTTGTAATCATTTTTAAATGAGATAGATAAAATGCATATACTTATATTGAGGTTTAGGAGTGAGAAGTATCAAAAACTCGTTGAGGATCTGGATGCATTGGCTGACTGGATGAATTCAGTTGAAGGTTTACTTTCAAAAACCTGGCTGCAACATCCAGAGAGTCAGCAGATAGGCGGCATTTATCATTTTGATACGCAAGAAAACTTATTAGCTTATAAAGACAGTGAGTCAATTGCTGAATTCAAACAGGAATATCAGATTTCTGATTGGCAGGAATCCTGTTTCAATACTATTGAAGTTGATAAAGCTTCTCGGAAAAACAAGAGTCCTTTTTTTGCTAACTGATAAAACTCTTGTTGTGTTTTTATGAGAGTATTTATATTCAATATTGTGCTTCTCTTAATTTTGTCTGCATGTACAGAAAGTAAAGATCCAAAATTTCTTTTTGATCAGGGTAAATATGAAAAATCATTTCCTTTATGGGGAGTACTAGCAAACGAAGGTGATTCATTCGCGCAGAATTATATTGGTATCCATTATTATTTAGGATTAGGAACAGAAAAAAATTATAAACAGGCAAAAGAATGGTTTGAGAAATCTGCAATACAAGGTTCTGCCGATGCGCAATATAATTTAGCGGTCATGTATGAAAATGGTCAGCATGTAAAACAGGATTATGTGACAGCAGCAATGTGGTATTCGCTTGCGATAGTTAATAAAAATGAACACGCCAGAAGAAGAATGCAAGGCTTATTGGACGAACATAAACTATTTCCTAATCAATACAATCGAGCAAAAGAACTCGCAAAACAATACAGGTGAATTAAATGCCATTAGTAAATATTTCAATCTTAAAAGGTAAATCTCCCAAATACATCAAAGCAGTTGCTGATGGAATTAATTCAGCAGTGATAGAAACCATGGGTTTTCCTGATGATGATCGTTACCAGATTATTCATGAATGTGAACCACATTGTTTACAACTACAAGAACGTACGGGTGATAGAGTCATGATGCACTTGACGATGCGTAGTGGACGTTCCGATGAATCAAAGCAAGCCTTCTATGCAAAAGCAGTTGAAAATCTTGCGCGCGATCCAGGCATTGATCCGGCTAATGTACTAATCAGTATTGTTGAGAACAAAGATATCGATTGGTCGTTCAGAGATGGTATTGCTCAGTTTGTAGTTTAGATTGGTGGCTATCGGTTGCCTCTATGGTTATACGTGCTAGAGCAGGCAGGACGTTCACACGGAGGTGAACGGTAGAGTCGTGTCGGGAACGAAGACCGAGCAATTGCCGAAGAATTGAACCCCTGACCCCAGCGTTATGAGCCTGAACTGAAATCTTTCACTACTAACTAAACAGTCACTTACGGTACACGCTCTGTGCCAAAACCTTGTTCACTTCGGGGGTTGAATAGGTGTTCATCTAGTCTCAATCTGACACAATATTGATTGTTTCTGCTGAAATTTAATCATTAATTTGTTAGTATGGGTCGTTCATTCGAACATTCAAACAAAACAATGGAAAAAAACAGACACCGTATACAATTCCCTAAAATTGATGTTAACAAACTGACTCAATCGGAATCATATTTTTATATTATCGAAAGTAACGGTAATAAAGTAAAAATACGATTCCATGATTATGACAAGATATACAGTATGCCCGGCCTTTATGAACAATTGTTCTATGACCGTCTGAAATGCACTTCACCTGTTAAAGTAACTGACATATTAAAAAGCGCGGTTGATCAATCAAGCGAAGATTTCTATAACTTAAGAGTTTTAGATCTCGGTGCTGGAAATGGGATGGTTGGCGAAGCGCTAAAAAAATATGGTGTATCAAGATTAGTTGGTGTTGATATTATTCCTGAAGCTAAGCAGGCGATGGAAAGGGATAGGCCGCAATACTACGATGCATATTATATTACTGATTTTTGTAGTATAGATGATGATACATATGAGGAATTTGAATCATGGTCACTGGATTGTCTTCTTACCGTGGCGGCACTTGGTTTTGGTGATATCCCCCCCAGGGCATTTATGAATGCCTTTAACATTCTTAATGAAAAAGGTTGGGTAGGGTTTAATATAAAAGCATCATTTCTGGATGAAAAAGATCAAAGTGGATTTTCAAGGATGATACGTGATCTTATTCTTTCGAAATATCTTGATATCTATCACCTTGAACGATATCAGCATCGGTTATCTATTGATGGCGAACCACTTTTTTATTTTGCTATCGCAGGTAAGAAAAATGCAGATGTCCCAGATGAATATTTTGAAAAATATATGGATGACGAATAAAGAGTTTAGAAAAATAGAAATGGTGGCTATGGGTCGCCTACATGGATGTACGACTGCAAGGATGCAGGAGGTACGATTACATGGATGTAATCGGTAGGGTCGAGTCTGGATCAGAGACCGAGAACGACTCAGGAGACAAAGTCGAGGTGATAGAGTCCCAATAGTAGGCGCTTTAGGCGATGCAGGACGTTCACATGGAGGTGATGAACGGTAGAGTCGTGTCGGGAACGAAGACCGAGCAATTACCGAGGAATTGAACCACCGACCCCTGCGTTATGAGCCTGAACTGAAATATTTGACTATTAACTAAAACAGTCACT
>JBDNFW010000025.1:0-54212 GCA_041689615.1 Gammaproteobacteria bacterium | reverse complement strand
CCTCTTAAATGACCATAATAAATAACTGAAAACAAACCACATTGTGGGCAACTATTTTAAGCATTATTTTTGATCCGCCGTTTTATTATTTAATTCAAAAGCTTAGCTTAAGAAAACCATCACATTTTGTCTATTATCCCATTTTTTATATGTTTCCGTTTTGTAACGCTTTTTTGACTCTAAATAATTCACAGAATTATCCACAGCTTATAAGCTGTTGATTTTCAATTGGTGGTAGTGATTTGCAAGCTTAACAAAGTCGGCTATTTCGAGGTTTTCTGCACGTGTTTCTGGCGCGATACCAAGTTCTTTTATTTCGGACTCTTCGATGTATTTTTTAAGTGCATTACGTATCGTTTTTCGTCGTTGGGAAAAGGCTTCCCTGACGATTACTTTAAGACTCTCATGATCTGAAAGCTCATATCGAGGCTTCGCTAGCGGTGTCAATTTAATTATGGCTGAATCGACTTTGGGGCTTGGGCTAAATGCGCCCGGTTTAATAATAAACAGTGATTCGACGTCACAATAATATTGCAGCATGATCGTCAGGCGACCATATTGTTTGTTACCAGGCTCAGCACAAATGCGATTAACCACCTCTTTTTGTAACATGAAGAGCATATCTTTGATGCAATCTTTATATGTTAAAAGATGAAATAGCAGTGGTGTGCTGATGTTGTATGGCAAATTACCTACGATACGTAAGTCTGTTTGAGAAAATTGTGATAGATCCAGTTTCAGAGCGTCTGCTTCGTGGATAATTAAACGTTTATCGTTATCCAGGTTTGTCTTTAAAGCACTAACAAGATCTCTATCTATTTCAACAACATTGAGCTTATCAACACGTTCAAGTATTAGTTTAGTCAGCGCGCCTTTACCCGGACCGATTTCAACTATGTGATCTTGTTGTTGAGGATTTATGACATCGACAATGCGCTGAATGATCGCTGGGTCATGTAAGAAGTTTTGTCCGAAACGTTTTCGTGCGCGATGTTTGTCAATGTTATTCAAAAGATATTATTGCCTTGAATGATTAGATAATTGATGAGTTGCCATTTGATTAGCCATTTCTATTGCGGCTAATAAACTATCGCATTGCGCTTTTCCTGTTCCAGCAAGTTCGAGAGCCGTGCCGTGGTCAACGGAGGTTCTTATTATAGGTAAACCAAGAGTAATGTTTACTGCTTCACCAAAGCCTAATGTTTTAAGTACAGGCAAACCTTGATCATGATACATACAAATAAACACATCCGTTTTTTGTCGCTGTTCCAGTCTGAATGCGGTGTCCGCAGGTAACGAACCCGATACATTGTATCCACGATTAATAAAATCATTAATAACGGGATTAATAATCATCATTTCTTCTTTGCCTAAATGGCCATCTTCACCGGCATGAGGGTTTAGGCCACATACAATAATTGCTGGTTGCTTAATACCAAAGTGGTTGGACATCTCATCAATGACTATACGAATCGTTTTTTCAATTCGTTCAGCTGTTATAGCATCGGCAACATCGCGTAAGGGTAAATGTGTGGTGACAAGAGCAACTCTTAATTCAGGGCAGGCAAGTAACATAACAGGGTAGACGTCACCGCATTTTTTAGCAAAATATTCTGTGTGTCCGCTAAACGAGATTCCTGCATCATTGATAATCGATTTTTGTATAGGTGTTGTGACGACAGCATCAAAGTTTTTTGACAAACAAGCCTGACAAGCTATATCAAGTGTCTCAAGTACATAGCTTGCGTTTTTTGTATTTAATTTACCTGGAGAACTAACATGGTTTAATTTTACCGGCAAAACTTTTAATGAATTATTGTTCTTTATGTCATGAGAAGACTCATTATCAGAAACAGTAATAATATTGAGCGGGACAGATAATAATTTTGCACGCTCTAATAATAAATCAGGATCAGCAATAATCGTCAGATCATAATCATGTTCAATTTGTGCAAGCTTAATAATTAGATCAGGACCGATGCCTGCAGGTTCACCCGACGTCACTAATAGTCGAGGTTTATTTTCCGTAGATGTCATCTAGGCGGTATTCGACATAGGCTTCATCACGAAGCTGCCGAGTCCAGTTTTGCATGGCCTCTTTTAATTTTCGGTCGTGAATTGCCATTCTGGCCTTACCGCGCTTTACAGACTCGGTATTATCAAATTTTCTTCGTTCAAGTACTTGTAGAATATGCCACCCGAAGTTGGACTGGAAAGGTTCACTAATCTGATTTAGTTCCATTTTATCCATTACCTGTTGAAACTCAGGTACAAGTTCACCGGGTGATCGCCAACCAAGATCACCACCATCAATTGCACTGACAGGATCTTGAGAATTACCTTTTGCTAATAAACCAAAATCATCGCCACTATCTATACGTGACTTTAATTGTTCTAATTTAGCCTTCGCCTGATCTGAAGTGACCAATTGATCCGGTTTTACCAGAATATGTCTGGCACGTGTTTGTTCTATAATATTTTCTGTATCACTTTTCATGTCTGAAATTTTTATGATGTGAAAACCACTCGGACTTTGAATGAGTTCGCTTATACCACCATTTTTCATATCAGGAATATAGTCAGCGAATAAACTGGGTATATCTTCCGCCTTGCGCCAACCCAAGTCGCCGCCGTTATTAACCGTTCCGCCATCAGACACCGTGTTTGCTATTTCAGCGAAATCTGCACCAGCTAAGAGATCTTCTCGAATTTGAGTTGCTACTTGTTTTACTTGTGCAATTTCATCAGCAGTTGCGGCTTCAGGTAGTGATAATAATATGTGAGACAGACGTATTTCAGTTTGAAAAGTCCCTTGAAATTCCTGATTTGCCAGAAAGTTATCAATTTCTTTTTCTGTCACAATAATCAGATTTTCAACTTGTCTTTGTCGTAATTGGTTTAGTGTGATTTCGTTTCTAATATCTTCACGAAAACTTTCGTAGCTATAGCCATCTTGCTCCAGAATTTCTCTGAATTGTGTTAATGAAACCTGGTTTTGTGCGGCAATATTTCCTATTGTTCGATTTAGAGTTTCATCATCAACTCTAATGCCTGCTCTTTCTGCAAGTTGTAGTTGTATTCGGTTTTGAACCAGATTATCCAATACCTGACGTTCTAAAATCGATGTTGGAGGAGCATTTCCGCCTTGCTGTTCAATTTGTCCTCGAACGGTTCGCATCTTGGATTCGAGTTCACTTTGCATAATGACATCTTCATTAACAACCGCAATGATGCGATCCAATGGCACATAGGCATATGCAAAAGGTTGAAATAAAAATAGGAAAAGCAACCCCAACACAGTGTGCTGGGGTTTATTTTTGGAAAATCTAAAATTCACTCTGGTAACCGGGGATCTGCTGTTTCAGGAAGTCTACAGTCTTTTTACCTATTCCTGCTAGTCCTTTTAACTCCATTTGGAAGAATATTCCGGTATCAAATTCACCATTGATATCTGTCAGGAAGCGTCTCGCTACAACTCGCGCGCCCCAACAACAGCTTTCATATTCAACCCCTGCAAATGTTTCCAATGAACGCCCTTCAGGCACGGCGTAATTCCAGCGACCTACTGCACTCCAGTTTTTTACGACAGGCCATCGAAATGAAATATCACTCTGATCAATATCTGTTCCATCACGTCTAACACGATAGGCCAGATTTAATATTTTACCTGGAGCGGGATTGTAGGTCGCCTGTGCGGTAATTTTCTGTGTACTGTTGCCTACATTTGGATCGTAAATTATGTCACCGCCAAAATTCCAGTTATCAATTGCTTTTGTATTAAATTCGGCAATAAATGCCGAACCGTCTTCATCTCGTATTGGATTGCCAGGTAAAGTAACTTTACGATCTTGAAAATAAAATATTTGACCAACACTGATATGACCTAAATCCCGCCCTGTTTCCTGATTAATTAAATGAGAAGTAAGAGCGAATGTCATTTGATTAGCATCACCGCGACGGTCATTACCGCTAAAACGATCTTCGCGAAATAGTGAATCGAATGAGTTAGTAAGTAAGCCAGTATCGAAAACAGGCAAGTCAGATTGATCTTCATTAGGCGTGTAAAGATAAAACAATCTTGGTTCAAGAGTTTGTAAGTAACCGGTATTAAAAATTTTGGTTTCTCTCTCCAGAAATAAACCGCCATCCAGACTAAATACAGGTAATGCACGACTTGGATTGCGAGTGAAGTTTGCTGAGTCTTCCAGATTATATTGCGTGTAATCGAGACTTAGTTTTGGTTCAAGGAAAGTCGCGGTAGTACGCATCGGGAAACTTACATAAGGTTCTACATGGACACGTAAACCGTTTACGTTGTCATTATCGGTATTGGTAAAAACATTATCATCGTCACGTTGAAAGTAAACTGTTTCAGTTCCTATGCCATAATTAACTTGTCCATAAGTGCGAGGAGAACCGTAATTAAAAAGTACTTGCGGTAAACGTTTATAAGGCCGAGATGTTGCGAGAATACTACGATCAACAGTTTGATAATCCTGAACTCGAGTTGTTATGTTCCAGTTATTGCCGCTATAGAAAACATCGGCACGTCGTTCAAGAAAACGTGTACTTGTTATGCTTAATTGGTTACCAAAATCTTCGAAGTAAAATTTATCTGAAACTCTGTTGTAGGTAACGAAGGCACTACCTGTATCTAAAAATTGTTGATTATGTGTGATGCTAAGTGCATTTCTATCTTTGTCTTGTCGATTATTATCGCTGGCCAGATATTCGAAGCTAATTTCACCTGAAGCGCGTGAGAATAAGTATCGATACTCTCCCATTGCCATAACACCACTATCTGTTAACAATCGCGGAGTTAACGTTGCATCCATGTTCGGACTGATATTCCAGTAATAAGGTGTTCTTACTTCCATACCATGTCGGTTTGTATTGCCATAACCTGGCGCGAGAAAACCACTCTTACGTTCCTTGCTTAATGGAAATGACATGTAAGGCGTATAGAAAACAGGAAAATCTTTAATTCTTAATACAACGTTTCTAGCCTTACCCCAATTATTTTCATGGTCGAGAGTAATTTTATCTGCTGTCAGTTTCCAGAATTCGTCATCAGGGTCGCAGGTTGTATATTGCACTTCTTCCATTTCAGTGCGAGTACCAACATCTAATACAAGTTTGTCAGCAGTGCCTCTGGCACGGCTATCTTTTAATACATAGTCAGCATCCTTAAATTCACCAACGCCATCGTCAAATTGCAAATATGCTTCATTACTTTTTAGAAAAAGTGCCTCATCCCAATAATTAATATTGCCATTAAGATCAGCGGTTTCATTAGGTTGGTTATATTCGATGACATCAGCAGTAACTTGCTGGGAATCTTTAGTTACTTCAGCATTTCCTGTTAAAGTTGATACACCTCCGTCAACGAGATCGGCTTCATCAGCTATCATGTGGATGTCGCCAGGTTCTAATTCAGCATCAACGTAAGGTCGATCAGGGATATTTAATGACTGTGGACAGAGTAAGCTTGTGTAATCGCCACCGAGTTCGGCAGCAGATGCTCCCATCGTTAGCAATATTCCTCCACATAATACGACCAAAGTGTTCTGTACAGACTTCATTCCATTACCGTTTATTTATAATTATTGGGGGTATTTAAGTGTCTAAAATCTCACAGAATGAGTTTATCTTCAAATGTTTATTCAATATTATTAATTCATGCTCGAACCTTGCAAGTTTCAGATTTTTAATGAGTTTTGTGCCTGAAAATTAAAATTTAATGGCGCAGAACTTCCAAACTTAATGTAGATTCAAGATAAATATTTTAATTACATGAAATACATATTAATTACAGGATGCTCATCCGGCATTGGTCGTTGTATTGCCGATGGATTGAAGGCAAGAAACTATGCTGTGATCACTACGGCAAGAAAAAAAGAGGATATCGAGGTCTTAAATAAAGCCGGTTTCGATGCCGTCAAGCTAGACCTTGCGGACTCAAATTCTATTCAATTGGCGGCTGAATATGTAATAAAACAATCAAATGGCCAACTTTATGGACTTATCAATAATGCCGCTTATGGTTTAACCGGTGCTGTTGAAGACCTGCCGATACAGGCATTACGCGATCAATTTGAAACGAATGTATTTGGTACACAAGAACTGACTAATCTTTTGATTCCGTCAATGCGAAAAAACAATGAAGGCCGAATAATACAAATCAGTTCCGTCTTGGGTTTTGTTACGATGAAGTTTCGCGGCGCCTACTGCGCTTCAAAATATGCACTGGAATCATTAAGTGATGCCATGCGTTACGAACTCGCTGATTCAAACATTAAAGTATCTTTAATAGAACCCGGTCCGATAAAAAGTGAATTCAGAAACAATGTTGTCGCAAACTTTAATAAAGCGATTGATAAAGATAAAAGTATCCATGCTGATGCATATAATAAAATGGAAAGTCAGGCAGAAAATAAAGTACCGTTTACGCTAGGTCCAGAAGCAGTCCTTAAAAAAGTAATACACGCGTTGGAAAGTGAAAAACCAAAAGCACGATACTATGTAACTTTCCCAACGATTCTTTTTGCCTTCTTGAAACGGCTGCTTCCTGGAACGCTTTTGGATAAGATACTTGTTCGACTTTGACTATTTTTATAAAAATACCTTGAATATTGAGGTCAACCTGCCGATAATACGAAGTATCAACCCCAAGCCAGTTTACGGACTGCTTGGCCACCCACCAGCTCACGGGCGGTGGGTTTTTACTTTCTAGGATAGAAAAAATGACTAATCGAGTCACATTTCTGGTTGATGGATTCAACCTTTATCATTCTCTCAAACAAGCTGAACGTGCCATGAAAGGCACTTCGACACGATGGCTTGATTTGCAGTCTCTATTTCAAGGGTATATATCAATTTTTGGCCGAGGGGCTGTTATCGAAGATATTTACTATTTTTCAGCGATGGCTAAGCATATGAATCACCGTAAACCTGGAACCACAACCAAACACGCTAATTATATTGATATTTTGAATGCCACTGGTGTAAAAGAAAAAATGGGGCGTTTCAAAGAAAAAATGATTTATTGTCGGGGTTGCGATACGAGTAATAAACATTTTGAAGAAAAGGAAACAGATGTTGCTATCAGTCTTAAATTATTGGAACTCTTTCATTTAGATAAAGCCGATACAATTGTACTTGTGACAGGAGATACAGATTTAGCACCTGCCGTTCGCACTGCTGATAATTTATTTCCAACGAAAGAGGTTGTGTTTGCCTTTCCATATTTGCGACAAAATCGTGAACTCGAAAAAATGGTAACAACGTCATTCACGATTAAAAAAGAGCAATATGCAAAACATCAATTACCAGATGTTTTTGTATTACCTAGTGGCAGAGAAATAAGAAAGCCTGAAACATGGTAGGTATAATTTAGGAGCACCTAAGCTGTTTTTGTGTCTTTCCTTATTTGATTAGGTTTTTACTTCTCATTGTATCTCGTTCATAGTGCGCACCACCCAGCTCTATTGAGCTACAGTTTTAACTCCATTCGATTTTAGGTATTTAGTGAACCATCCATGAGAGCTCAGGCAAAAGACCTTTTATCCTATCCAACCTACTGGGCTGAATGCTTCGGTACCGCGCCGTATTTGCCGATGTCGCGTGCGGAAATGGATCAATTAGGTTGGGATAGTTGTGACATTATTCTGGTGACGGGCGATGCTTATATTGATCATCCCAGTTTCGGTATGGCGGTGATGGGACGGTTATTGGAATCACATGGTTTTCGTGTCGGGGTTATTTCCCAGCCGGATTGGCAAAATACTGATGATTTCATGCAATTGGGACAACCGAATCTTTATTTTGGCGTGACGGCAGGGAACATGGATTCCTTGATTAATCGTTATACCGCCGATCTGCGTTTGCGTAGTAATGATGCATATACACCCGATGGCGAAGCCGGAAAACGTCCTGATCGTTCGGTGATTGTTTATAGCCAACGTTGCAAAGAAGCTTATAAAGATACCCCAATTGTTATTGGCGGGATTGAAGCGAGTTTGCGGCGTATTGCTCATTATGATTACTGGAGTAATAAGGTTAGGAAATCGGTGTTGATTGATTCGGCAGCGGATATTTTATTGTTTGGTAATGCCGAACGCGCCATTGTTGAATTGACGCATCAAATGTCGCGAGGTGCCAAAATTAGCGAACTCGAGAATATTCGTGGTACGGCAATTATCCGTGAGCACATGCCAGCCGACTGGACTGAGATCGATTCCAGTCGAATCGATTGGCCAAGTATGTGGCCGAAAGAAGTGAAAACTAATAAAAATCCCTATGACTACGATCATAATCCAACAACGAATAAAGACTGTGCTTCAAAAAATGAAGCCGGTATGAAAAGTGCCGAAAATAATGCCAGTGAAGTTAAGGAAATAAAAATTATTCCGATGCCATTGGCGAGTAAACAAAAACTAGATTTAGATAAAACCTATATCCGTTTACCTTCTTTTGAAAAAGTACGAAATGATTCAGCCTTGTATGCACACACTTCGCGCATCTTGCATCTGGAATCAAATCCTTATAATGCAAGACCATTAGTACAACGGCATGGTACAAAAGACATCTTAATCAATTTGCCACCGATACCATTAACGACAGAGGAAATGGATACGGTGTTTGCATTTCCGTATCAACGTAAGCCTCATCCAAAATACGGTGACGCAAAGATTCCATCTTATGACATGATTCGTTTTTCAGTGAATATTATGCGCGGTTGTTTTGGTGGTTGTACGTTTTGTTCTATTACGGAGCATGAAGGTCGTATTATTCAAAGTCGTTCACAGGAATCTGTATTAAAAGAGATCGAAGATATTCGCGATAAAGTACCTGGATTCACCGGCACAATTTCTGATCTCGGTGGCCCTACAGCAAATATGTATCATCTGAATTGTAAGGATGATGATATTCAAGCAAGTTGTCGTCGACTTTCTTGTGTTTATCCGACTGTTTGCAAAAATCTAAAAACGGATCACAGTGAAACAACATCCTTATATCGAAAGGCTAGAAAAATAAAAGGTATTAAACGTGTCATGATCGCTTCTGGACTGCGTTACGATTTAGCAGTTAAAGATCCGGAGTATGTAAAGGAACTGGTAACGCATCATGTTGGTGGTTATTTGAAGATTGCACCGGAACATAGTGAAGAAGGTGTACTAAGCAAGATGATGAAACCGGGCATGGGAAGTTATGATGAATTCAAGCGGATGTTTGAACGCTTTTCAAAAGAAGCCGGTAAGAAACAATATTTGATTCCTTATTTTATTGCGGCACATCCCGGTTCAGAAAATGAAGACATGTTGAATCTGGCGATGTGGTTAAAAAAGAATGATTTTAAGCTGGATCAAGTACAAACGTTTTATCCTTCACCAATGGCCATGGCAACTGCCATGTATCATTCTGAAAAGAATCCCCTGAAGAAGGTGCGGTATAAAAGTGAAAAAGTTTTTATACCAAAAGAACTGGATCAACGACGCTTACAAAAAGCATTCCTTCGTTATCATGATCCAAAGAACTGGGACGTGATACGAACTGCTTTAAAAGAGATGAATAAGTCTGAATTAATTGGTGATGGTGAAAACCAACTCGTTCCTGCTCCAGAAAATACTCGAACTGTGAATTACAATAAAACTGGGTTTAAGGCAGGGCGACGTAAAAAGCCAACAAGACGTTAATCTATTTAGCAGGTAATTTGATAACCGGGTTTTTCTGGTTCTTTTTATAGAGTGTGACGATGTTGCCAATACGTTGCACAAGTTCAGCATCTGTTTTGGTACAGATTTTTTCAATACCCGCATCGCGCTCTTCTGGTTCACCGAGATTACATTTTATTTTTATTAATTCATGAATTTCCAGTGCTTGTTCAATCTCGGTAATTAAACTTTTGCTTATCCCGTTTTTACCAGCCCAGACAACCGGCTTTAAATGATGTGCTGCTTGGCGGAGGAATTTCTTTTGGGTGTTATTGATTGTCATAAAATTTATCGCGATGCTCTGAGTAATATTCGAGTGTTTTGTATAGTATATTAATAATGCTTCTTGAGGTAATGGTTGCGCCACTTAATTGATCAAATTCACCTTCGTCCTTTTTTATCGCCCAGTTCTTTTCCGGTGTTTCAAGTGAGTAGCCACTGAATCCGAGCAACCAGTTAGAATTATCCTGATGAGCCTGATCGCCGAAACCTTCCGTTTCATTATGTTGAAGTATTTTTATTCCGATTAGCCTACCTTCATAACTAATGCCAATGACCAGACTTAAACTGCCGTTATAACCTTTGGTTTTTACAGGCATCAGACTGACGGCGACAGGTTGATTGTTTAATCTTGCTCTATAGACTGATATTTTATTTGTATTATTTATGTAAGTCGGTACATCAATGTCGATTTTATCTTGAAACAGATTATTATCGTATTCAACTGAAAGTACGTCATTAATTACCGCAAGCGCTGCTTGTTCTTTATTTATACTTATTTTTTCTTTAGTGAAATGATTTACGGCTATAAGTGCAATAAAACAAATAAGGCTGGCTATTGTTAAAGGTAGTACGGACTTGAGTTTTTGTTTACTGAATAAACTCATTTTTCACCCAATGTTTTAGGTCGAGTGTAATAATCGATTAAAGGAACTAACGCGTTCATGATTAATATTGAAAAGGCAATTCCATCAGGATAGCCGCCCCAGGTACGTATAATATAAATTAATAAACCAACACCAGCAGCATAAATTATTTTACCTTTAGGTGTGGTTGAAGAACTTGCCGGATCAGTTGCAATAAAGAAAGCACATAGCATCGTGCCTCCAGTAAACAAATGATATAAAGCAGAAGGATACATATCGGTATCGATAAAGTTAAAAAGCAGGCTAATAATAAAGATAGTACCTAAAACAGTAACCGGTATTTGCCAACGAATAACTTTAGTAATGAGTAGCCAGATGCCTCCAGCAAGATAAGCCGCCGCGATCCATTCCCAACCTTTACCGCCAATTCCACCATAAAGCGGATTCATTTCTATTTCAGAAACCATGGTCATTAAACCGAGTTCGATTTTCATATTGGCAAGCGGTGTTGCTCCGCTTATTGCATCTAGTTCTTGTCCAATAGGTAGTCCAGAAAAAATGATAATAATATTTTGCGATAACGATAGTTCTTGTTCACTGAAACCACTTAAGTCTGGCCAATACGCCATTTTTAAAGGGAAGCATAAGAGTACAAAAACATAACCTGCCATTGCCGGATTGAAAGGGTTCTTTCCTAATCCGCCAAAAAGATGTTTAGCGACAATAATAGCAAAGGCAACGCCAGTTAGATTTACCCACCATGTTGTATAAGGTGAAATGGTTAATGCAAAAAGTATCGCAGTAATGATTGCTGTGCCATTTTTTAATACCGGTGCTATTTCTTGTTGTCGCAATTTTAATACAAAGGCTTCTGATAACAGTGCAAAGACAACCGCAAGAATACATTGAATAAGAACACCAACACCAAAATATAGGGTGCTTAATAATATACCCGGTATCAGTGCGAATAATACCTGACGCATAATGGCATCAACCGTTGTTACGGAATGCGTATGTGGAGAAGTTATAACTTTATCCGTTGAAGATGCCATGTGTTAGCTCACCGGAACCATGCTTATACAATCAACTGGACAAGGTGCGATGCATAATTCACAGCCGGTACAATATTGATTAATAATACTGTGCATCTGTTTCGGCGCGCCAATAATGGCATCTACCGGACAAGCAGTAATGCATTTAACACAACCTATACAGACGGTTTCATCTATTAAAGCAACAGTATTTGTGTTCTTACTTTCTTTATATAAGGGTTTTATTTCTTTCCCAAGTAATCTCGCCAATTCTTTTACTGTTTCATCGCCGCCCGGCAAACAACGATTAATATCAGTTTTATTTTCTGCTAACGCTTCGGCATAAGGTAGACAACCATTAAAACCGCAATCACCACATTGTGTTTGTGGTAATAAACGATCAATGTCTTCTATTTCATTTTGGCGTGTTTGCTCGATAATAGGGTTTTCATTGTTCGATGAAAGAGTCGCGATTGATATAACGAACAGGCTTATGATTGCTATGGCAATAAAGATGGATAACATTATTGTAAACCCGCGAGACCCATTAGCCCCATTGATAGCATACCTATTGTGATAAGTAATATCGGTAAGCCTCGAAAAGGTTCGGGTACATTTTCATTATCAATACGTTCGCGTAAACAGGTCACAACCAATAATAAAAACAAAAAACCTATTCCGGTTCCTAAGCCGAAAAGACAAGAATCAATAAAAGAATTGATTTGTGATTCTTGTAAGATAATCACGGCCAATAAAATTGAATTGATTAACAGTACCGGAGTAACGGCATCGATTTTCTCAATCAACAATGGGAAAAGTTTATGCACGATAGTTTTTGTTCCCAAGACAATCAGCAGTATCATCATCACGTACAACAATAAATCGAGATACTGAAGTTGAAATGGAATGATAATGAGTTGATTGATTAAATAAGCAGCGGGTAGGCAAATTGAGAGAAAATAAATGGTTGCCAGACCCATTAACCATGCCGTATTCATTCGCTGGCTGGCAGCAACTTGTAAATCAATGCCGACCAGATAAGTCAGCGCCAGATTGTTTAATATTGCGGCATTGAAAAGTAGTAGGAATAGTTCGCTCATTAACGACTAGTCTAATACCATTAGATAACTATTTCACTTTCATTCCCGGTTCGGCGCCTTCTTCTGGATGTAAGATAAACAGATCTTTCCCACCAGGGCCTGTAGCCAGCACCATTCCTTCTGACATTCCGAAGCGCATTTTTCTTGGAGCAAGATTCGCAACCATGACAGTGAGTTTGCCTTCGAGATCTTCAGGGTTATAAGCTGATTTAATACCTGCGAAGACATTGCGTGTTTCGCCACCGATATCAAGAGTCAGTTGCAGTAACTTATCGGCGCCTTCAACGTGTTCAGCCTTCACTATTTTTGCGATTCGTAAATCAACTTTCATGAAATCATCAAAACTTATTTCATCAGCGATAGGGTTATCGGCAAGTGGTCCTGTAGTAAGCTTAGCTGTTGCATTAACTTCTATGGTAGCTGATGCTTTTAAATCTTCTTTACTATCTTCAATCATGGCTTCGATACTCTCTTTTTCAATTCGCGTCATTAGTGGTTTGAACTTATTAATTTTATGATTAGTTAATGCAGTTTCAGCGTCATGCCATTGCATCGGTTCTATATTAAGGAATGCCTCAGCCTTCTCTGCTATAACAGGCAATACAGGTTTTAAATAAAGAATTAATAAGCGGAAACAATTTATGCCCATACTACAAATGGCTTGTAACTCGTCATCTTTATTTTCTTCTTTGGCAAGAACCCAGGGTTTGTAATCATCAATGTATTGATTCACTTTATCAGCCAAGGCCATGATCTCTCGCATCGCTCTGGAATATTCGCGATTATCATAAGCTGTTGCGATACTTTCATTTGCAGCAACAAGTTCTGCAAGCAATTCAGGATGGTGAATAGTTTCTGATAGTTGTCCATCAAAACGTTTACTAATAAAACCGGCACAACGACTGGCAATATTAACGACCTTACCAACCAGATCAGAATTTACTCTTGCACTAAAGTCTTCCAGATTAAGATCAATATCATCAATACCGGAACCCAGTTTGGCTGAAAAGTAATAACGCAGGTATTCAGGGTTTAAATGATTTAAATAAGTCCGTGCTTTAATAAATGTGCCGCGTGACTTGGACATCTTTTGTCCATCAACTGTCAGAAAGCCATTTGCATAAACAGCAGTAGGTGTTCTAAAACCACTGCCTTCTAAAACAGCCGGCCAAAACAAAGCATGAAAATAAATAATGTCTTTACCGATAAAATGAATCATCTCTTTATCACTACCGGCTTTACACCAGTCATCAAAATTCAGATCAGTTTTATCACACAGGTTTTTAAAGCTGGCGAGATAACCCATCGGCGCATCCAGCCATACATAAAAATATTTACCCGGTGCATTCGGAATTTCAAAACCAAAGTAGGGCGCATCGCGTGAAATATCCCATTCCTGTAAACCGGCTTCAAACCATTCATCCAGCTTATTCGTGACTTCCGCTTGCAAATGTCCGGCACGAGTCCATTTGTGTAATAGATCTTCAAAGTCAGCGAGTTTAAAAAAGTAATGTTCAGATTCTTTCTCGATTGGAGTGGCACCAGAAACCGCAGAAACTGGATTCTTTAAATCAGTCGGGCTGTATGTCGCACCACAAGATTCACAACTATCGCCATACTGATCAGCCGCACCACATTTCGGACATTCGCCACGAATAAAACGATCCGGTAGAAACATTTCTTTTTCAGGATCGTAAGCTTGTTTGATGGTTCTCTTATTAATGTGCCCAGCTTTATCTAAAGCTTCATAGATCGTGTTCGCTAGTTCCTGGTTTTCAGAAGAATGGGTGCTGTGATAATTATCAAAAACGACAGCAAACTCCTTGAAATCGGCCTGATGTTCTCTGGCCATGTTTTCGATTAATGCTTCGGGCGTAATGCCTTCTTTTTGGGCACGCAACATAATGGGTGTGCCATGCGTATCATCCGCACAGACGTAATGGCATTCATTACCCAGCATCTTTTGGAATCGTACCCAGATATCCGCTTGGATATAACCGACCAAATGGCCAATATGCAGCGGGCCATTGGCATAAGGCAGGGCATTGGTTACTAGAATTTGTCGTTGTTTATCTTGCATTTATATTAAGGCTACAGAAATTCGGGGCGCTAAAGTAGCATTATTCAATAGCAGCGTGAAGAGAAGTCGATAAATAATGTAGAATACGCGTCCAATTCATATTTCAGGTTGTAAGTTAATGTCGACAGTTAGTCGTGAGCAAGTAGAAAAAGTCCTTTCCGGAATCGAAGATCCTAATATTAAGCAAGATTTGATCAGTGCAAAGGTAGTCAAAGATATAGCTATTGATGGAGATGCAGTGTCGATTAGTCTTCAATTTGCTTATCCAGCAGCGGGTTCAAAAGAAGAATTAACAAATTCAATTAAAACGGCATTGAGTGAAGCTGGGATATCAAATTGTACGGTAGACATTTCATGTAAGATTGTTTCGCATTCTGTGCAGAAAGGCGTGTCGTTATTAGCCAATGTAAAAAATACAATTGCGGTAGCTTCGGGTAAAGGTGGAGTTGGTAAATCAACTACATCAATTAACTTGGCTTTGGCATTACAAGCTGAAGGCGCAAAGGTCGGTATTTTAGATGCTGACATCTACGGGCCGAGCCAACCGAGAATGCTGGGTCTACAAGGTAAGCCGGATACGACGGATGGCAAGACAGTAGAGCCAAAAGTAAGTTACGGCATTCAATCGATGTCGATAGGTTATTTGATTGAAGAAGATACACCGATGATTTGGCGTGGACCGATGGTCACGGGTGCTCTTGAACAATTATTAAACGAAACAAACTGGAAGGATCTTGATTATTTGATTATCGATCTGCCACCAGGCACAGGTGATATTCAATTAACACTGTGTCAAAAAATTCCGGTGAGTGGTGCTGTGATTGTAACGACGCCGCAAGACATCGCGCTATTGGATGCGAAGAAAGCATTAAAGATGTTTGAAAAGGTGAACGTTCCGGTATTAGGCATTATTGAAAATATGAGTACGCATATTTGTAGTGAATGTGGACACGAAGAACATATTTTCGGTAGTGGTGGTGGTGAACAAATGGCTAAGCAATATGATGTTGATCTATTAGGTTCATTACCATTGGATATTCGAATTCGTGAAGGCGTCGATAACGGCAAGCCGACTGTGGCAATGGAACCAGATTCAGCGATTACAATGAACTATCGTAATATAGCTAGACGCACCGCAGCTAAGCTTGCGCAGCAATCGAAAGATTACAGTAGCAAATTTCCTAAAATCGTAATTGAAAATAATTAAGAGCACTTGCAATTGCTTTATGCATCGCCTAAAGCGCCTACTGTTGGTGCAAGTATTTCCGCCATCCATGGCGGTCAGAATAATGAATTTAAAATGGAGAAATAAAAGAACATGAGTGTGAAGAGTGATAAGTGGATCAGACGTATGTCTGAAGAACACGCAATGATTGAACCTTTTGAAAAAGGGCAGGTTAAAGAAAATGATTCGGGAAGAATTATATCTTATGGCACATCAAGTTATGGTTATGATGTGCGTTGTTCAGATGAATTTAAAATTTTTACGAATGTACATTCTGCTACCGTTGATCCTAAAAACTTTGATGAAAAAAGTTTTGTCGATATTAAAAGTGATTATTGTATTATTCCACCGAACTCATTCGCGTTAGCAAGAACAGTAGAGTTTTTTCGTATACCACGGAATGTATTAACGATTTGTTTAGGTAAATCAACTTATGCACGTTGTGGCATCATTGTTAATGTCACACCGCTTGAACCGGAATGGGAAGGACACGTAACGCTAGAGTTTTCTAATACGACTAACTTACCTGCAAAAATTTATGCCAACGAAGGTGTTGCCCAAGTTATCTTTATTGAATCGGATGAAGTTTGTGAAATATCTTATAAAGATCGTGCTGGAAAGTATCAGGGACAGACAGGCGTTACTCTGCCGAAGACTTAATTACCATTAGCGACTGATTTTTGTTCATTCTCTGCTTCTAACTGTTTGCTGCGTTCTTTTTTTATTGTAGCAGCTTGTCTGCTTAAGATATGTTGCATGATAGTTTCCTGGTCGCTTTCGCATATGCCAATGAAATCGACAGCGATAATAAATCGATAAAGGTTGTCATCCATTTTTTTCTTGCAATCAACAACACGAGCATAGAGTGGAATAAACTGATATTCAGGAAAAACAATCAATTCCATTTTTAGATTCACATCATCGTTTATCGGTGTGTTTGACTCAAAAGACATACCGCTTGCACTTAAATTAACATGTTGTGTTTCGGTAATTGAATTATCTTTGTCGTCATTATGCATAATCATGTTTTGCATTAATGACAATTTCTTATCATAAAGCCCTAGTATTTCTGCAACCAAAGGACTGACTTCTTCAATACGAGCCATTTTTGATATTACTTTTGCCTCAATGCTATTAAATGCATTTTTCATTTCGGCAAGAGTATTTTGTTCATGCTCTGTTCGTTTAATTTCAGTGTCGACATCAATGCCTTGTACAACACGGTATTTGAGTGAAACCTTGTCATTAATTCTGAAATATCTTCGGCGGTCATCCATAGTCATTTTCCTGTTACATTTTACCTTATTGGTTTTTTAATCCTTCTCTGATACTTTCAAAGCGATCTTTTAGTGTTTGTAAATCTACTGCATCAATTTCAGATTGTTCCGGTACTTTAATCTCTTCATTCAGTATGTCTTGTACTGATGTTGTTAACTTAGCTTGATTGTCTTTAATTGTACTTTTGAATGGATTCGTTGAGTCAGCGGAGATCACATTCAACTGATCTTCTTCTTCACCTTGTACAATAATAAGTTCGACACGACGATTTAGCGCTCTGTTATTAGAGGTGTCATTTTTTACCATCGGGTGTGCATCACCATGACCTTCAATAACAAATCGTTCTTGTGGAATGGTGTCTAAAGCCAGTAGTTCATGAACAACGGTTACCGCACGCGATGATGATAGTTCCCAATTAGAACGAAAACGGGCTGTTTTTATCGGAATATTATCAGTGTGACCAGCAACAATAATTCTGCCGTCTATTTCACTCAGAGATTTTCTGATTTTATTTAGCACAGGTAAGAAGCTGCCTTTGACAATGGATGAGCCAGAGGGAAACGAACCATTTTCATTTATTCGTAGCAAAATACGATTACCTTGAGTTTTTATTGCAATCAAGCCTTGTTCAATTTCTGGTTCAAGTGTCTTAAGCAATTTATAAGCATCAGTCACCGTTTTTTCCTGAAGTTTTTCCTGTTGCTTAATTTCTTCTTCTTTTGCTTTATTAATTTCGGCTACCGTTTTTTCCAGTGCAGCTAATTTTTCAACATCAATTTCTGCTGTTGTTGCTGCTTCTTCAGCATCATCTTTTCCTTTATTTTCATTGGTACTAACTTCTGTGGTTTCTTCAATAGGCGACTCTTCTACCATTTCCTGTTCTTGTTGGCGTTGCATTGCGTCACTACCAGAACCATCATTATCCTCAGCTGCATCGATGCTTTCTTTTTTTTCTTCTTCAGTCATTGCGTCAGTAAACTCTACAGTTTGTTTACTTTCATCAATGGTACTTTGTCGAATTTCTTTGATAAGTGTTGGTGTCGGTCTGCCGGGAGTAAATTCTTGCGCGATAATACTGGTTCCCTTTGGCGCCATGTCAGTTTTGATTTCTCTTTGAATACCAAAGGCATTTTTCATCGAACCGGCAATTTGCTTAAATTTTTGAAGATCCATATCGGAAAACGACAATAGTAAAACGAAGAAACACATCAATAATGTCATTAGATCGGCAAAGGTCATCACCCACGCTGGAACACCGCCACCTTCTTCTTTTTTAGCTGGTGCTTCGTCACTCATAGTAAAAGTTCACTTATCATTCCAGACTACGTGGCTTCCGCTTCCGCGCCTTCATCTTCAAAATTTCTTTCAGAAACAGGCAGGTAAGTCATTAACATGCCTTCAATGACGCGTGGATTACGGCCTTCCTGAATTCCTGAAATACTGTCGATGATCATCGATTTAATCATTTTTTCTTCTGCACTTCTAAGCCCTAGTTTTTCTGCTAATGGGATAGCAAACACGTTCGCAATTGCTGCTCCATACAGTGTTGTTAATAGCGCAACAGCCATAGCTGGACCAATAGTTTTTGGGTCTTCCATGTTCGCTAACATTTGTACTAAACCAATTAGTGTTCCTATCATGCCCATGGCAGGTGCGACATCACCAATCGCTTTAAAAATCTTTTGTCCTAACTCGTGTCGTTCGAGAGTTAAGTTCATATCACTGACCATCGTCGCTCTGACAACATCAGGTTCGTGCCCATCGACCATCATTTGAATACCCATTTGAAAGAAAGTATTGCCCGTGTCTTTTTCTTCTAGTGCAAGTAATCCACCTTTTCGTGCGGTATTTGCCAGGTCAATGGTGGTTTCGATCAATTTTTTTGGCGAAGTAAGTTTGTTAAACAAGGCTTTCATCCCTACTTTCATGGCACCTAAAAATTGGGCAATACTAAATTGCATTAAAACGGCACCAATAGTGCCTCCACCAACCACGAGAAGTGACGGGACATTGAAGAACATCATCGGATCGCCGCCCAGCACAATGGCAGATAAAATAATGCCGGCCGCTGCCAGGAAACCGATTAGAGTTGCAAGATCCACCTTATTCTCCTTATAGCCATTGTAATTATTGATGTTAAAATCATTACTGTATTTGTGATTGACGCTAATATGATTTCAAACATTCGTTATCATTTATATCGGTTAAAAACGCGAAAACTTTATGCTGGAATAGCGTTTTTTATGATTTCTTATTACTGTCGTTTTATGTTTGTTTCAAATGTTCTTATTACATAGCGGCAATGATTCAAAGTAGTTAATAAAATTATATAAATATTATAAAAATCAAATAGATGGAAAATTTCCCAATATTTCTGAAGCTACAACAACGACCTTGTCTGGTTGTTGGAGGAGGTGTGGTTGCTGCCAGAAAAACACAACAATTATTAGCTGCCGGAGCAAAGGTTTTTGTGATTGCGCCAGAAATAGACTCGTCACTAAGTAAACTGAAACAGGCTGATCAGATTCATCATATTGAGCAAGAATATGATGAAAGTTGTTTACAAGGCATGGAACTGATCATTGCTGCTACCGATGATATGCAACTGAATAATGCCATTGCGAAACAAGCGAAACTGAAAAACATATTAGTTAATGTGGTTGATAACCCTAAATCAGGCTCGTTTATCATGCCTTCGGTGATTGATCGAAGTCCGGTTATTATTGCCGTTTCTACCGGTGGTGCATCGCCAGTATTAGCAAGATTGCTTAGAGCGCGTTTGGAAACTTTAATACCGTCAAGTTATGGAAAATTAGCTGCGTTAATCGCCCGTTTTAGAGAGAAAGTGAAACAACAATTTCCTGAAATACAGGATCGTCGTCGATTTTGGGAACATGTTTTACAAGGGCCTGTTGCCGAAATGTTATATGCAGGTCAGGAAAAAAATGCATTGACGTTATTAGAAAAACAACTGGAACAGGATTCACCTGAAGTAGAAACATTAGGCGAAGTTTATCTGGTGGGAGGTGGTCCGGGTGATCCAGATTTATTGACGTTTCGCGCTTTACGTTTAATGCAGCAAGCCGATGTTGTGCTTTATGATAGGTTAGTTGCGCCAGTTATTGTCGAATTAGTACGCAAAGATGCTGAACGAATTTATGTTGGCAAAGAACGAAGCAAACATGCATTGCCACAAAATGAAATTAATCAATTATTAGTTGATCTGGCAAAACAAGGTAAACGTGTTTTAAGACTGAAAGGAGGAGATCCTTTTATCTTTGGACGTGGCGGTGAAGAAATTGATTTGCTTTCCGAAAATAATATTCCGTTTCAGATTGTGCCGGGAATTACGGCAGCCAGTGGTTGTGCATCTTATGCAGGAATTCCATTAACACATCGCGACTATGCACAGTCTTGTATTTTTATTACGGGACATCTTAAAGATGGATCAACCAATCTAAATTGGCCTGCCTTAGTGCAGCCGCAGCAAACTCTGGCTGTTTATATGGGCATGCATGGTCTGGATATTTTGAGTAGGGAATTAATCAAGCATGGTTTAGCAGAAACAACTCCAGCAGCAATAGTGCAACAAGGTACTACCAGCGAGCAGCGTGTTTATATAACAACCGTTAAAGAGTTGCCTTCAATACCTGAAAAACATGAGGTTAAACCACCAAGTATGATTATTATTGGTGAAGTCGTCTCCTTACACAAAAAATTGGCCTGGTTTGAAGCCACTGAATTTGTTGAAAAGTAGAGGTAGCATTACTGTTTTTTTATTAAAGAAAAGTCCTGGTTAGCCGATGAATCATGAATTAGGGATGATGTTTTTACTTGAGTAAATATATAAATGGCAACAGGAAAATTCAGTGATGAAAACGGCAGACATTTCGAACTCAATAGATATTGAGCAAATTGAGTTAAAAAGCTTTTCGAGGAGTATTGCCGAGATAGAATGGTTGTTACTGATTCTCGTCGTGCTTTACTACGTTTCACCTGATGCGAAAATTCTATCACCTGAAGGCATGATAGTTTCATTGCTCGCATTTGCGCTTTTTATACTTTCTTTCCGTTATTTTAATTTCTATACACGACAATCTCGCTGGAAAATGGCGATCGAAACATGGGCAATGATTGTCTTTATTTCCTGGATACTCTTACAAACTGGTGGTGTTAATAGTCCATTATTAAACCTCTATTTATTGGTCATTATTGCTAGCGCAATAACGTTGGGAAAAATAATTACATTTTTGGAAATTGGATTAATCGCGGCGTTCTATATTTATCTTGCAGCACCGCTATATAGCGATTCATCATTTAGTTTAATTGACTTTAGCCAGATCATGACGTTGTTTTCACCGTTTCTATTGATCGCTTACATCACAACAATGTTAGCTGCTGATATTCATTATGGTAGGCAAATGTTCAAGTCATTATCTGAAACAGATGAAATGACTGGGTTACTGAATAAACGATCATTCAACTTGGCATTGATTAAAGCTGCCAAAGTTGCAGCGAGATATTCACATCCTATGTCAATGATGATGATTGATGCAGATAACCTGAAATCAGTGAATGATAAATATGGTCATAAAGCAGGTGATCGTTTAATCATTATTTTGGCTGAGATTATTCAAGATTGTCTTAGAGTTTCGGATGTTATTGCACGTTATGGCGGCGATGAATTTGTGATATTACTTCCACAGGCTACAGCAAAAAAGGCTGTGGAAGCCGGTAATAGAATCAGAATGGCGGTTGCAAATTCATCTTTCGATGTTGAAGGTAGCCGAGTCAATACAACCATCAGTATTGGTATTGCCAGTTACCCTGAAGATGCAGTTAATATCAACGAACTTTTAGAAAAAGCGGATAAATCACTATACAAAAGTAAGAAAGCCGGAAGAAACCAGGTAACCCATTATTCATATTCTGATACAGAAGATATAACAGGACAGTCAGAAAATGTCCTATCGAGCTAATATTGGAACATTAAAGCTCAATAGATCTCTCAATCCCGCCGCCACTGCTATCGACTTCCATCATTTTATCTGTTTGAACAGCAAGTTCTAATGCAAGTTCTATCGATTTTTTAATAATCGCTTTTTCATTACTTGCATTCAGCTTATCTGCGCCAATAAGACCCGTTAATATTTGAGTCGCTGCATTGTAAATCGTAGGTTCAATTACAAGATCATTTCTATGAAAAGCGATTCGCGTCATTTCTGACATATCACGATGTGCCATTTTTATTCTCCGTTAAGTTTTGATGTCTGTATTATTTCAGGTTAGTCATATTTAATCTTTCTTTAATTTTAAAGAAACTGAATTTATACAATAACGTAAGCCTGTCGGTTGTGGGCCATCTTCAAAGACATGTCCAAGATGTGCACCACATTTTTTACAAAGCACTTCCACTCGCTGCATTCCTATACTGTTGTCTGTTTCTGTTTTGATACTTTCATCTTTAGGCTCCCAAAAACTTGGCCAGCCTGAGCCTGAATCATACTTTGTCTCAGAGCTAAATAATTCACTGGCACAGCAGCTGCAAAGGTAAGCACCTTCATCTTTACAGTCATAATACTGTCCAGTAAATGCTCGTTCAGTGCCTTTTTTCCGACAGATAGCAAATTGTTCTGTAGAGAGTTCTTTTTGCCATTCTTCTTCAGATTTATCCATAACGGTTACCTTTTAGTTTCCAGTAACGACGTCTTTTAAAATATCAACTATTCGTCCCGTTGCTTTTTCTACGAGTACGACTGCGTTATCGACAATGGCTCTTTCAAGTCCTTCAACAGGATCAGGAAGCTCCGCGTTAAGGTCAGCAGGTAAATTACGTTTAGCTAGTCCAGGCGGTAGTGTGCCATTACGTTCAAGTTGTTTTGCTAAACCCGGTGGAAGTTTTTCTTTTTTAGCTAAGCCGGGAGGTAAATCCTTTTGTTTGTTTTTCTTCTTGCTTTTATCGTCAGAGACATTAGTTTCACTCTCTGTTTTTTTGAAGTACTTTTCGATAATCTGTTTTTCAAGCTCAGAAAAGCCGCCTTCAATTGCCTTATTAATCACTGCTTTAGTCATTTCTGTATCAGCATGACTTAAAACGGAAAAAAGACTAGTTATGCTTAATATCAAAAAGAGTATTAATTGATTCACTATAAAATTCTCCAGCTGTTTTGCCATTATTAGACTAGATCTATCTTATCCTTATCCATAACGATGTCACAAAATTAATAATAAATATTGAAAGTTCTCTTAAAGTCCTCTATTCTTCAAAAGAGAACATCAGGAGAACATTTAAATGTTGACTGGACTTGAAGAGAAAATTTTACAGTGTATTACTCGGTACATTACACAAAATGGTCATGCGCCGACATTAGTTGAGATTGGACAATTACTTGATATTAAATCTAAAGGTACGATTCATCGTTATGTCGAATCATTGATTAATAAAGGACATTTACAACGCAACGGACGTAGTTGGCGAGGCTTACGTCTGACCGGTGAGCGTGATAAGCGCTTACTGGTTTTACCATTTGCCGGTCGAATTGCTGCAGGTAAACCTATTGAAGCTATTCCTGAACAACTGGAAATAGATTTTTCCGATATGTTATTAGGTGATGATCGTTACGTTCTTGAAGTGAAAGGTGACTCAATGATTGAAGCAGGTATTCTGGATAGGGATCTTGTTATCGTTCGACAAACAGAAACTGCGAATAATGGCGATATTGTTGTGGCGCTGATCGATAATGGCGAAACGACCTTAAAGAAACTTCGAAAACATGGTGACAGAGTAGAATTAATTCCAGCTAATCAGACAATGGTTCCAATGATTTACCCAGCAGATCGCGTACATATCCAAGGTGTTGTTGTCGGACAAGTTAGATCCTATTAAACAAAAATTTTCAATACTGCAATTCACGAGCAGGGCTTTTGTTCTCTGGCAAGGCATAAACGCACGGACTGGTTTTTGCTCCTGCAAAACCAGCATACCGTACGTCCTGTACATAAATGAGGGAGTTTATAATTATAAATGACCGATTGAGTACGTTCTTAACGCCGCCAGAGGACGAAAGAACAATCGTGAAACTAAATCCCCATATTACTAAGTGTCACCATTATGTCATTTAGTATTGCGGTTGCCCTCGGATGTTCAGTTTCAAAACGATCGATAGATGACTTGATCTTATCGAGAACGTCTTCATTCTCTTCAGTCGTGCCATTCAGGTTTTCGATGTCTTTTATTAATTCATTGATATGTTTTTTGGTAGAACCGTTATCAACCGGTAATTGCTCTACCTCTTTCTTTAAAGAAGTGATTTTTTCATGAAGCTTATCATGCATAATATTAGTCCTGTCAGACTCCAGAGAATACGCTTATTAGGATGAACCTTTTCAAAAAAAAATACAATTTAATCTGTCTGTTATGTTTTTTTGCTAATCCATGTTTAGTTAATGCAGATCAATGTCCTTCGGCCGAGACAGTAAAAGAAAGAAATATTTCTCGAGATTACGATTGGAGCATTGATGAAAGACGTACTTTGGATGATGTACTCTCAGTTGAAAAAATGTATTCCATCAGAATTAAAAATAAAGGTGAGTTCATTGCCTGTTATTATTCTGGTGGTAAGAATTTACTTCGGTTAGATGGTGTACCTTTAAAAAAAGACTGCGTGGTGAATAAAAAATCAGGTAATTGGGAAGTGGCAGAAAATGGCGAACAAATTTGTAAAGAAGAAGATTTGAAATTATGTGTTTATGAGATACATTGTAAAGAGACGGAAGAGAATATTGACTGATGATTTTTAATAAAAACATCATTATTGAAAATCGATATAATAGTGCTAGTATCTTTGAATACAGCTTTATGGAGGAGTTTTCATGATATTTGGTAGTAAATCTGATAGTGGGCAAGCGGAACAAATCGAAAAACTGGAAAAGCAAAACCGGATTATGCGTGATGCGCTTGAATTTTATGCTGAGGTTAAGAATTGGCAAGAAGGCCATAAGTATCTTGATGAGGATAACGCCACGATATTTACGGATGGTTCTGAATCTGGTGCAACAGTTGATAAAGGAAGTAAGGCTTATCGAGCATTAAAAGCCTGTGACTCCCCATAACTTAAGCACTATTTTTTAATTTCGTTGCCCGAGAATATCTTTCTCGGGCGTTTATTTTAAATTCATCTCATTAAATTACTGTTACTAATTATTCCAAACTTTTAAAAATCTAATTAAGTGCCACTTTATGGCTGAAGCCCCCATAAAAATAGAACCCAAAACTTTACCTGCTGGATATGAACTTCAGTGTTACACGATAAAAAGTGTGCTTGGTCAGGGTGGATTTGGGATTACTTATCTCGCTCAGGATAACACTCTCGAAAGAGAAGTTGCTATTAAGGAATTTATGCCACGAGATATTGCCGGGCGCGGTAATGATTATACTGTACAAACTCTAAATAAAGAGTTGAGCGACAAGTTGATATGGGGGATGGAGCGTTTTATTCGAGAAGCAAGAACGCTCTCAAAATTTAACCACAATAATATTGTTCGTGTTTATTCTGTATTTGAAGCAAATAATACAGCTTATATGGTTATGAGTTATGAGCATGGGATCAGTTTTCATGAAAAGCTTCTTAGAGATGGACGACCTAGCGAAGAAGATTTAAAGGATATTTTATTCGGTTTGCTTGATGGGATGGAAGTTCTACATGGAGCTCGATTTATTCATAGAGATATAAAGCCCGGAAATATTTTTATTCGGGAAGATGGTACCGCTATTTTGCTCGATTTTGGTTCTGCACGACAAGCCATAGGTGAAGAAACCATGACTTTAACCAAAGTTGTTACTCCAGGTTATGCACCATTCGAGCAGTACTATGCCAGAAGTGATATGCAAGGTCCGTGGACGGATATCTATTCTCTTGGGGCAACTTGTTTTAAAGCGATAACGGGTGAGCCACCGATGGATTCGACTTTTAGAAATCGTTATACCGGTGAGCAGGCAATCAATGAAATCTGGAGTGAGTTAGATAAACACAGTAAAAATTATTCTACTTTCCTGTTACGCGCGATAGAACATTCTTTAAGAAGTAATCACAAGGAAAGACCTCAAACAGTTAAGGAATGGCGAGCGATGCTCGAGGATCCAAGTGTCTCCACACAAACACAATGGCGTCTGGCAGCGAGTAGCTATAATAAAAAATCGGGTTCGAGTGAACCTAAAAAGAATAAGCAGAACCTCTATCTAGCAATCGCAGTTGCACTAACGATTACGTTTGCCGTCTTTGTTTATATCTTCGTTACGTATTATTGAGCTGATTATTGCAGGCATAAAAAAAGCCTGGAGACTCATAACACACATGGGGAGGAGGGTTATGTGCATCTCCAGACTTTGCTCACAATCATCTTTAAAAGGAGGATAAAAAAATTAATTAATAAGCTAGTGACTTCAATTCTAGTAAAACAATATAAAGCCTGCTGTGATGAATCTCTCAATTTCATGTAGATGGCATATATCTGTTACTTTTCTGTGACAATTGTCACAGAAAAAGATGCTTTTCGAGGGTTTTTTAAGCTTAATTTTGCTTTGATCCAGCTTGAATCATTCCGGTAATGGTCCATCCTGCTTCTGGTTTCATCTTTCCGTTTGAAACAAAAATGTGTAATCGTTGTTTATTATCTACGGCAAACAAAGGAATGACACGATCACCGTATGTTTCAAGATATTGCTCAAATGAAAATTCATCACTTAATTGTGTACTTTTTAGTTCAGCACCATTTCTTAAACGATAAGCCAAATTGCCATAATCAATATCTTCTCCAAAAAGTTCATAGCCACGATGTCGGGTAGAAACAATATGTTTATCAGAAATATGTTTTTCACGAGCAGTTTTTAATTCGTAAACATTATTCACACCAAATTCAGTTTTGAATCGTAAGCAGGCCAAGGTGTCAAGACTTCCTCTCCCCGACATGGCAAGAATTTTTCCTAAACCAAGTAAATTAAGGTGTCTGTCAGCATGTTCGGAAATAGGATTGCCATAATAGGTTTCAAGCCCTTCCATTCTAGCTAGACTGATGTTTTCCCATGTGCTGTCAGTTAACACTACTTTGAAACCTTGTGTTTGCAGTTCTTTACCAATTGCTCGAGCAACATTACCTGCCCCGATGATTAGAATACCGGTTGGGGGAGGCTCGCGTACTTTTAGTAAAACAGCGATATGACTTGCCGTTGCACTTTGAATGACGACAGTGCCTATTATTATTAAAAAAGTGAGAGGGACTAGTAATGAAGCTTCAGCATAGCCTGCATTTTCAAGTCGCAAGGCAAATAGTGCAGATACTGCAGCGGCAACAATACCTCTCGGTCCTATCCAGGAAATCATCAGCTTTTCATTGAACGATAAATCTGAACCGATGGAAGATACAAAAACTGAAACAGGCCTTGCGACTAACATAGTAATGGCAAGGATGCCTAATGCAGGCCAACCAATCTGAATAAATTGATAAAATTCAATTCGCGCGGCGAGAATAATAAAAAGCCCTGAAATTAATAGCACACTTAAACTTTCTTTGAAATCAAGTATGTCACTGATATCCATGTCTTTCATGTTTGCCATGGTCATTCCCATGATAGTAACGGCAAGTAACCCTGACTCATGTTCAATTGTGTCAGACAAAACATAAACTGCAGCTACAGTAATTAGCGTTATAACATTGCGTAAGTATTGAGGTACCAGTTGTTTGCGTAATAATGTACCTAAAAACCATCCATTAATAAAGCCTATAGAAAAGCCGGTCAGGATTATTTTTCCGAAGGTTAATACGATTGAACCTATAGCATTATGTTGTTGTCCTGAAATTATAAAATCAAAAACCAAAACAGCGAGTAAAGCGCCAAGAGGATCAATGGTAATGCCTTCCCAGCGAAGTACGTTGGTTATTTTTGCATTAGGACGAACCGTTCTTAACATGGGAATGATTACGGTTGGCCCCGTAACAATGACAACAGCACCAAATAGGAAAGCGAGTTCAAAAGGAATGTTAATCAAGTAATGTGTACTAAATGCGATGATAAGCCAGGTTATTAATGCACCTATAGAAATTAAATTTCTAACAGTTTTTCCATGCTCACGAATATCCTCAAACTTTAGCGTTAGGCTTCCTTCAAAAAGAATGACTGCAACAGATAAAGAAACGATGGGAAAAAGTAACTGGCCAAATAGAACGTCAGGGTCAAGATAGCTGAGATTAAAATACTCAAAAACAGGGCCAACAACAATTCCGATGATTAACAAAAAAAGAATTGCGGGAAGTCGAGCCCACCACGCCAGCCATTGGCAACCGATTCCGAGTACACCAATGCTGGCAATAGAGATTAAGATATTATGATCCAAATTTAATTAATCCTTTTTTAGGTTTCAGATCATTGTGGTGATATAAGTTTAATGAAGTAGTTGAGTACTCATACACGGTAATTAATTTATAGTGACATATTTTTCATTGCCATGACATGTTATCTCGACAAAAAATGCATGAGGTTTAAAAAGAATGTCAGGTGCTTCTACCTGGCGCGCATAACTCGACAGATGTGCTATCCAGCTAAGCGACATTGCAATGAGCTTTGCTTCCATTACATGATGGCGCTGTTAATCCGGTTTTTGAAATACCAGAGTTGCATTGGTTCCACCAAAACCGAAGCTATTAGACATAATCGTATTTAGTCCTGCGTTATCTTTTCGTTTTAATGCGATAGGCATTCCTTCTGCGCCTGGGTCAAGATCTGATACGTTAACTGATTCAGCAATAAAATCATTTTCTAGCATTAATAAACTATATACTGATTCATTTGCCCCCGCGGCACCAAGACCATGACCTGTCTGTGATTTTGTTGCGCTGACTATAGGAATTGAAGTGTCTTTAAAGACTTCTTTAATGGCGTTTAATTCAGTGATGTCACCTGCAGGCGTGCTGGTAGCGTGAGCATTAATATAATCGATCTTGCTATCAACTGTTTGTAATGCCTGTTGCATACATCTTACCGCGCCTTCTCCAGAAGGTTTCACCATGTCTGATCCGTCAGAAGTTGCACCATATCCTATAACTTCAGCGTAAATTTTTGCATCACGTTCTAATGCATGTTCCAGTTCTTCAAGAACAAGAATCCCACCGCCACCTGAAATAACGAAACCATCACGGTTTGCGTCATAAGGGCGAGATGCTTTTTCTGGCTGGTCATTATATTTTGATGAAAGTGCGCCCATGCAGTCGAATAACAAGGTTGATGTCCAGTGTATTTCATCACCACCACCAGCAAAGATAATATCTTGTTTGCCCATCTGAATTAATTCATAGGCATTACCAATACAATGTGCACTGGTAGCGCAAGCTGAACTAATTGAATAGTTAACCCCTTTAATTTGATATGCAACGGAAAGGCAGGCGCTGTTGGTACTGGCCATAATTCGAGGAACCATTGTTGGGCCAATTTTACGAGCACCGCGGTCGCGCAATATATCAATTGATTCTTGTAAGTTTTTATTTGATCCGCCGCCAGAACCGACAATTAAACCTGTGCGAATATTGGAAATATTATTTTCTTCTAATCCAGCATCTGCAATCGCTTCGTTCATTGCAAGATAACTATATGCTGCGCTATCACCCATGAAACGTTTGAGTTTGCGATCAATTAATGAGTCAAGATCAAGATGTATTGCTCCGTGCACATGAGAGCGAAATCCAAGTTCTTCATATTCAGCAAAATATTCAATCCCCGATTTACCAGTTTTCAAAGAATTCAATACTTCGACTTTATTATTTCCAATGCTGGACACGATACCCATGCCAGTGACGACAACTCTTTTCAATTCCTGCTCCTAAAATTCTTCTGTTGATTTAAATAAACCGACACGGAGATCCTTCGCGGCATAAATTTCATTTCCATCGACAGACATGGTTGCATCGGCAACCCCCATGACTAATCTTCGCAATACAACTCGTTTCATATCTATATGATAGGTCACTAACTTGTTTTTTGGCGTCACTTGACCTGAAAATTTAACATCTCCAGCGGCTAATGCTCTTCCTTGTCCCGGAGCACCTGACCAGCCAAGAAAAAATCCGATCAATTGCCACATAGCATCCAAACCCAGACAACCGGGCATAACCGGGTCGCCGACGAAGTGACAATCGAAAAACCAAAGATCAGGTGTGATATCAAGCTCGGCAACTATATGGCCTTTGCCAACTGAGCCACCATCTTCAGTAATATCGATGATACGATCAAACATGAGCATGGGTGGCAGTGGTAACTGTGCATTCCCTTCACCAAACATCTCTCCGCGTCCGCAGGCAAGTAATTCTTCTTTTGAGAAGCTATTTTTATTATTCATCCTTACTAGTATCTCATGCTGAAAATATTTTTTCCTAACAAATTAATAAATGGGAAGCAGAGCAACTATCAGCTTGACAGCGACTTTCCGAAGATTAGACTGCATGTTTTATTTTATGCACTCATTTTAAGGTTTTCATATGTCCCCAGATTTTGGTTCGCTCGACAGACGTAATAGTATTGCCGTTAAGGTTGGATCTGTTGTTATGGGTGGTTGTCATCCTGTAGTTGTTCAATCAATGACTAACACGGATACCGCGGATGCTGATGCAACAGCGAAGCAAATTCAACAACTTGCAGCTGCAGGTTCTGAGCTTGTTAGAATTACAGTTAATAATGAGGAGTCTGCAGCACAAGTCGCTAACATTTGGGAAAAGCTTGATGCAGTAGGCTGTAATGTGCCTATAGTTGGTGATTTTCATTATAACGGTCATAAATTACTCAGTGATTATCCTGAGTGTGCTCAAGCGCTTGCCAAATATCGAATTAATCCAGGCAATGTTGGATTTGGAAAAAAGCGAGACAATCAATTTACCACCATGATTGAAAAAGCAATCGAATATGATAAACCGGTTCGTATTGGTGTGAATTGGGGAAGTCTGGATCAAGTGCTATTGGCAAAAATGATGGATGATAACTCCAAACTAACTGAACCTCGGAGTGCGGAAGAAGTGATGCGAGAAGCGTTAATTATTTCAGCATTAGACAATGCAGCACGTGCTGAAGAAATAGGTTTGTCTCGAGATCATATTGTTTTGTCATGTAAAGTAAGTGGTGTACAGAATTTAATTTCAGTGTACCGGGATATCGCTTCGCGTTGTGATTATGCCTTACATCTAGGATTGACCGAAGCAGGTATGGGATCAAAAGGGATTGTTGCATCAACTGCGGCAATGGGTGTTTTATTGCAGGAAGGTATAGGCGATACGATTCGTGTTTCATTAACGCCTGAACCGGGCGGCGATCGAACTAATGAAGTTATTGTCGCTCAGGAAATGTTACAAACGATGGGATTACGCTCGTTTACTCCACTTGTTACCGCTTGCCCAGGATGCGGTCGTACTACCAGTACAGTATTTCAGGAATTAGCGGATAATATTCAAGCCTATGTGCGGAGTCAGATGCCTATCTGGCGAGAGAAATATATCGGCGTGGAAGAAATGACACTCGCTGTCATGGGGTGCGTTGTAAATGGACCGGGTGAAAGTAAACATGCTGATATTGGTATTAGCTTACCAGGTACCGGAGAATTGCCCTCAGCTCCCGTTTTTGTTGATGGGAAAAAGACCGTGACATTGCGTGGAGAAAATATCGCTGCAGAATTTCGTGAGATCGTCGACAATTATGTTTCAAATAAATACGCAGCTAAGTCGAATTAAGACTATAAGTTAGCTATAATAGGCAGTAATTGTGTCCAATATACAATTTAATGTGGTCTATATCTAAAGAAGAATAAATCAGTCAAAAACACTAAATCATTATTTATAGGAGAGCGGGGCATGAAGCGGGTATTATTATTATTAATCAGTTTTGTATTTTTGAATGGTTGTACTGTCTTGGTTAAAGAAGATGCAGCTATGACAGAAGAAGATGTTAATCAATGTGTTGTCGGCGCATCATTAACGGGTACGACTATTGGTGCCTTTGCTAGCCCATTAGGCGCAGGTGCAGGCACGCTTGTAGGTGCATTATTAGGTCATCATTTCTGTGGCCCTGTTGGGAGCGCTCCAGCTCCAGCTCCAGCTCCGTCAGACGCAATCTATTGGTATGATGAGGATGGTGATGGAGTACTCGATGCAGATGATGCGTGTCCAAGAACGCTACTCGGTGTGCCTGTTAATAGTAGCGGTTGTGCGGAAGATCATGATGGTGACGGTGTTCCTGATTATCTGGATAAATGTCCAGAAACTCCTTTGGGTACCGTGGTTGATACCAATGGTTGTGGTCGTTCTTTGGTTACCTTACGAGGTATTCATTTTAAGTTTGACAGTGCGGCTTTGACTTCTGAAGCTAAATCCATACTTGATCGAGCGACATCTACTATTAAGTCTAATGCTAGTCAAAACCTTAGTGTTGAAGGTCATACAGATAGTACTGGTGATGATTCATACAACTTGGGCTTATCACAAAGACGAGCAGAATCTGTTATTAAGTACCTTGTATCAAAAGGTGTGAACGGTTCTAGATTGAATGCCAAAGGTTATGGTGAAAGTAACCCTGCTGTTGCAAATGATTCAGCATCAAGTCGTGCACAAAACAGACGAGTTGAAATATTAGCTCGATAAGTATCTATATCTAGTTGTTATTAAAGGCAGGGCTTAATAAGCTCTGCCTTTTTTTTGTCTAAATATTTGGAGGGGCAATTGGTTTGGAAACTAACGTTAGATTAGGATGTTTCTTATTTTTTATACTAATGTTTTGTAACTCGATATCGAGTTATGCAGCTTGGGATGATTTTCTTGAGATATTTAATCAAAAATCATCAGAGATGTTAGGTGCAGCAGCTACCAATAATAATTTGAATAATGATGAAATTGTATCTGGTTTAAAAGAAGCTTTAATTAAAGGTAGTCAATCAGCAGTCAGTATATTGGGTAAGGAGAATGGTTTTTTATCCCATCCGCAATTAAAAATTCCAATGCCGGAACAACTGCAAGCAGTTGAATCAAGTTTAAGAAAAATAGGACAAGATAAAATCGCCGATCAATTTGTTGTTTCGATGAATCGTGCAGCAGAAGAAGCAACTCCTAAAGCAATGTCTATTTTTAGTAATACAATTAAATCGATGTCGGTCAAAGATGCTTACGGAATTTTAAAAGGAACTGACGATGCAGCGACAGAGTATCTTAAGGACAAGGGAGGAAGTCAGTTGCAACAACAATTTTTGCCAATAGTAAAACAAGCAACTAATCGCGTTGGTGTAACAGAAAAATATAAAGCGTTAATCGATAATCTTGGGGTTATGTCAGAGTTTATCGATATTGAGTCTTTGGATTTGGATAAATATGTGACTGAGAAAACGATAGATGGATTGTTTAGTCTTGTTGCAAATTACAACACTAATTTATTTAATTTTAATTCTTGAAGGGTATATCATGCTTGCTACTTGAGCAGTATATTCAGGGAAAGTAGAATTTTTCAAAAACTATTCGAACTAATTATATATAAATTGAGATAAATCAAAAAAAGATCTTTTTGATGATTAGCATTAACTTACATTTGATCTAGTGGGGGCAATCGTGTCAGAAATTAAAGTTTATAAAGTACCGAGCGATGTTGCAAAACATGCACATATTGATTCAAAAAAATATAAGGATATGTATGCGCGTTCAATTAATGATTCCGATGCATTTTGGGCTGAGCAGGCTGACGAGTTTCTTAGTTGGTCCTCCAAGTGGGATAAGGTGCAGGACTGGGATTATAACGATGCCAATATTAATTGGTTCGTTGGTGGAAAATTAAATGTTAGTTATAACTGTCTCGATAGGCATCTCGAAGAACGAGGTGATCAAGTTGCGATAATTTGGGAAGGTGACGATCCTGAAGTTGATAAGAACATTACTTATAAAGAATTACATGAAGAAGTTTGTAAGTTTGCTAATGTTCTTAAAACTCGTGGCGTAAAGAAGGGTGATCGAGTTTCTATTTACATGCCGATGATTCCAGAAGCGGCTGTCGCCATGTTGGCGTGTACAAGAATCGGCGCAGTACATTCAATTGTGTTTGGTGGGTTTTCTCCTGAAGCCTTAAAAGATCGCATTCTCGATTCTGATTGCAAAGTCGTTATTACCGCAGATGAGAGTGTTCGTGGTGGTAGAAGTACGCCACTAAAAACAAATGTTGATACTGCTTTAGCTGAGTGTCCTAATGTTCATACGGTGCTTGTTGTCAAACGCACCGGAAATGAAATCGCCTGGCAGACTGGTCGTGATGTTTGGTATCACGACATCGTGGCTGATGCCTCGAATGATTGCCCGCCTGAAGAAATGGATGCGGAAGACCCTCTTTTTATTTTGTATACATCGGGCTCAACTGGAAAGCCGAAAGGCGTAGTACATACAACCGGCGGTTATCTTCTTTACTGCGCAATGACACATAAATATGTTTTCGATTATCACGATGGCGATATTTATTGGTGCACTGCCGATGTTGGTTGGGTTACTGGCCATTCCTATATTGTTTATGGTCCTTTATGTAATGCTGCGACAAGCTTGATGTTTGAAGGTGTACCTACTTACCCGGATGCAAGTCGTTTTTGGCAGGTTATTGATAAGCATAATGTTAATATTTTTTATACCGCACCTACTGCTCTTCGAGCATTAATGGGCAAAGGTGATGAATTTGTTAAAAATACGAGTAGAAAAAGTCTTCGAATATTAGGTACTGTCGGTGAGCCCATCAACCCTGAGGCATGGGAATGGTATTACCATATTATTGGCAATGAACAATGTCCTATTATTGATACCTGGTGGCAAACAGAAACCGGCGGTCACTTAATTACACCTTTACCCGGAGCAACAGATCTCAAACCGGGTTCAGCAACATTACCTTTTTTTGGTGTTGAACCTTGTTTGGTTGATGATAAAGGTAATGAGATTGAAGGTGTTGGTGAGGGCGCACTCTGTATTAAACGCCCATGGCCAGGTCAAATGCGTACATTATTTGGTGATCATGAACGTTTCAAAGAAGCTTATTTCAAGATGTATCCAGGACTGTATTTTAGTGGCGATGGAGCTCGTCGTGATGAAGATGGTTATTACTGGATTACAGGAAGGATGGATGACGTGATCAATGTTTCCGGACATAGAATGGGAACGGCTGAAGTAGAAAGTGCATTGGTATTACATCATGACGTTGCTGAGGCCGCTGTCGTTGGTTACCCACATGATATTAAAGGTCAGGGAATTTACGCTTATGTCACTTTAATGGAAGGAGTACAGACAACTGATGAATTGAAGCAAGACTTAGTTAAACATGTTCGAAAAGAAATCGGACCGATTGCTAGTCCAGATATTATTCAGTGGGCACCGGAATTACCGAAAACACGTTCGGGTAAAATTATGCGTCGAATTTTAAGAAAAGTTGCTGCAAACGAACTCGAAAACCTTGGCGATACGAGTACGCTTGCTGAACCAGCAGTCGTTGACCATTTAATAGAAAATAGAGTTAACAAATAGGAATTAATAAATGAATCTGGATAGAGTAGGACCTGGAAAAAATCCACCGGAAGACGTTAATGTTGTCGTTGAGATCCCTTTAAACGGTGAGCCAGTAAAGTATGAGCTGGACAAGGAAACTGGTGCAATGTTTGTCGATCGGTTTTTGAACACTGCAATGCGTTATCCATGTAACTACGGTTACATTCCCAAGACGCTGGCAAAAGATGGTGATCCTGTCGATGTTATAGTAATGACGCCTATGCCACTGATTCATGGTTCTGTTATACGCTGTCGACCTATAGGACTTTTGAAAATGACAGATGAGGCCGGAGATGATGGGAAAGTAATGTGTGTTCCTCTTGACTCTGTATCTAAATTCCATAGTAAGGTGAACTCATATAGCGATGTGCAACCTGCATTGCTAAACTTAATCACGCATTTTTTTGAGCATTACAAGGATCTTGAGCCTAATAAATGGGTCAAAATTGATGGTTGGTATGATGTTGATGAAGCAAAAAAAGAGATAGTTGAATCGATAAATGCCTTTAATTCTTCCCCAGAAGAATTACATTATTAACAAATACTTAGCTATTTTTTTCAAAATTAAGTCATTTTTTTAAATAAATATGTTGCAATGCAATATATTGCAGCGCACAATATAGTTAGATTGTGTAAAAACACATTTTAAAAATATGAGTTTTTTTAGGAGAATAAAAATGCAAAATGAAATTTTTGAAAAAGTAACAGAAATGGGTAAATCTTCATATAATGCCATGCAAGAATTAGCTTCAATAAACAGTAAAGTGTTGAAAGAGCTGACCGAATTACAAATGGGCTTGGCTACTTTTAGTTTTGAGTCTGGTGTTGAATTAACCAAAACACTTACCGGTACTACAAATTATAAAGATGCGATTTCTGCTGAAGCTGATTTTGCAAGTGAATATGGTAGTAAGGTTATGGAATTTAGTCGCAAGACTGCTGAAGTATTGACTGATTCACGTGATGAAGTTACCAGTTGGGTTGAAAAAACGGTTGATGAAGTCTCATCTGAAATTACACCAGCGGTAAAAAAAGCAGTTAAAAAAGCGGCGGCTTAATTTTACAAGATTTAACCCCCCTTTATTAAGAACCCGTATAGCAACACAGTTATGCGGGTTTTTTTTTAAGAATGTTAAAGACATTAAATAACAACGATGTTAATTTTGTCTATATAGTATTAAAAATTATTTGAGATAAATGCATGAGTGATAAAAAACAAAAAACTGATGAAACAAATTGGGCTGAATTTCAGAAAAAATATTTTGATGCGCTAATGGCGTTTAATTCACCTTCTTCATTTACTAATAGCAATAGTTCTTTAGGAAATTCTTTCTGGAATAATGCGATGGAACATTGGTGGAAGTCGATGAAATCGGGTTCGACCTTTGAAAATGAAGCTTTATTTGAAAAAGTGATTGAACAAAGCCGAAATTATTATTTTATGGGAGAACAATTCTCAAGTTTAATTGAGGGCATTTCAAATTTTACAAATAAAAAAGATATTGAAGGTTTTATAAATAAAAAATTTGATGAAATTGAAACTATGATTTCGCAAATAACCCCCAATTTTAGTTGGAGTTCATATATTGATGCTTGTGAAATGCCTTTTGATTGGATGAAAAAGAATATGACTGGTAATGCATTTGATTTTTCTGATATGTATGAAGGTTTCAATTTTGAAGCAAAAAATATGCGTAATCAGTTTTTATCCATGCCGGGAATTGGTTATTCCCGTGAAATGCAGGAAAAGTTGAAAAAACTCGTAAAGTTAGGAGCCATCTATCAGGATACTAATAATGAGCATCAATCTGTCATGGCACGTTTAAGTCATGATGCGTTGGAAGTAATGCGTAAAAAGATTTTACAGATGAGTAAAAAAGGGGAAGATTTTAATTCAATGCGTCAGGTTTATGACCTATGGGTTGAATCAAATGAAAAAGTCTATAGTGATTATGCCTATACAGAAGAATATGCCGAGTTAAATGGAAGATTAGTTAATTCGCAGATGGCTTTCAAAAAATTAAGTCATGAAGTGACAGAAGATATATTGACAGCAATGAATATGCCGACAACTCGGGCAATGAATGAACTTGAACGCAGACATTATGAACTTCGTAAAAAAGTAAAAGCGATAGAGTCTGAGTTAAAAGAGTTAAAAGAAACAATGAATAAAAAAAATACTGTGAAAAGCACCAAGCCTGTGTTGGCGGCTAAGAAAAAAGCAAAGAAGAAAACGTCGAAGAAAAAAGTAATTAAAAAGAAAATAGTTAACAGAGTAGTTAAGCCTGCTAAAAAGAAGGCAAAAAAGAAAAGTCGTTCAGTCAAAAACGATGTAATTAAAATTAAATTTTAGATATTGGAGTAGAGAATGAATCCATTCCAAATAACACCGAATGCACTCATAAACGAGATACATGAATTCAATGCCAAATTGGCAGAGGGTTTTAATACTTTAAATAACCTTGATGAGATAGAATCAGGTGTTTCTGATAGAGAGGCAGTCTATACAGAAGACAATCTCGTTTTATATCGCTATAAAGCGCGCACAAAAAAACAAAATTCTGTTCCGTTATTGATCGTCTATGCTTTGGTGAATCGTCCATATATGGCTGATATTCAAGATGGTCGTTCTATGATTCAAGGCTTGCTTAATGAAGGTCTTGATGTCTATCTAATTGACTGGGGCTATCCTGATAGCGCAGATAAATTCCTGACGCTTGATGATTATATTAATGGCTATATAGATCGTTGTGTCGATGTTATTTGTGAGAGACATAGTAGAAAAAATATTAATATGCTGGGTATTTGTCAGGGCGGTACTTTCAGTCTTTGTTATTCAGCATTACATCAAGATAAGGTAAAGAATTTAATTACCACTGTGACACCAGTCGATTTTCATACCAAAGAAGATTTATTAAGTCACATGGTGAAAAACATTGATATCGATCAAGTGGTCGATACCTTGGGAAATATTTCTGGCGAAATGCTTAACATAGCTTTTCTTAGTTTAAGACCTTATAGCTTGGTGTCTCAAAAATATATGGATCTGGTTGATATATTTGATAATAAAGAAAGAGTAATGAACTTTATGCGTATGGAGAAATGGATATTTGATAGTCCTGATCAAGCCGGTGAAGCTTATAGAGAATTTATCAAACAGTTTTATCAGGAAAATGGTTTAGTAAAAGGAACAGTTAAAATTGGCGATGATGTCGTTGATCTGACCAAGATTAAAATTCCAGTGCTTAATATTTACGCCCTACATGACCATTTGGTGCCACCGGATTCATCCAAAGCTTTAGAGGGTTGTATTAGTTCAAAAGATTATCAGACTTTAGAATTTCCGGGAGGGCATATAGGTATTTATGTCAGTGGCAAAGCACAGAAGATGATACCGCCATCTGTCGCAAAGTGGTTATCTGAACGATCTTAAAAATCAGCTAGACAAAAACCTTGTTAGTTGAAGCAAATATAATAATTATTTGCTGATAATGATGTTTTGCTTATTTTTATTGAAGTAATTAAGATTCAAAACGTGATAGCGCTTTTTCAGCATGTTCATCACCTTGAAGTGCAGCGAGCTCATACCATTTTTTTGCCTCATCTTGATTTTTTTCTATGCCACGTCCTTTTGCGTAAATGACGCCAAGATTGTATTGCGCTTTAGGATGACCTTGTTCAGCTGCTTTTCTAAACCAGTGATACGATTCAGTATCGTTTCTTTCAACCCCTTGTCCTTTGCCATACATATAAGCCAGCTTCATTTGTGCCAACGTATGGCCTTTATCTGATGCTTTTACATACCATTTATGTGCAGCAACCAAATCTTCTGCAACTCCGATTCCCTTGTGTAATATTTCGGCAACTTTGTATTCTGCATTAGTATTTTCCTGCTCGGCTGCTTTCATGAACCATTCAAATGCAAGTTTCACATCCTTTTTGGTTCCGATACCTTTGCTATACATATCACCTAATGCGTATTGCGAAATAATATCACCCTGCTTAGCAGCTAAGGTATACCATCTTAATGCTTCACTATAGTTTTGTTCTACGCCTCTGCCTTTAGCGTACATTAATGCCAGATTGTATTGTGCATTAACGTAATTATTTTCTGCTGCTTCCATGAACCAGTTAACTGCCAATGCTTCATTCTTTTCAATTTGGATACCTTTAGCGTACATAAATGCCAGCTTTGATTGAGCGACAGCATCACCGGATTCTGCTTCAGAAATTTGTTTTTCAATTATTGATGTATCAGTATTATATTGATTTCGTTCAGTGGTATTTCGACGATCAAAGGTTGCAATCCATTCCGACATCGTTTGGGGTCGGTCTTGTTGACGAAATTGCAGGGCATAATCAATTGCCGTCAAAAAATCTTCAGAGTAATCTTCATTCGCAATTTCTGTAATTAAAACATATGTATCGTGATCTATTTGGGCAATTCCCGCACTTCGATCAACTGCATCTGTCGGAGGTACGCCACTGACAGCGCGGTACATTGTTGCACCAAGTGCATAGATGTCAGTCCATGCTCCCTGAGATTCATCAGAAGTATTGTATTGTTCTATTGGTGCATAACCACGTGAAAAAATACTGGTTAAAGATTGGTTACCTTGTTCCAGAGATGTTCTAGCAGAACCGAAATCGAGCAATACTGGATCGCCATCAACACGAAGAAAAATATTGGCAGGTTTAATATCGCGATGAATAAAGCCGGCAGCATGAACGACTTTCATACCATCGACGATGGGAAAAATAATAGTTTTGAGATCTACTTCACTAATAATTTTACGACGGTTAAGAATGTCTTGAAACGTTTCGCCGAGTTCATATTCCATCACCATATAGGCGGTGTTATTAGCTTCAAAAACATTTCGTACCTGAACAATATTGGGATGCTTAAATTGTCCAAGTGTACGTGCTTCATCCAGAAACCGTCCCAAACCCCAATAATATCTTTCATGGTGTTCTTCAGAGACGGGTGAAACAGTGCCACTTTTTGTCCGAATAGAAAGATCAACAGGCAGGTATTCTTTAATTGCTACTTCATGTCCAAGATTTAGATCCTGAGCGAGATAAGTTATACCGAAGCCACCTTGGCCCAATATGTTTCTAATCTCATACCAGTGTAATTTTTGACCGGTCTTGAGTGCATTGAGATGACGTTTTTTTTCTCGCATGTTTTAGAGGATAGATCCGACCCAAATAGGTATTTATTAATATTAGTTTTTCTTGATTATGCAAGGTTAGCACCACAAAGTAATAAATTACATTAAAAAAGCCATGTTAATTGAATTAATCCTTACAAAATCAAGTAGATATTTCCTTCTATGACTATATTTTCGACAATTTGTAGTTGATCACCGATACATGGGCCTCTCAAACAGTGTCCATCCTCGATATTGAATAAAGTACCATGCGTAGCACATTGAATAAATTCATTATTACTATCCAGAAATTGGTGTGGAACCCAATCAAGATTGACACCAGTATGAGGACATCGATTCAGATAACTGAAGACTTTATTTTCTTGATAGATAATAAAATATTGAGTTGCTACTCCATCAATAACGAGCTCTATCCCATAACTATCAGATTGTTTTAGATCATTAAGCGTACAGGCAAGGTGTTTTCTTTTTTAAAAATACATATCTTATTAGCTTATCTGAATAGACAGTCTATGTTGCATTACAGTATAATCTTTGGTCAATTCTACGGGAGTAGCCACAACGGTTTACTCCCTTTTTTATGTACAGGATGCCCTCTCAGGATTTTTGCTACTGCACCAACAGTAGGCGCTTTAGGCGAATTCTGAGTACATACATCCATGTAGGCAATGTCGCGAGAGGATACGATTACAAGACGTAATCGGTAGAGTCGAGTCTGGAACAGAGACCGAGGAATCTGAAGCGACGATTCGCAATAATGAGAGGTAAAGTTTTTTGTCGCATGACGCCCTGTTAGCTCTGGAAGATGGTTCTCTGTTTTACGGTACATCAATTGGTATTGATGGAGAAGCCATAGGTGAAGTTGTTTTTAATACTGCGATCACAGGTTATCAGGAAATTATTACTGACCCTTCCTATTACAAACAAATTGTCACACTGACCCATCCGCATATTGGTAATGTTGGTACAAACCCTGAAGATGAAGAATCAAACAGTGTTTTTATTAGTGGTTTAGTGATTCGTGATTTGCCACTTGTCATAAGTAACTGGCGCGCAACTGAAAACCTGAGTGATTATTTAAAGCGTCATAATATTGTTGCTATTGCCGACATCGATACACGTCAACTGACAAGACACCTACGTAAGAATGGTGCGATGAAAGCTTGTGTCGTCGCTGGTTCTAATATTGATCCTGACAAAGCGATAGAGACGGCTAAATCATTTGCCGGATTAGTTGGAATGGATTTAGCCAAAGAAGTCAGTACTAAAGAATCTTATGTCTGGAATGAAGGGACATGGGATTTAGAAGAGGGAATCAAGCCTGCTACAGGTAAAAAAGAATTCCGCGTTATTGCTTATGACTTTGGTGTTAAACGAAATATTCTGCGACTTCTAGTTGATCAAGGTTGTGATGTAAAAGTTGTACCAGCACAAACACCGGCAAAAGAAGTATTAGCAGAAAAGCCTGACGGTGTTTTCTTATCGAATGGACCAGGTGATCCGGAACCGTGTGATTACGCAATTACAGCCATTAAAGAATTTATCGAAGCCGGGTTACCGGTGTTTGGTATTTGTTTAGGACACCAGTTATTGTCCTTAGCAATGGGCGCTAAAACCATCAAAATGAAATTTGGTCATCATGGTGCCAATCACCCAGTACAGGCACTTGAGGATTCACGAGTATTAATTACCAGCCAAAATCATGGTTTCGCAGTTGATGAAGAAAGCTTGCCGACTTGTTTAACAACAACACATCGTTCTTTGTTCGATGGTTCCTTACAAGGTGTTCATCATAAAGACCGTCCGGTTTTTGGTTTTCAGGGACATCCTGAAGCGAGTCCTGGGCCACATGACTTACAACCTCTCTTTAATCATTTCATTGAATTAATGAAAGAACATAAATCATAGAACGATGCCTAAAAGAACTGACATAAAAAGTATTCTCATCATTGGAGCGGGTCCGATTGTTATCGGTCAAGCATGTGAATTTGATTATTCCGGAGCACAAGCTTGTAAAGCACTTAAAGAAGAAGGTTATCGCGTCATTCTGGTGAACTCTAATCCAGCAACAATAATGACTGATCCGGAAATGGCAGATGCTACTTATATCGAGCCTGTTTATTGGCAAACAGTTGAGAGAATTATTGAAAAGGAACGTCCCGATGCATTGTTACCCACTATGGGCGGACAAACAGCACTGAACTGCGCTCTGGATTTAGATAGAGAAGGCGTGCTTGAAAAATACGGTGTAGAAATGATTGGTGCATCAAAAGATGCAATCAACAAAGCAGAAGATCGTGAGTTATTCCGTGATGCTATGAATAAGATCGGCTTGAATATGCCGACATCAGAAATGGTGCACAATATTGAAGAAGCCAAACTGGCAATGAGCATTATTGGTTTCCCTGCCATCATTCGACCTTCATTTACCCTTGGTGGTACTGGTGGCGGTATTGCTTATAACCGCGAAGAATATATGGATATCTGTGAGCGAGGTCTTGAAGCTTCACCTACTTCAGAAATTTTGATTGAACAATCTGTTTTAGGTTGGAAAGAATATGAAATGGAAGTGGTGCGTGACAGTAAAGACAATTGCATCATTATCTGTTCAATTGAAAATCTTGATCCTATGGGTGTGCATACCGGCGACTCAATTACGATTGCTCCTGCACAAACGTTGACGGATAAGGAATATCAAATCATGCGTGATGCTTCTATAAAAGTATTACGAGAGATTGGTGTTGATACAGGTGGTTCAAATGTTCAGTTTGCCGTTAATCCTGAAAATGGTGGATTAATTATTATCGAAATGAATCCACGTGTTTCCCGTTCATCTGCATTGGCATCAAAAGCAACTGGTTTCCCTATTGCTAGAGTCGCAGCAAAACTGGCTGTAGGTTACACATTGGATGAACTTGAAAATGAAATCACTGGTGGCGCTACTCCAGCTTCATTCGAACCGAGTATTGATTACATCGTTACTAAAATTCCTCGCTTCACCTTTGAAAAATTTCCGCAAGCAGATGACCGGCTAACGACACAAATGAAGTCGGTTGGTGAAGTGATGGCGATGGGTCGTACTTTTCAAGAGTCATTACAAAAAGCAATTCGTGGTTTGGAAACGGGTGTAACCGGTTTTAATGAAATTGTTGATCAATCTTCAGAAAATGTTTTGGAACAAATTGAAAAAGAACTACGTGTGCCGCGTGCGGATCGACTTTGGTATGTCGCCGATGCATTTCGTCATGGTTTAAGTATTGATGAAGTTTTTGATCTTAGTCATATTGATCCCTGGTTTTTAGTGCAGATACAGGATCTTATTGAAGAAGAAAACAAACTCAAGGAAGAAGGTGTTGCATCATTAACTGAAGAACGTCTTATTCAATTGAAGCGTAAAGGTTTTTCTGATGAAAGGTTGGCTGAGTTAAGCAAATCAACTGAATCAAAAATACGAAAGTTACGCATTGATAAAAATATTCGACCTGTTTTCAAACGTGTTGATTCCTGTGCGGCTGAGTTTGAATCCGCAACCGCTTATATGTATTCAACTTACGATGTTGAATGCGAAGCCGCACCAACTGACAGACAAAAGATTATGGTACTCGGTGGCGGACCTAATCGAATTGGTCAGGGTATCGAGTTTGATTATTGTTGTGTTCAAGCAGCGTTTGCTATGCGTGATGCAGGTTATGAAACCATTATGGTCAACTGTAATCCGGAAACAGTTTCTACTGATTACGATACTTCTGATCGTCTTTACTTCGAACCGTTAACACTGGAAAACGTGTTAGAAATTATTCACATTGAAAAACCATTTGGTGTGATCGTGCAATACGGTGGACAGACACCTTTAAAACTTGCGCGTGATTTGGAAAAAGCAGGTGTGCCGATTATTGGAACCAGCCCTGATTCAATTGATCTCGCTGAAGACAGAGAACGATTCCAACAATTATTAAACGACCTTGGTTTAAAACAACCGCCGAACAGAATAGCAAGAAATATTAAACAAGCAGTTCAAGGTGCAGAGGAAATTGGTTATCCATTAGTTGTCAGACCATCTTATGTTTTGGGTGGTAGGGCAATGGAAATTGTCTACGGCGAAGATGATCTAAGAAATTATATGGTTAATGCGGTTAAAGTTTCTAATTCATCACCGGTATTACTTGATCGATTTTTAAACGATGCCATTGAAGTTGATGTTGATGCGATATCGGATGGTAAAGATGTTTGTATTGCCGGCATCATGGAACATATTGAACAAGCCGGTGTGCATTCCGGTGATTCAGCCTGTTCATTGCCGCCGCACAGCTTAAACGAATCTATTCAGGATAAGCTTGCCGAGCAAGTTGGTGCAATGGCTCGAGGATTAAAAGTAATTGGTTTAATGAACATCCAGTTTGCGATTCAAGGTAAAGAAATTTATGTATTGGAAGTTAATCCACGTGCGTCTCGAACAGTGCCGTTTGTATCAAAAGCAACTGGAGTTCCTATTGCTAAAATAGCAGTGAATTGTATGGTGGGTAACAGTTTAGCCTCGCAGGGCATAACAAATGTACCTGTTCCAGACTATTATTGCGTTAAAGAATCAGTCTTTCCTTTTATAAAATTTCCAGGTGTTGATCCTTTACTTGGACCGGAAATGAAATCAACTGGCGAAGTCATGGGGGTTGGTAAAACATTTGGTGAAGCTTTTGCAAAAGCACAATTTGCGGCAGGCGAAACATTTCCTCGTTCGGGAGGAAAAGCATTTATAAGTGTGAAGACTATAGATAAAGAAAAAGCTGTGTTTGCGGCTAAAGAATTAGCAGCAATAGGATATGAAATTTTTGCGACATCAGGTACATGCAAAACACTTAAGGATGCCGGAATTGAATGCCAAAGAGTTAATAAAGTGAGAGATGGACAACCACATATTGTTGATATGATAAAAAATGATGATATCGATTTAATTGTGAATACAACAGAAGGTAAGAAAGCGATTGCTGATTCTTACTCAATTAGAAGGACTGCGCTTCAACATAAAGTATTTTATACAACAACGATGGCCGGTGCGTTTGCAACAATTGAAGCGTTAAAGTATAGAGACAGTTCGGGTGTGAATAGTTTGCAAGACTTACATAAAGGAGTAATCGCATGACTCAACCAATGACAACAAAAGGTGCAGAAAAATTAAAAGCGGAATTGCGCCAGCTTAAGTCGGTTGATCGACCGCGTATTACTAAAGCAATTGCAGAAGCAAGAGCGCATGGCGATTTAAGTGAGAATGCGGAATACCATGCGGCAAGAGAACAGCAAAGTTTTGCAGAAGGCCGTATTAATCATATTGATTCTGCATTAGCGGAAGCGCAAATTATTGATGTGACTGAACTTGATGCAGGTGGTCGCGTTGTTTTTGGTGCTACGGTTGAACTATTGAACGTTGAATCAGGCAAAGAAGTAACCTATCAGATAGTCGGCGAAGATGAAGCAGATATTAATGAAGGTTTAATTTCTGTAACGTCACCGATTGCGAGAGCATTGATAGGCAAAGAAGAAGGTGACTCTGCTGATGTTAATGCACCGAGTGGCATTATTGAGTATGAAATTCTTAGCGTAAAATATATTTAAAATATTCCTAAAAATGCACTTTTTTTGCGATTAATATGCCGTTCCTTATAAATTGTTCATGGTAAGCTGCGTCAATTCCGTGCTCAAATACTCACAGAGTAGGATCTCCTTATGTATTATTTATACACTCCGGTTTTCCGCGCGAAATTTTCTTGCTCTCACAAAAAAATCACTATTTTTAGATAATGTTTCACGCTAATTTTTGAAAATGATTTCTGATGTCTAAAAAAAAGCCCAGTAAAGAGTGGCTTCAAACACAAAATAAAGATCCGTATGTAAAACAAGCTCGCGAATCACATTATCGTTCTCGTGCTGTTTACAAACTTCAGGAAATTGATCAAAAAGACAAATTAATCAAACCTGACTACTGTGTTGTTGACCTGGGTTCAGCACCAGGTAGTTGGTCGCAATATGCAAAAGAACGGATTGGTGCTAATGGTCGAGTCGTTGCAGTCGATATACTACCTATGGAACCGATAGATGGAGTCTTATTTACCCAGGGCGATTTTACTGACGAGACGGTTGAAAAGACGTTTTTAGAGCAAATTGGTGAAAAAGGAGCCAACCTTGTAATTTCAGATATGGCCCCCAATTTAACAGGTATACGAGTGACTGATCAGGCTCGAAGTATGGCTATGGCAGAGTTAATCTATGATTTCTGCCATCATGCACTAAAGCCCGGCGGAGACTTGCTTATTAAGCTTTTCGAAGGCGCTGGCACAAGTGAATACAGACAATTATTGAAGCAACATTTTGACAAGGTTATGACCCGAAAACCGGGCGCATCGCGTGATAAGTCGCGGGAATTTTATGTTTTAGCGCGTTCGTATAGGTTATAGTAGAAGCGGAATTTTAAACGAGGTTTATTGATTTGAACGACATGGCAAAAAATTTGGTTCTCTGGGTAATTATTGCCCTGGTACTAATGATGGTATTCAAGAATTTTGATAATGAGGCAACGTCAGGAAAAGTTAGTTATTCGCAATTTATTTCTGATGTGAAATCTGGTCGTGTTGCTTCTGTCGGTATCGAAGGCAATTCAATAAATGGACGTCTATCCGATGACAGTCGATTTACTAGCTATAGTCCTGAAACCAGTAACGATGCTCTGATTGGCACCTTATTGGAAAATAACGTTGAAATTATGGGTTTGGAGCCAAATGGAAATTCATTTTGGGCACATGCTTTAATTTCATGGTTTCCTATACTTTTATTACTCGGTGTCTGGATTTATTTCATGCGTCAGATGCAAGGCGGCGGCGGCGGTCGTGGGGCATTGTCATTTGGCAAGAGTCGAGCGCGTCTATTAGGTGAAGATCAGATTAAGATTACCTTTAATGATGTCGCCGGTGTCGAGGAAGCAAAAGAAGAAGTAAGCGAATTAGTCGAATTTTTAAGAGACCCAGGTAAGTTTCAAAAACTAGGTGGCAAGATTCCTTCTGGTGTATTAATGGTGGGATCTCCAGGTACGGGTAAAACTTTATTAGCAAAAGCTATTGCCGGCGAAGCTAAAGTTCCTTTCTTTACTATTTCCGGATCAGATTTTGTAGAAATGTTTGTTGGTGTCGGCGCATCTCGCGTACGCGATATGTTTGAAGAAGCCAAAAAACATGCACCTTGTATTATCTTTATCGATGAAATTGATGCCGTTGGTCGACATCGTGGTGCTGGTCTAGGCGGTGGTCATGATGAACGCGAACAAACATTAAATCAGTTACTGGTTGAGATGGATGGTTTTGAAGGTAATGAAGGTGTCATCGTTATTGCAGCGACAAACCGTCCCGATGTATTAGATCCTGCATTGTTAAGACCGGGTCGTTTTGACCGTCAGGTAGTTGTGCCATTACCCGATATTCGTGGTCGAGAACAAATTCTTAAAGTACACATGCGTAAGGTGCCTCTAGGTGATGATGTTAAAGCAAACATTATTGCTCGTGGCACACCAGGTTTTTCCGGTGCTGATTTAGCTAATTTGATAAATGAAGCGGCATTATTTGCAGCACGCGCCAGTAAAAAAACGGTCGATATGGAAGAGTTTGAGCGTGCTAAAGACAAAATCATGATGGGCGCAGAACGTCGCTCAATGGTCATGAGTGAAGAAGAGAAAACGCTGACAGCTTACCATGAAGCAGGTCATGCAATTGTCGGACGTTCAGTACCATCACATGATCCTGTTTATAAAGTATCAATCATCCCTCGCGGACGTGCCTTGGGTGTCACTATGTTCTTGCCTGAAGCAGATCGCTTAAGTTATACCAAAGAACTTCTCGAAAGCCAGTTATCCAGTTTATATGGTGGCCGTATTGCAGAAGAATTAATTTTTGGAAAAGACAAAGTGACAACCGGTGCCAGCAATGATATCGAACGTGCAACAAAGTTAGCACGTAACATGGTTACTAAGTGGGGCTTGTCAGAGAAATTGGGTCCTTTAACGTATAGTGAAGATGACGGAGAAGTTTTTCTTGGACACTCTGTTACGCAACACAAAGGTGTGTCCGATGAAACAGCACATACTATTGATGGTGAAGTTCGCAGTATCATTGATCGAAATTATCAACGTTCAGAAAAAATTCTTAAACAGAATATTGATAAACTGCATTTGATGGCAGAAGCATTAATGAAGTATGAAACCATTGATGCGGATCAAATTAATGACATTATGGAAGGCAAAGTCCCGCGTCCGCCATCAGGATGGGATGAGCATGATGGCGATGGAACACCTGTAAAGAAAAAGAGAAGGACTCGCGCGAAAAAGGCTAAAGATGATGATGCGCCGTCAAGCGAACCACCAGCGAAACCAGCTTAAGTAAGTCATAAAACCTGTGAAGTAGAAACTACTTCACAGGTTTAGTTTTTATCCGCACAATAGTCCTATCTGTAATCAAACCATTTAAGTGAATAACGATTAATACCAATAGCAGAAAATATTTCGGAACCGATGGCATTCGTGGCAGCGTCGGTGACGGTGTTATAAACCCAGAGTTTATTATGAAACTGGGTTGGGCAGCTGGACGCGTACTCGCTAAAAAAGGTAATGGCCCTGTTCTGGTTGGTAAAGACACACGCATATCTGGTTATATGTTTGAATCAGCATTGGAAGCGGGCTTATCTGCAGCGGGTGTCGATATTCGTTTACTTGGACCAATGCCAACACCGGGAATTGCTTATCTGACTAAAAGTACAAGAGCGCAAGCCGGTATAGTCATCAGCGCATCGCATAATCCGTTTTATGATAACGGCATTAAATTCTTTTCCGGTGACGGAACCAAATTACCGGATGAAATAGAACATGAAATTGAATACGAACTGAACTTGCCGATGCAAACAGTTCATTCGCGTCATCTTGGTAAAGCAAGACGTATTATTGATGCACCTCGTCGCTACATCGAATTTTGTAAATCCAAGATATCTCACAATGTTGATTTTAATGATCTTAGAATTGTTGTTGATTGTGCCAATGGTGCAACCTATCACATTGCACCACGAGTCTTTGAAGAGTTGGGTGCCGAAGTGATATCACATGCTGATGTTCCTGACGGTTTAAATATTAATGATGAATGCGGTGCAACTTTTCCCGAAGCTTTACAAAAATTAGTCAAAGAATCACGCGCTGATTTAGGTATTGCGTTGGATGGTGATGGTGATAGATTAATCATGGTAGATCATCAAGGAAACTTACTTGATGGTGATGATATTCTTTATGTGATTGCTCAATTAGAAATGGAAAAATTAAATGGTGCTGTCGTCGGCACTGTGATGAGTAATCTTGGTTTGGAAAATGCGATAAAAGAACTCGATTTAAAATTCTTACGTTCATCAGTAGGCGATCGTTATGTTATGGATTTATTGCGAAAAGAAAAATTAGTATTAGGTGGTGAAACGTCAGGTCATATAATTAACCTTGGCCTTACAACGACAGGTGATGGAATTATTGCGGCATTACAAGTTTTGGAAGAAATAGCTGTTACTGGTAAAAAATTGTCAGAACTTGTCGATGGAATAACAAAATTTCCTCAAATAATGAAAAATGTAAAACTTAAAAAGCAAATTAATATTACTTCAAATGAAGATATAAAGAATGCTATTAAGGATGCAGAAATGACACTCGGAGATTCAGGTCGCGTCGTATTAAGACCTTCTGGAACAGAGCCTTTAGTCAGAGTTATGGTTGAAGGTGAAAATCAAAAACAGGTAGAGATGTTAGTCGATCAATTGGTTGATAAGGTTGAAGAAGTAGTTTCCAGACTTTAAATAGATGCCTGTACGCATCTTATTATACCGTAATCATATTCTTCATCTAAGGCTTCATAGATAGGTTTAAGTTTACCTTTCTCATCGTCTTCCAAAGATTCAATAGTAAAAACGATCTCGTTGTATTGTGCTTCATCAAGATCGACAACGTCGTGTATATCAAGTAAACCCACTTCAATCGCATCGGCCAGATGCGTGTAAACTGTACTTACTTTTATATCACGTTGCTGTGCAATTTGTTCGACAGGAATATCCTGTTTAAACAGGATCAAAGTTTCGTTTATTGTCGAACTCAAATTATTATCGAGCAAAGCGGGAAGAGGGTGTTTGGCAATTTCATCAAGAAATTGTTTGCCGTAGCGTTTTAGTTTTTGTTCACCAACACCGGAAATACGATCCATTTCATTTAATGATAGAGGTCTTTTCTTAACCATCTCCTGCAAAGTCGAATCATGGAAAATGACATAAGGCGGTACACCAGACTCGCTTGCGATTCCCATGCGTAATGAACGTAAGGCTTCCCATAATTCTTCATCTTGTGGCCGAACAGCAGATTTCTGTTTCTTTTCCTTAGTGGCTTTTTCTTCGACAGATAATTTTCTTAGTTCGAGTTGTTGTTCGCCGCGTAATATCGGTCGGCATTTTTCGGTGAGTCGTAATGCGCCGTGTCGTTCTAAATCAATATCAATAAATCCCAATGCAATTAATTGTCTGAATACACTGCGCCATTCTATGTTGGATAATTCTTTACCAATACCAAAGGTACTAATTTGGTCATGGCCATTGCGTTGAATACGTTCGTCTGTTTTGCCAAGCAAGATATCAATAATGTAATTCACACCAAAACGTTGTTCAGTTCTATAGATAGAAGACAATGCTTTTTGCGCCGCCTCAGACCCATCCCATTTTTCCGGTGGGTTCTGACAATTGTCACACTCACCACAATGCTCAGAAGAAGTTTCATCGAAGTAGGTGAGTAAGGTGTTGCGCCGACAGGTTATTAGTTCACAAAGCCCAAGCATAGATTCGAGCTTGTGATGTTCTACGCGTTTATAAACTTCATTCGCATTTGAATTCAACATAAACTGTCGAAGTGTGATGACATCTTGTAAACCATACGCCATCCATGCATTAGCCGGTTCACCATCACGACCAGCACGTCCGGTTTCCTGATAATAGGCTTCGATACTTTTTGGTAAATTTAAATGCGCAACAAAACGCACATCCGGTTTATCAATACCCATTCCAAAGGCAATTGTTGCAACAATAATAACGCTGTCTTCGCGCAGGAAACGTTGCTGGTTTTTTTGTCGTACTTCTGCAGATAAGCCAGCATGATAAGGCAAAGCAATCCGACCTTGATCAGATAGCCATTCGGCAATCGCTTCTACTTTCTTACGTGATAAGCAATAAACAATACCGGCATCGTTGCTATGTTTATCTTCAAGAAATTTCCATAAACGTTGCTTCGGGTTATTACCTTCCGAGATCGAATAATGAATATTTGGACGATCAAAACTGTTAATAAAGACTTTAGCTTCTTCAAGTTGCAGCTGAGAAATTATTTCATCGCGAGTACGTTGATCAGCTGTCGCAGTTAATGCAATTCTAGGAACCGTCGGATAACGTTCATGTAATATTTTTAATCGTTGATATTCAGGACGAAAATCATGTCCCCATTGCGATACACAATGCGCTTCATCGATGGCAAATAACGATAAGGAACAACGATCAAGTAAACCTAACATGTGATTAGTGGATAAACGTTCAGGCGCGACATAAACAATATCAAGCTCATTATTGAGCAAGCGTTGTTCAATATCATTCGCTTCATCAAAACTTAAACTGGAGTTAAGAAAAGCCGCTTTGATTCCAAGTTGTAACAAAGCATCCACTTGATCCTGCATCAATGCGATTAAAGGAGAAATAACAATAGCCGTACCTTCACGAACCAAAGCCGGAATTTGATAACACAAAGACTTACCACCACCCGTCGGCATTAAAACAAGCGCATCCTTGCCATCCAGTAAATCCTGAATTATTTCTTGCTGAGAATGACGAAACTGATCGTATCCAAAAGTGGATTTAAGAATTTCTTGCGCTTGTTTCATTCAGGAGGTTAAATTTTGATGCGATTAAGAACAAGGTCTAATTATACTATAATTCATAGCCACAGAGATCACAGAGTATGCAGAGAGTAAAAAACGTTTTAATGTTGCTTTCGACTGCCACGCAATGCAGACTAAAGTGTCCTTTAATAAATTAAAGTAAGGTTCTTACGAATTAATTTCATGATCGGAGGAAAATATAATGGATGATGAAGGCTTACTTGCCGAGATTGAAGATCTTCTTCGGACTAAGCCACCTCGCACAACTATCCGTCACGAGACAGACGATAACTTTCGTGGTTAGGACGAGTATCTGCTGTTATTGAAGCTTGGAAACCTGCTAAGGCCGTACCACTTACTATGCCGCTAACAAAGCTGAATAATGTTTATGCTCAACAGGCATCCGAAGGCTACTCACAGCTGATGATGTTGTTGCATCAAGCACGAAATGATCTGCGAATGAAGTCAATTGGTTCGGTAAACATTGCAGTTGGAGCTGGAGGAGTATTCGACTATTTCGATGAGATAAGAAGAGTTATTGAGGGCGCAACTACTGATGTGTTTTTTATCGATCCTTATCTTGATGCTGAATTCGTATCGCGTTATCTAGCACATGTTCCAGATGGTGCTTCGATACGATTACTAGCGAGAGAAAAACTTAAAACTTTGGTTCCAGCGGTTGATGTATTTGTGCAGCAGCACAATGCAAATATTTCAGTAAAATCTAGCTCTGGCTTCCACGATAGATATGTATTTGTCGATAATTCTGAATGTTATCAGTCTGGAGCTTCGTTCAAAGATGGAGCGAAGAACTCACCCACCACCCTAACGCAAATAAAAGATGCATTCCAAGCTATTCGTGACACCTATGAGGATTTATGGTCGAAAGGAAATGTGGAGCGATAAAGTTTAAATAAAAAATTGAAACCCAATCGAAATATTAAGTTTCTATTTTGGCCGAAAGCTAAGATTAAAACTTTAATGATTTATAATTTTCTTCACTAAACCCAACAAATATTTTTTTATTCGCCTCTAAAACAGGACGTTTAATAACCGTTGGGTTCTCCACTATTAATTCAACAGCCTGCGTTTTAGTTTTATTGTCTTTTTCTTCATCAGAAAGCTTACGCCATGTCGTACCGCGCTTATTGATTAGCGTTTCAATATCGATTTGTTTAATAAATTTATTAACGAGGGTTT
>JBDNFW010000024.1:0-15197 GCA_041689615.1 Gammaproteobacteria bacterium | reverse complement strand
TCCTTGGCCTCCACAAATGCGTTGGTGTACGTCGAACCTTGCGCCTTGTACGCTGTCAAACAGTACCCATAGCTGAAATCAGCGAACACACTGTCCTTAAAGTTCCAGTAGTTCTCCCAATCCTTGGCGGTTCGGTAATCCTCTAGCGTATCACGGTACATCTCCATGGAAATACTGTTCCTTGGCCCTTGCAGGCTAGGAAGGAATATACCGTTGTCGATGCCCACCAGATGGATGGGTATACCGTCAAGCTCGCTGTTCTCCACCGACCTGATTATATGTTCACTGGCATTGTTCACCCTGTACGAATAATTGGTATCGTTGTGATAATAGTTACCGTTCATATAGATGATTTCTCCGACGATGTATTCGTTTACAGGGTCGTAATGGATATAGTTCCTAAGAAACTTGTTATAGTCCTTTACGGTCGCCCTACGGTATGCGATAAGCTTTGTATCCAAGTAATTGTCCTTGCTGATATTGGTAAAGACGTCGTACATTTCCCTAGGGTCTATGGTCCTATGCCCCATACCGTTATCCAACTTGGCAACTTCCAGATGTTTCATGACTTTCCATACGTCATGATTCCCGAATATCTCCCCGTAAATAATATCGGAAAGGTCTATAATGGGATTGCCCTCCGTCTGTCTTACCCTTTCGGTAAGTTCATGTTGGCAGAATTCGGGAAGTGCCATGTCGAACACCGGACTGTCCTTGTTAGGATCCGCTGTTTTTATACTGAACTCCTGTTCTTCTTCAATAGGCGGCAACTGCCCCCTGTCCCCCATGAATATGATCTTACAATTGGGATGCAACAGGTCCGATATCATTTTGAGCATCTTATGGTTTATCATGGAGCATTCGTCGAATACCACCACTTTCCATTTTTTGTTGCAGTCGGCATTCTCCATTGCCCGCTTGTCAATCTTAAAGGTCTTGTTGCCGTGCTCGTCCGTATGCTCACGGTGACCGAAAACGCTGGCAAAGGTATTTACGTAAGGTATCGAAAACCTTAGCATTTCCTTTGCCCTGTGCGCTACGGTAACACCTATTACATATAAATCGTCCTGTGTATACTTGTCATGCAAAAGATACCCTTTTAGGGCCTCACTGATAAGCGTAGTCTTGCCCGTACCGGCCTTTCCTTTCAAAAGGAATACCCTTTCCGGACTTTGCAAGAACTTCTCGAACTTTGACAGACCGATCTCTTGGCTGATGGTAAATATGATATTAGGGTCGGTTTCTGTCATGGTTCAATTAAAATCTGGATATTGGCTTTTTTTATCCTCTTTTTTAAATTCGTTGTGGAAGTGGAACATGAGAAATGCTAAGGTTACCATTGTCAAGAACATCTTCCTGTAAGCTCTGTTACTGATCCATATAACACCTAGTCTACCTAGGGCTATAAATATGGGCCATATATTCATTCTTCCAGTAAAAAATCCACAAGTTCTTTTTTTGTAGCAAAAACTTCATACTCTTTTTTTTCTACATACACTGCGTTTTTGATATTGAAATGGTAAGTAACCGTTTCGCTATGATCTATTCTTATTTCTAAAATGGAAAGATGCAATATGGAGTTTCCAAAAACCCCATAAACATAATTTCCTATCCTAAATTTTGTTTTCATACTTTTTTGATTTTTAAATGTCGGCATCCTGTTTGATTACCGTACCGATCTGTTCATCGGTATAGATACTGAAATTGAGTCCCGTTATGTTATTGGTCCAGTTAACGCAGTCCGTTAAAAACTGGTTGAACTGATCATTGTTCAATTGATCAAGGCTTGGTATTTCCACTATAGGATTATGGAACAGGTCAAGTTCCCCTGTAGCCATTTCGGGCAACAGAAATTTGAACTGTTTCGATATCACGCTGAAATCGTTCCCCGTAGTATTGGCCACCTTTATAACAAAGGCATTGAAAAGCCTTATTTGCTGTTCGGTGGTCTTTTTTTCCACTTGCTGTAAGGAAAGGGTAAAAAACTCTCCCGTACGCATATGGAACTCCTTGAACCTTTGGTACTTGAACTTCGTCTTTTCTGACTGGAAGACAAGTTCCCCTTTATCATCGAACTTAACCAATAGCAACATATCGAAAGTGTTGGAAAAAGCCCCCGTAAGGGCTTATCATTGTTACATATTAAGACCCTGAAGGTCATTGTTGGGAAGGTCTCCCTGCAACGCCTTTAGATTAGGGTTGCCCTGCATGTTGCCTTGTGGGGCGGGACCACTAGGGCCCGATGGACCGCTAGGTGCCGGTGCCGGTGTCTGTGGCTGTGCCCATTTGGCCAATCCCTGTTTTACAAGGCCCTCGTCGGTCCACTTAGACCCTATGTACTGCTCGTAGGTATAATCCGTTGCCAACATTATTACCGCTGGTTTCTGACCGCTAGCCTGATTGTTATTGGTATTGGATCCTTGAGCATTGTTGGGTTGTCTTGAACCTGAAGGACCTTGTGCCGTAGACGCTCCCTGTTCCTCGAAATCGGAACGTTCCGCAAACTTGCCACCGGCCTTCTGATGGTCCATGGCCTCCTGTGACTTCATTATGTTCTGTCTTTTGAATCCTGGCAACAGGGCAAAGTTCTTGCTATTGAAACCGTGCGTACCGATATGAAAGCACAACAAATCGTTGTGGGGAGACATATCCACGTTCGAACTTACCATTGCAGGGTTGAGCGGGGCAATGCCCTCTATGTTCTCATAGACTTTTCCGTCCTTGTCGGGCGAACTATGTACTATCTGTATCATAAAAATCTTGTCCGCAAAACTATATATGTTGAACGATTCCGCCTCTTGGTCGTTCAAGGTCTTTCCAAAGGCATTTGCAACGAACTTTCTAAGACTTGCAGTTTTGCCCATTGAATTGGTAAGCATCCTACTCGATACGGACGGACGCTCTTCGGTATCGTCCGCATAGAACTTTTGCCTATGGTCGAGTATCTCAAAAACATACTCTATTTTTTGACTCCACTTATTGTACTTCGCACTATGTTGAAATCCAAGGTCCACGACACTATAACACCTCGCGGGATGAAACCCCGGTGGTACCAATGTTACTGAATCAAGTTTTTCCTTTTGTTGATTTACTGTAGAACTAACTACGGGAATTGCGTTTTCCATGATGTAACGATTTTTTTTGTTTATATGAATGTAATTTGAAAAATATGAAATTGGGAACGATAAGCCTTGTATACGTCGTTGCCTTGGTATGCAAAAAATGCAGTACGTTCCTAGTGTACCCCTTGATTACCCACGTAACGGTTTCAATCGGTACGCCCAGCTTTATGGAAACCTCCGTAAGGTGTTCCTTGAACAAGGGCTCATTGTAAACGGTGTCATTCAAACGCTTGTCCAAATGATCTACGCTTACCCTAAGCGTCCTATCCTTTGGATTCTCTATTAGAGGGTAGATAACACGGTTTACTCTTGATTTTTTCATAAAGTTTTCTACTTATGTTAGTAATGATCTTCCACCTTGCAGGTAGAACTTCTTTCTGCTGTGTAGCGGGATTGAAAAAATCCCTTTCAGGAACAGGATCAATATAAATAGTCATAAGACCGTGTATCCTTACTTTTTTGGATTCGTACACATGTTTGTGAATGTTCTCAAAAAGAACCTTTACGATATCCTTTGAAAGCTCCAAATTCAATTCTTTCTTGAAATGGGCGTTCAGTTCTTGTGCCAATTTTTTTTCTGTTATCATTTGTGTAAGTTATAAGCACGTAAATATAGTATTAATTACTATAATCGCAAATCAACTTGCAATTAAATTTTTGTCTTTTTTTTTAATCTTAGGTTTTAGGCAAGCATAGATCTCGCGCTTGTTCTTTTCGATGATATTCAAAATTGTTTTATGGTGCCTGGATTCTTTATTATCAAGTCCCCAAGAATGATTTATAAAATTCTTGGCTATCTTGAATTGTGTCGTTTCGATAAGCCTACCGCTTTCATATGTGGCAAAGAGAAGATTATCCGGATCTGTCCAATACCTTTCGGTCAAATAAATACAATGGTGTAATATGTTACCTGCCTTTTGGACATCGTCAAGTTTCATCATGGGAACTACGACCAAATCGCCATGGACCCATTTCAGGTTCTTGAATTTTTTCATTCGTCTGGGATAGGCCGCACGTTGGGCCTTAAGCTTTTTCAAGGCTTCGATTTTGTTCTTTCGTATTTCTTCGTCCCTTATTCTTCTTTGACGATTATGCTTCCAACGTATCCAGTTGTCATGTGATTCCGTAAAATTCTCAGGGCAGACCAATACGGAATTTCTCAAATCTTTATTGAAATATTCCAGCGCATCGAGCATATCGAAATAAGAATTGACATCTATTGGACTATATCCGTTTCGGATACATATCCTGATGGTCGGCCAATACTTCTTCACGTTCTCTATGTTCCTGCAACAGTAATCAAAAAGCTTCAACCAGTCGGCCTTCAAAACTGTTTCGGCCTCCGAATAGATACATAGCGTACTCAACGATGCCTGAACGATATAATTTACGTTCTCTAAAGCATAATCATTAAATCCTTTTTGCAAGGCCCAATCCTGTATCTTCCTTATTGGATATATCGCCCCTTCTTCGGAATATTTACTATCTATGGCATTTGGGTTCCTAAGTTCCCAAAAACCCGACCAACCCGACGTTGAATAAAACATACCGCCTTTTACCGGGCCGATAATTTCACGTTTGCCATCTTCCCTTATGTAAATGTTGAAACATTCGGTTATATGATGTTTGACCTTATGCTTGGTTTTGTAATCAGCATAGATAATAAACGTGCGTACCAATTGGTATTCGTTGACCGTGGTTATCTGTGTAAAATAGGCCTCGTCATCGAACACCGTTTTATTGGACGCTTTTATCTCTAAAGTACACTTGCACGAAGGGCATTCGATATCCAGTATCTCATCGTGCCAAGCACTATGCATATCGCTTTTCCAATGGTGCCCACACTCCAAACAATTAATGGTGCCGGCCTTAGACCGTACACCCCTTTTTGTTAAGATATTCTTTGTGGCCCATTTGACAAGACGTTTGCCTATAGGTTTCTTTTTGTTATGAATTTTTACGACCCGTTTTTGGTTTTTAGTACGTGCCTTCATTCAAACAGGGTTTTTGCGTCCTTGGAATCAGTTTCTTTCTTGACGGGTTTTTTGTTATCGCCCCTCATCTTTTCCTTTTCCTCCTGGATCACCTGTTCCCTTGCCTCATTTTTAGCCTGTTGTATTTCCTCGGCCGTAAGCTTGACGGTATGGTTCACGACCACTTTTTCAAGATTACTTTTTTTAACCTTAAGGTCGTTCTCCGTATAATAGTGTACGGCCATACCATAGATTTCATCATCCTCGAAACCGTTGGAACCACTGGACTGAACTTCGCCTATGATATAGTCGATACAGTTGTCAAGGTTCTTGTTCTCTTTTATGTAATCCTTCTCGAACAAAGGATTTTTAAAGGCCCGCAAATCGAGCTCTTTTTTGATTTTACGTTTAAACGCGTCCGTTCCTTTATTTGCCATGATTAATCCAGATTATTGATTATGTTATTAATTTCATGAACAATCTCGTCATTGCTCATTTCAGCGTCGAAAAGATTCCTGATCTGATGTATCGCATGTGCGTACTCGGAATAGCTGCTCAAAACGTCGGCCATCTTGTCCGCAAATTCCATGCGTCCGGAAATAATGCCCCTGTCCTTAGCGCTATAATCTTTTACAGCTTCCTTATTTTCAACAGGCTTTTCGGTTTCCTCTATTTTGACCACCTTGGACTTGGAGACCTTTTTGGCTTTTTTCTCTTTTTTGTCCGGGTCAGATTTAAAAGAATAGATTCCATCGATCTCTTTAGGTTCTTTTTCGATGGGAGGAACACTGGCAATGATGATATTATCGCTCGCCTTGGCTATCTCTTTGATTTCTTCAGGAACTTTCTCAAGGTTTAAAGCATGCAGTTTCTCCATTTCTTTTTTATTGGTTTCTGAAGTAGCTTTTAGCTTTTCTTTCACTTTGAACATAAGCTCCCTTTCCGTTTCCTTATCAAGTTCTTCGGCATCCTTTAAATCTTGTGCTTTTTTCTTGATACGTTCTTCAATTTCGGTCTTTTCCTTGGTCTCCGCTTCCTGCTTGGCTTTTATACCAAGCTCGAACGCTTCAAGAACACCGTCGAAATCCTTTTTGTCCATGGTGACCACATCACCGTTATGGATATTGGAATCGATTTCCTTGTTCTCCCATTGGTCTTCTTTGGTATGTTCAAAACCCATACCCACAAGGCTGGCCTTACGTGCCTCATAACGTAGCATCATAGCCTTTTCCTCTTCGTCCTCCTTGTTAAACTCTTCTAATAGAAGTTTCCAGTCGGAATTTTTAAGGACCTGTAGCTTCGAATGCGATACCTTATCGGAACCGCGCTTGAACGTATAGGTATGCTTGTCCATCTCGAAACCAAGGGCTTCGAGCTCGGCCTTGCGGACATCTACGGAAGTATTCTCTTCCGCGGGCTTTTCCTTTTCCTCGGCCGCTTTGTCCAACTTGCCCTTATTGGTCTTGAACACGTAGGCGTCATAGAACTGACCGGCACTGAAGGCCTCCAGTTCAGCAATAGTGAACACCTCACCGTTCTTGCCCGTCATCTTGGATGGCTCCTTGCTGGAACTGTCCTCGTCGGAACCATAGCCCCTTGTGTAAAGGAACTCGAGTTTGTTCTTAAAGCCTACCAATTTGGAAACCAATGTAGCCGTATTAGGGTCGCGCTGGTTGCCTTTAAGGTCGCTATGGATATATTCCTCCTTGACTTCCTCCTTTGGTTCTTCCTGTGGCGGTGGAGGACCTGCTGGCGCATCCCCTTGTGGAGGCGGTGGACCGGTCTGTGCCTTGGGCGCTTCGTCAAAGGCCTGTTCGGGCGTCATAAGCGGTAAATTGTTCGTAGGCTGCTTTGCCACTAAATTTCCCGCCATATAGTTATCGTACATTTCCATGATACCGTTATTGGGCTGTTCCGCCCATTTACGTGAAACCAAATGATAGCCTACCTCGTCAAAATACTTTTGACTGTCTTCATCGTCTATTTTGGCACACATCGAGGCCGACCCCGGTATGCTCTTCGCATGTTTTGCCACTTCATTGGGCATTATCAAAAACTTATCGGCATTAAAGCCAAAATACTTAAAATACTGTTGCTTTCTTTCTTCCATGATTATTTGTTTAACTTCCATTTAACCGTTACGTCGGATATGACCTTCATATCCATATCGTTAAAATCCCCTCGCTGCATCGGCCATATTATAATACAATCCACAACATCGTTGGGAAGTAATATATTGGACCTTGCGCAATCAAAGGCCGCCGAAAGACCTGTTCCGTTGGCATCGTTATCGGCAAACACCAAAAGAGTGCTTACTCCCTTGGGCGCCCTGAACTTTTTAAGATAGGTACTGTTCAGCGTACTCCATACGGGCACGTCGTACCTTTGAGCACACGACAAGGCGGTTTCTATACCTTCTGCAATGCCAAGGACGTTTTTGTGCGGGAACATCCTTACGGCCAATGAATCACCGTACCCTTCGGATACCTTGAACATTTTCTTTGCGTCCTTGTGCGGTATCTTTTCCGCACCTTGTAGATATGTGCAATGATAATATAGGACCGACCCATTGTCGTTCGTCGCTATCGCGTACATTGCCGGATAAGACGTCGTCCCATAGAACTTTTGTTCCTCACTGAACTTTACCGACATGAACGGTAATATATTTATTCCCCTACAGACAAGGTATTTTTCAACGTCCGTATTCTCGGGCTTGGGCATCGACTTAAAAGTCTCAATATGTTTTATATTCTCATTTTCCACTGATTTAAGTTTTAAATTCTTTTGGTTCAGACCAAGGAGCTCAACAAGCTCGTGGCGTATTTCCTTGTATGTCAAATTCTTGAGCTGCATCAGAAGTACTATGCCGTTACCGGAACTGCTACAGGTGCAGATATATCCCCCCGTTGCTATCCAGTCATTGAACAACCTGAACTTATCGGTTTTTCCGCATAGCGGACAAGGACCTTTGTAATGTTTATTACCATGGGTAATAGGTACCTTATAATGGTCGTATATCCTATCCCAGTAACCGCTTACTTCCGTAAATAGGCTCATGGTCTATTCTTTTTTTAATGTTATGTTCCAATCGATAGAATCGTTAACATTAACAAGTTCTACCATTATATCGGCAGTCTTTTGTAGATTTTTACGAACAGAACCAAGATGCAATTGAATTGCGTTAAGACTTTTTTCAATTTCAATCCTATGTGCTTTGTACTGGTGTATCAGCGCAGTGTCATGGTTTATAAAAAAACCTATCCCAGAAAGCAAATGCGATATTTTATCCCAATTATCTTTAATTATATAATGATTATTGCCATTTTTTTGTGAAATTACTTTTTGTTGTAAATTTGTGGATGTAACCATTGCTTCTTCTATTTCAAGTCCTACAAGAGCAAAAACAATATCACCAGCCTTTAAACTTCTAAATGTATTTTTCATAAATCCATGTTTTTTATGACATCAAAAAACTCCTTGATGTCGGTTATATATCTTAAATCCACTTCCCGGGTGTAAGGCTCGTCCGGACCATAAAAGTTGACCGTTTGAAACTTTACCAATTGGGTAAGTACAGAAGTCTGTTCTTTCTTGAACACGCAGTCCGGAAGTAAAACGCGCACGGCGAACACCCATCTTTCACTTTCTTTGTTTGCCAAAAGCTCTTCCAATCTCTTTTCCATCGAATTTCCCGAAGGAAGTATGGCAATCAAATTGCACCCAAGCCTATCACCATGTTTCATGGCTTTCTCAAGGTGTTCGCTAGCAAGCTTGCCGCCATGGCCAAAAGGAGGGTTCATGGCTATATAGCTATACTTGTTTATGATATGATGTGATTCAAAATCAGCGTTTATAACGGTGCCCGTACAGTTCAATGCCGTTTTACTGGCAAGTTCCGATATCGGTTCTATGTAAACGTTGTCCGTCCTGGCGTCCAGCCATCTGGCAATGGAACCGTGTCCCGCCGATGGTTCAAGGAACTTGGTGCCGTGCTTGACCTCAAGCCATTTTACCATCATATATCCCAAAGGTTCGGGCGTAGCGTAATAATCAAAGTACTTGAGCGAACTATCGTTCTTGGACCTCATGTAATAATACGCCTTGGCCTTATCGTACTCGTCGACTACCATCACGGACCTATCGGTAATCTTTCCTTTTATGCCTTGCAGAACATTGGGCGGGTCTACCGTAAAGTTCTGGTACCCTTCTTTAAAGGCCGTTTCAAGATCTCTGGCAAGATGTCCCATAGCAAGGTTCTCCACCGTCCTCGCCCTTTCGGCGATCTTGACGGCAAAAGCGTTTTCCTCGAACCAGTACTGTAACGTAATGTATTCGTAGATGGCATTGCTCTTTACGCCGTTACGGTATATCCTCCCCTCTTTTTGGGTAGCCTCTACGGGCACTATGGGCAAGCTAAGGTCTATAGATACCCTTTGTTTGAGCATCGTCCTGTCATGGAGCGATATGCCCTCACGTCCTGCCGCACTTTGTACCATTATGATATCATGGTCCGAGCGGTCGTTCTGGAACAATTCTATGTTCTTTTTACGCTTTTTCTTTCCTACGGTACCATTGAAGAACAATGTGTCCGGGAAATATTTAAGTATCGCTTCCCTTGGATTTAAGAGCTCTCTGAAATCAAGGTTCCAAAGTTCGGGATTATCCATTGCAAACCTGTTTATTTCCATTGACAAAGGATACCTATCGTACATAGATTCCGCACTCAACATCTTATCGACATCATACCTAAAAGGATGATCGATGCTGGCATGGTTGAACGAATGGAATATTACTACCTGTCTACCAAGGTACAGATGCAGTTTTATCCTTTCATGGATATATTTTGCCTTGCTTATTTCCAGTAATTTATTTATAAAACGGTAATCAAAATGCTTATAGTTGTACTCATGAAGTTTTGGGTACTTTTCCTTGAACTCCTTGGACTGTATAAATTTCAGTCCTTTGTTCAATGACAATGCCTCTTCCGATTCAAGTTTTACGAAATGCCTTGAATAATCCTTGTCCACCATCAGCTGTCTGGTACTCATAACACCTTTCTCGACATGCTTCTCGAAGAACTCACGCTCCAAAAGGTTCATATCCACACCTGTTTCAGGAATAGTAAGCTTATTGCTTTTCATACGGTAACCGAAGTGCTTTATCATGAATTCCTCGTAACCGTCGTTGGGCTTATTGTACCTATCGTTGACCGGTGGCAGCGGATGCTGTTCGTTCATCTCGTCGAATATGGTACCGTCACCGTAGATAAGGTTCTTACGGTAGGCAAAGGGCGTCGCGCTCAAAAAAAGTACTTTCGTCTTTTTATGTATCTGATGCACCTTGGCCTCGTACCGTTCCTTGTAAGGACCTATCTTTTGATCATAGTCATTGTCTTGCCTACTGGGCGGATACCCCAAAACGTTTACCGCTTTGCGTCTTGCCGTAGACCATACGTTACTACACTTGAAATGCTGTTCAAGGTACACCGTTGTCTTTCCCGCACCGTTCTGGACAAGATAGTGACTTTCGTCATATACTATCAAATCCCACCATACGTTGCCTATTTTCTTGTTCTGATAGAAATTGGCGTAGGTCATTACCGTAACGTTCTCGCCTATATCGTTCAGGCCTTTGGCCATATGCACGTCAACTTTGAAGTGTTCGGCGGCCTCGGCTTTCCAGTCATGGCATTTCTGGTCCGTGGGCACCACTACAAGAATTCTTTCCTTACCTAGGTAAAGAAACCTGTTTATGATGCCAAGACCTACGAATGTATTATGAGTTAAAATATATTCATCAGTAGCATACAATTGACGTTTTCCTTCAATAGAAATGCATTGACATTCTTCAAAACTTACTTTTTTAACATTAACTATAATTTTTCTTGGAAAATATTTAGTAGGTGGAACATATGCTTTTGCTTTTCTTTTAAGTTTAAAAGGATTTATAAACGCAGGTAAATTCATATGAACAATAAATGCATTTTGAAATTCATGCATTTCTTTTTTATTAAAAGTTGCAGTACCTCCTAAACTTTGAACAAGTTCAATAACATTACTAGCAAGTTTCTGTGATACACTACAAAAACTAGCTTGACCTTTACTTACTGTTCCGTCCGTATCCATTAATCCTTGAAGCAATTCAAGTCTTTGTGAAATACTTCCATACATATATTTTTTTGGAACAAATTTTGATTCGGATTTTTTATTCAAAAGTCCTAAATCAATAATATGTTGTTTTGTAACAGAAGGAACTAAATAACCTTTGTTTGTTCTAAATCCACCACTTTTTATTCCATATACTTGAGATCTGTTTTTACATTGATAAAGACTAAAACTATCTGTATAAGGTAATTTACAGTTATCTATTATTTCTAAATCATCAGAAGTAATATTTATAACAGCTGAAGTTAAAGAACCATCACCTAAAAGAACGCCTAATAAATATGGATCTAATTTAAAATTCTTTTTTCTATAATTAACAGGTTTAATAATAGGTATAAAATGACGTTCGTCAATAGTATCAATTATTGTTTCAAGGCTTCTAACTTTAAAAATCCATTTATTTGGATATTTTGGGTTAAGACCCTGTTTAGAAATATTTCTACGTTCACGTAAAGTTTGAGTTTCCCACAAGTGTTCTTTACAACATAATGTTGAAGAACCATCTTGAAAACTTACTTTGTAAACGTCTTTTTTTCCTTGAGGGTAAACACCTTGAATTTTTTTAGGTTTACCATCATATCCAATTACATAGCTTCCTACCGTTAAACTTCCCATTTCAACAAAACCTTTCGGTGTTGCTATCATAGAAGTAAGCGGTTGAGCTTTTCCCGTACCTGTACCGTTGGTACATAGATATCCCTTGCCTACCATAAAACGCTGTTCGATACGCAGTACGTCCTCGCACTGGTTATCCTCAAGACATGGTACCGTATCACGGATACTACCGTAATCGGCCCATGTAATAGTCTGCTTCTTTATGGGGGGCGTGAAGGATATCAAAGTTTGGTCAATCAATTCTTCGCATTATTTCAAGATCGTCGTCCTGGTCCTCGTCTTTCTGGTGTACAACTTCCATAGTGTACATTTCCCTATAGAGCGTTCCACATTTATCCATTATCTCTTGGGATTCCCAATCATAGCTTTCTACGTCCGATAACCAATCGCATAGCCTTTCCCAGGCTTGCATATCGTCGTCGGTACGTTCCACGTTGTTCTCATAATCATTGGAATATTTTGCTACAAGATCGTAGTAAGTGCCAAAATCATGGTTATTCCTGTTCCAATGAAAATATAGGTTTCCCTTGAATTCATCGGGTATCGGAAATTTCTTATCAATTATTTTGTTGATCACTATTTTCTCGACTATAAGTTTTCGAGAGTAATCGTCCTTGCCCAATTGGGCGAAACCGGCACAACCTATGTACCAGGTATTCCACTGTTGTGTAATCATTTGCACGAATTTAAAGGTTAAAAAAGCCCTTGGGTCAAAGGGCTTTCAAATATAATAAAAATGTCTGTAAAGCTATTAAGTATAACGAAGGAAAACTATCCCCGTGCTTAATAACTGTTGGTTCAATGCGTATGTTTTATCGTCGGTGACCCCATCGTTGTTATCGACAAAATCCACGCTCATGATACGGTTCGACGGATCTGTACCAAAAACAAGTATATAATCGTCGGTATCGAACTTTACGATTATACGGTTGTTCGCAGGTGCTACCTCGCCATCGTTACCGATAGCGGTCACTACCCCGTTCATGATCCCGGCACGGGCCATATCCCCAACTATGACCTGTGATAGGTCCGTGATGATCTTGGTCTTGCCGTTCATCATCAAGTTTTCCATGTACGCATCCGATACCGGACCGTTCATTGTGTCTAGTACGGCCAATATTGCACCATCAGCGATAGCGCTGTGCTGTGCCGCAAGGTCGTATCCTTTTGGTGTCATTGCTCCCATAATAATTATGTGTTTTAATTAACGTTAATCAAGGGCAATTTACACAAAAATATCCAAGGTTCACAATATACCATCGTCCGCAAAGGAAAAGTATCCGTTTTCGGGCGTTAATATGATATGGTCCAACACCTTGATATCCAAAAGCTCAAGGCCTTTCTTTATTTTTTGGGTCAAATCTTTATCCGCTAAGCTTGGCTTTAAACCACCGCTAGGATGGTTATGCGCAAGTATGACCCCGGCGGCAAGGCTGTCCAATGCAAATTTCGCAAGGAGCCTTATATCCACCAGTGTACCTGTAATACCACCTGAAGAAAGCTTTACATAGCCAACGGTATTGTTGGCATTGTTCATCATCAGTATGTAAAAGCTTTCCATTATTTCGATATCGCTACCGTAGAACTGTCTTATGTAATCATAGGAATCCGAGGAGCATGTGATCTTGCATTTTTTATACTCGGTCTTTTCGGGCACCAACTGGTACCTTTTGATATTGGATTTATATTCTTTCATAAAATTTTGTCTTTTTAAAAGGTTTATAATTTTCTAAAATCTTTAGCGGACACCCTTACTGCATTTTTTATGCCTATTGTTCCATCATTAAAATCAAGCGTACATTCAAATTCTTCGCCTTTCCAATGTGGATAACCAATTCCATGGCATCTGATTTTATCTCCTTTTTTAATCTTTTCAGAATAAACCGACCCTAGTAATTTATAGAGCAAATTGCTTTGCCATTTTTTAAGTTTCCAGGTATTTATATATTTTGTTATCATATCGGAGTTTTTATTTTTTAAGTTCTAGGTTCTGTAACCATTCGATAAGACCGGCAACCGAACTCTTGTTCAGCTCCATCCAATTCGTTTCGTTGGTCTCGCTCTTTATCTTTATGTTACTCCTCATTTGGAACAAAAGGTGTAGTTTGTAACATTAAGTTTTGGTTTCCATCTGTATCTTTAAAGGGTAAAAATACTTCACCACATTTTTCACTCTTACATTGCATCCATCCAAGTCCAACTTCTTCGAGCTTGGTTCCACAAATAAAGCAAAAACGAGGGGTAACACCACCTATATGTAATGCCTTGTTTTTATCTTTTAAGTTTTGTTCTTTATTCATAATGTTGTCTTTACTTGTTAGTGTAATTATTTATTCAAGGGCGGCACTACATATAGCCGTAAGCATTAAAAGGAGAGAAGGAGTCTTTCATTCTTCAACTTTTATTTTTGGCAAAAGCTCGCACAAGTTAGCCTTGACGTATCCCGTAGGATGGTCATAATTAAGATACTTGACTATCTTTTCGTCGATCAATAATTGTAACATCCCTTCGTTTTCGCTCCAGTCCTTGATAAGGATTTGGTTCGTTCCCAAAGGGAATTCGGGACAGTTGACCGTTGCTACCGCTACAGGTTCACCTTTTAAATCTTCGTTCTCAAGGTCGTTCTCAGCTATTAACAATTCTATTGCGGTCCTGCCGTTTCCATATGTCCTGAAATGCACGGAGCATTCCCAATCCTTGAATTTTATAATCTTTAATTTACTCATAATAACTTATTTAAAGGTTCCTTAACAATGATAAATTCTCCATCACCATTGTACGATTGGGTCTGTAACATAGACTCCAACTGATATATACATTCCTTATCAAGAACGTTTCCTTCGGTAATGGCCTTTTCATTCGCCAAACCGATACATGTATTTACGTTGTGGCACACCGCCAACAATTCTCTACTTTCCTGTGTATGCCACACGTTACATTTGTAAAGCATGGCAACGTCCCTAAGCTCTAGTACCATCCCATATTTAATCGTTTTTATGCCTATCAGCTTATCGCCTTTGGCTATTAATTTATCTTGGAACTCTTCAAAGTCCCGTTTTGTTTCAAAGCCATAGGGCAGGCTGTCATACCTGCCCGATGCCCTTTTTATTCCCAAGTGTACCTTAATCATCGATAACGATGTTACGTTCCTTGGCAATCTCTCTCATGTCCTCTAGATTACCACCTACGCCGCGGTCATTGTAGTTCATTACGTAGTAATACGTATTGTCCACTTTTTTCCACAAACTTATCGGCAATCCTGTGTCTATATTCCTGAGCTCTTCAAAAGTATAGACAAGCTTCATCAACATTCCTTTTGTCAT
>JBDNFW010000023.1:0-10619 GCA_041689615.1 Gammaproteobacteria bacterium | reverse complement strand
ATTGAACCAATTAATAGACATTCAAATAAGATTAGAAAACCTACGTTTTAATGTTTGTGGTCTAATTAAATAAAGAATCTACTAGATTACCGGTAGTACGGGCCGCCGACGGTATAAGCTTATACTCCAGCTTATCAAAGTCCGCATAATAGTTCGCATCCCAAAATGCGGCGTCGGCGAGCTTGCTATCGTTACCGATGGCAAAAGCACCTATCATGGAGCTCATTGCCAAGCCCCTAAGTCCGGATTGGACGCCTTTATAAAGTTTCGGGTCCGTTTTCTTGATTCCCTCCATATACTTGATATAGTCCTTCGGATGTAACGATTGGACCTTCATAACAGTGTCATATAAGGCCCGGAACGAGCCAATGTTCTTTTTTCCATAGATATCTATGTCGGCCTTGGCAAACTTGTCATAAAACATGGTAGGGATGAACCTGGAGAACTGCATGAACATACGGCCAAGGCTGTACTGCTGTATCCCCCTTTGGTCTATCATCTGATAGCCCTTGCCCTGTGACTTGCGGACCTCGTTCTCAAGCTCCACAACACGTTCGGCGGTTATTGCCGCACCTGCGATATAATCACCGTTATCATCGAACATTGCCATTTCTTCCTCGGTCATAAGACCTAGGAACTGTACGGACTGGATCCACTTCTCGGACCAGGCCATTGGCATAAGCGCTATATCCCCAAAGAAATTATCAAGGCGGTTGGCGCTCTGGAAAGATACATTGTCGTAAATGTTGATATCCATAAAATTCAAATTCTTCAAAATACGCTGGGCGCGTTTCATACGTTTAGGTATGTCAAGAGGGTTCCTGATACTATCAAGGCCCCAAAATCTCTTCTCACCCGTTGCCCATGATTTCCCACCTTCATTTTTAATATTATGATACTTTCCCGCGATTACATTCCCAACAACATAGCTCACTTTTCCTCCGAGCTGATAGAATAGGTTCATTTTAGTCATGAAATCTATTACACTATCAATAGGCTTACCAAACAGTTCCTGTTTCTTTCCCTTCAGGTAAGCATCCTTCCAATTTATTTTTAAATACTTGTTTATATTACCAAGGTTATTTTTTTCGTTAAGGGCTATTACTCCATCGAGCAGTCCCTGTAATTTTTTAAATCCTTGGAAATTTTTATTGCCATTGGTGAACAACGTACCATGGGTATACATCATAAGCGCATGGTTAAGATCCATTGACGGCATTTCCCGTGCCGATACGCTCCTACTGTGGCTGAACCTGTTCATTAATCCAAAGTCCAATGCGCTGTCCATTGCCTGTGCATCGTGCAACAGCTCGCTGCCGTCCTCGTTTTTGTGTTCCTTCAATAGGCCCTTGGCCTTTCTTTTCATTTTTACGTACTCCACTATGGTCGATAGGCTATTTCCCTGTTTTACGGCCATTGCCTTATAATGGTTCTTGACATCGGAAAATTTCCAAAGTTCCTTTTGCCCGTTTATAGGGTTCTTCATGTACATTTTTACGTCGGATACCTTTTCGTCCGTACTACGGCTATTGGAAAGCAATCCTAAAATCCCCCTGTTCGCAAAGGACTCAAAAAGGCTCATGTTCACATGTGGGATATAGTTCTGTCGAAGTTTCCCTTTGTTGCTGGAATAGGGCGCTAGCTCTCCTGTAACGTTCCTGAACATTTTATAGAAATCGTATTCGGCCGTGGAAATGGTTCCGTTGGCCTTCATGGATTCTATTTGGGCCTCGGTCTTCAGTTTGAAGTTTTCTACCGGCTTTCCTTTAACCATAGTCGTTTCGCGTTCCACTATGTTGCCGTAAAGGTTGTCGTAAAGGTTTTTGCGGCTATAAAGGAACGTGTAATAAAGTCTTTTTATAAGGTTCCAAGGTGATTTGTTCTTGATATTGAAACCGAATTTCTCCTGATAAAGGTTATCCGTCGCTTTATTGATTCGCTCGGCGTACTTTTTCTTTTCCTCCATGAACCTTTTGTGCTCCGCTTGCATCTTGCGTACGACCGCCTGTGCGGCAGGATGGTTGCTTGGAACGTTGTCGGCAAGGAACAGTACGTCCATGGCGCTGATATCCTTGCCGTCCATTATCTTGCCCGTCCTCTTGGTCTGTTCGGCCTCTGCCCTTAGAGCGTACTCCTCTACTATGGGCTTGGTTATTATACCGTAGGCATAGGCGTGCATCTGGCCGTACTTATTATATTGCTTGTCCAGCCATTCATCACTTTTTTCGGAAAGGTCCAGTCCCTCGAAATTCTCTTCGTAATCAAGGTTGGCCTCTTTTTTGGATTTCTGGTATTCCGCATAGCGTATAGCTTTTTGGGTAGGGGAAACGTGCGCACCGTATTCCATGGCCCGTTCAAATTCGGGTTGGGAAAGTTCGGCCTTGCTGTCGTACCTCCAGAATTCCTCTACTTGTTGGCGTCCCTGACTATTGTCCGGTGCCATTACTGGCGACTTTGCTTTTTTTTTACCGGGCGTAAACCCTTTGAAGTTGTCGTCCTTTATGGTGATCAACTTAGTGTCAAGGTCTCCAGACGTGTCTATTTCTTGGTATGCGTTCGATGCAAAGGCCTCATTGGCATTATCGTTCAACCTTGTTCTTGCGTCCTGGGAGCGGCTATGGTTCTTTACGCCGTTGAACCTCATAAGCATGGGGGTAACGGTTCTTTTGCCCGTTTGCTTGTCCTCGCCTATTTGGTTGTTTATGAAATAGAACGGTTTGTTGTTCTTCATTTTTTCGGCGAACATAGGGTTGTTCTGCATCTGGGTAACAAAGGCTTTTCTCTGTGCTTCGGTCCCTAATGCTTTTGAGGGCATCTTTATCGATTTGAAATTGTTCCTTTTGCCCTTGAAATCCTTGGCCATGATAAGCTCTTCCAATTTCTGTATCGTTCTTTTGGGGTACTCCTTTGTTTCCTGTGAAAGGAAATCTTCTTTCTGGCGCTGCATAAGCTCGCCATTATATTCCTCTCCCATTATTGGAAGTATGCTATAGGTTCCGTCCCAACGGTTCCTTAAAAGGTCGTAGTTGAAAAGGTCCCTTTGAAGGTCCGATGGCAAGCTCATGAACTCCCTACTTACCCTGCGGAACTCCGGATCGGTAACGGAATCGTCAAAGAACGATTTGTTCATGCTTATCTGTTGGGTGTTAGGGCTTATCACTATGTTCAGCGCTTGGGTAAGCAACATATTTTCGGCCAATCTCCCTTCGCTCGAAAGCTTGGCTATATGGTCCTGTAGCTTTGAGAATACACTGGTATCACTTTTTAGGTCCACAAGGTTCTCAAAGTATTCTTCCGAAAGGGTATTACTGCCCAACAACCTACTGTTGAGCCATTGCTGTACCGTAATGCTGTACTTTTTTATCTGGTTATTGGTAAGTCCTTCGGTAGAAGTACGTTCGCCAAGTTCCTTGAACAGTTCCGTGACCACTGGACGGTACACGTAATCAAGTTTCTTTGTTTCGTTAAGCGTTACCTCCGCCGTATTCTTATATCTGGCGATATCCGGATTGTTCCGCATTGCAGGGTTTACGTTCAACATCTGGAGCCCACCGTTGGGGTACTCCTTTTCGTTGTTCATTATCGTATTGAAATCGTTAATGTATTTTTCCAGCAAATGGGGATTCGTTTCGATACCCTTGTGGCCCGCCATTATCTTGCTTATGTTCTGCACCTCGCCGTTAAGGATGTCCATGTCCTGTAATATATTGATGATAGCGGACTGGTTGGCGGCACTATAGAACTTGGCGTTGACGTCCGTTGTCACCGAATTACCGGCCTTGGCATCGTACTGTACCTTGGTACCGTCGGGATTCGTTACGGGCTTGCCCGCAAGGGTCTTTAGCATGTCCGCTTTCTTGGTGTATCCGTGATATGCGGAATTGTTCTCGTTGAGCATTTTAACGTACTCCTTTACCATCGGGGCGTTCATTATCGTGGCTACGCTCTCTATGGGAACACCAAGGTTTACCAATAGCGCAAAAGCACTTACGGTATGCTCGTTAAGGTTCATTTTATCGACCAGGCCTCCAAGTTTAAGGTTGTCCAGTATGATGTTCGCCAATAGGGCGGACTGATGGTTCCTACTATCGGTACCTGCAGAAGTGTCCATAAAGGAATCAAAGGCAAGGCCACCGTCTACTGAAATAGGCTTGTTGATCCTGGTATCGAACGCCGCCAAGGTATTGGACACCCTGTGAAGGTTGAATACCGTACCTATGTTCCTTGACGCTATCATTGAATTCTGGTACGAGTTGCGTCGTGCCTCCGGGGTAAACTGTATTACCCTGTCCGCTTTGGTTGTGGGCGGGAACCTTTTTTCTATTTTCTTGAGCAATGCGTCCGCATCCTTTTTGGTCTCCATGCGGTTGGTTATGGCCGTACGCATTTCTTTGGACATCCATAACTTCGCCATTTCGTCGAGCGCCTTGTTAAGGTTGGCGTTCTTGCCCTTGGTCTGGATAAAAAGGGCATCACCGTCAAGGTCGGCCCCTATTATGGCACTGAATTCTGCTGGTACCTGTACCTGGTTCCCTTCGGTCGCCCCAAAATCGACGACCTCGAACACGCCCGTAAAGTTGGGTCCGTTGGACGGTACCCTTGTGGCAAGCACCGTATCTCCCTTGACGTAGAAACCTATCTGCTTTCCTTTTTTGTCATAGGCTATCTCTATATCCTTGTTGACGTCCTTGCCCGTGGCCTTGGCGTGCTCTATGGCAAGGTCCCCAAAATATTGAAGGGTCTGATCGGTCTTGAGCTTAAGCTCGGGATTGTTGAGCGTAAAATACTTTCTTTTGTTTATTTTGCCGTTCTCTTGGCTGTTCTCCAAATGATTGGGCAAAATTATCTCTGCCGGTCTTGTGGTACCGTCCGCATTGTCGCCGTAGGACTGCAACGTATTGCTACCGTTTACATGTACTCCTTCTGGCAGTTCATATCCCCAATCCGATTTTTGGTGGGAATAAGATCCAGGGAGATTAAGTTTGTTTCCAGCTATCTTTAATTTGTTGGCAAGGGTATTGATAACGACCTGATGTGCCCTAAGATGGGCAATGCCGTACTTTTTGATTACCAATGCCTGTACCGGGTCCATGGCATCAAGGTCAAGGTTGCTCATAAGGAAGTCCTTGTATCCCTCGACACCGCCATCGCTTTTTATCTTCTTGATGATATTGTTGAGGTTCTTGGTCATTTCGGCGCTATAGATCTCCTGTATGGCCTGTGCCCTTTTCAATGCTTCGGGGTTCCTGCCCGCATACACCATCAAAGAGTTCAACTGCTGTACGGGCAGCGTTACCGAATAGGTCTGCTTGTCCATTACCTGTTGTGGGCCAAAGTTATATCCGGAAAGCCCTATGAAACTACCGTCCTTCTTATAGAAGGTCTTTTTCTGGTAGGCCTTTGCCTTTTCCATGCCCTCGGGCGTATTCATCTCTGAAAGGCTTGAAAGCTCTTGGTTCTCGCTACTGGACAAAGCACTGTCGCTCTTTATGGACGACTGCGGTATCGCTATGGGAAAGCTATTGGGGAGGCCGTCACTGAACGTATTGGTCGGTACGCCACCACCATACTGCTTTGCAAAGGATTCCTCATAGGCCTTGTCCTGTGCCTCCAAAAGATTAGCTATTCCCCTTAGCTTGGGGTTCTTTTTTATTTCGTTTTCCGTTAAAACAGTAGTGTACCCTTTAAGCAATATCGTCTTGCCCTTGAAAGTGGGGTTGTCCTTCTCTATACTAAAGTTAAGGAACTTGAAACCGTTGTTTAGGTCCATAACGCCCAATCCTGCCGCTTGCCATTTTTTGGCATGCTTCTCTAAAATATACATACCACCGTCGGTAGCCAAGTTGTTAAGACTGTCGGATTCGTCCTTATAGGCGACCATTTCGAACTTAAGGTTCTTGTTTACCGAATAAACTGGGGATGAAGAGTTCTTCAGTCTCTTGTCCACATTGGAAGATGTAATGTTCGGTGCGAACACCTCGGTCATGAAATAACCGTTCAAAGCGTTACTAAGAGCGTACTCCTTTACCATTCTTTTACCCGCACTGTTTAATTTTCCATCAGTAGTAAAGTATTCCTGTAGCTGTTTTATTTTAGCGAGCTGTGGGCCGTTATTGTTAACGAAATCGATTTCCCTTTCAAAACCGGCCTCCAATGCGTCCGCGAATTCATTGAAAAGGACGTTCTTGTCCTTTTCGTTCCTGTCATAGCCCTCGTCCGTATTGAGGTATATGTCAAAGGCCGCACGTACCGACCTACTATTACGGTCAATCTTTCCGTTCTTGTCGAAGTTCTGTGCATATACCATTTTTTTTGCTGGTATATAGAACTTCCTTGGGCTGTCCCCTAGGACGCCCATATTCTGTAGATAGGTAAGTTTTCCCTTTGCCTGGTTAAAGAACATCATGTCCTCGAAGGACTGCTCGTAGGCGGTCGATTCGTCATAGGTCTTCCCTTGGTTGCTTACACGGTCGTCGATTCCCGTATAGTATATCATATCGGGTATCTGATCTTTATTGACCACTTGGTCATAGTAGAAATTAAGCCACTGATTGCCCGTAGAGGCCTTACTGTTCTTTCTGATACCAATGTGCCCGAACTTCTTTTTAAAGGCGTCAAGGGTCGGATAACTGCCGTTACGGTTAGGTTTGAGGAAGTCGTTTATCTGATCGAGCTCCTTGCTCATGTTGTTGTTCGTTATACGTACGGGAACCGAATTGTTCTTGGCGTTCTGTACCAGACTGTCCTGTGTAAAGGCCCTGTTCGTAGAGGCAAGTATCTTCACCAACGGAAGGAAGGAATATGGTTTGGGGGTGGTGCTGTACCTTTTCTTTTTGGTTTTTTTGTCGATAAAGGTCTCATTGTCCGTGTGCCTGCGATTGTCCACAAAGTTTTTCAACAGTGTAATAGGGCTATATGCTACGCCTTTGTAGTTCATATAGCCATGGTTCAATATTTCCGAAAGTTTTATCTGGCCACCGTTGGAGATGAATTTCCAAGCGAATACATAATCTTCGATATTGTCGAAGTTGTCATTGTTCCTGATACGTTCAAGGGCGGCCCTGAACTCTTTGAAGTCATTTCCCGCTGGATGTTGGGTGCCGTCAAAGAAGTGGTCCCTTGCTTTCTGCATTTGGTTCATCATGGTCTGGACCTTTGCGTTTTCCGTTGAGGAAAGGGACATGTTGCTTTGCAGTTGCAGTTCACCTTTCACTTCTACCAACGTGCTGTGCATGGCCTGTACCATTTTGAAGTTGCCCATTACCGTCCTGATACCGTTAAGGATTATCTTGTCCTGTGATACGGCGTTTCCGTCAACGTCTGTTTTAACGGCGTTTATCTTCAAGAACTCGTTGAACGCTATTATCGCCGGATCGTTGCTTTCCTCTATAAGTTTTATAAAAGTGGGCGTATCGGGCGAATACCTTGCGAACTCGAATATCCTATATTTAAAGTCCCTCCTATCGAACTGTGGGGATTTTATTCCATGGAGCGAACGTAGGCGTACCGCCTTGTTATAGTCCTTGATGAACTGGTTCAATATTTTCGTCGCCTCACCGGCCTTTGCCTGAAAGGTTTTGTCCAATATGCTTAGCACGGGATTGTCGTACCCTTCCGATACCTCTTCGGTAAGTTCGGTATCCGAAAGCTCGTCGATATTGGTATTTTCCCATATCTCCCTTTGTGTCTTGAAAACCGAACCTGTAAAGTTTTCTATCTGATCGTCAAGTTCCTTGATGATCTCCATTTTAGCGTCACGCTGTATGGCTTGGTAATCTTCCGTCCTTTGCTCAAAGCCTATTTCGGAACTTGATATCCTACCTACCGCACCCTTGAACTTTTGGACCACATAGTCCCTCATGTTGTTCGTGGTGATAGGCTTTCCGTCGTTAATGTCCCTTAATAGTTCTTGGTTGTCCGCATTAATTTTATCAAGTTCAGTTTGATTTTCTGTAGTATTATTTGAAGCACCTTTTTGAGCTTGGTAACTAGTATTTATTTCTTCTATTTTATTATTTACATACCCAATTACATCACTTTCATGATTAACAATACCTAAATCTTCTACATTATATAACTCTTTGTTAAAAGCTTGTTCATTTTTTGCCAATTTTAATACATTGAAAAAAGGATGATTTTTTACAGTTCCTCTATCTAGTTCATGATTCCAATTTAAAGTACTATTTAAAATATCTGCGTACTCTTTAATAGCTTCGCTATTATAATTTTTATTTAAGGTGTTTATATCTCCTTTTATTAACCAAGGATTACCTTTAGAAACTCCAAAACCAAACATAGGTGTCCACTTTCCTTTTTCTTTACCACCTGTTCCTTCTGAACTTCTGTAAAAAGCTACTTTTACCCCTGCAATATTTACAATAATAGGGAACCTTTTACCTAAATTATACGTAGTAGTTGAAGATATTATGCCCATTTTAATAAGAGCAGGTATTCTTTCTATAAAAGGTAAAGTTTTTATTTTATCAAGTTCAGATTTACTAACTGTAGTATTATTTGAAGCACCTCTTTGAGCCTTGGAAACGGAACCGGTAACGTTTTTTCTCTGGTCGTTAAGATCTCTTAATAGTTCTTGGTTGTCCGCTTCCATTTCGGCGGCGTCCACTTTGTCCTTAAGGCTGTTCCACCATTTTGCCCCTGACCTCTGTCTGTCAAATTCGTTCCTGGGCGCAAAGAAGGCATTGTACTTTTCGCTCATGGGGCCTTGCATATAGGCCGCGAACATTTCTTCCAATATAACTTCCTGATCTGATATGGGCATCATTTCTACGCCCAGTTCTTTTAGTTCTTTGGCACTTTTATTGTAATGTTCGGGATGCAATACTTGGTTCGTAAGTTCCTCACCGGTATCGGGGTCCTTATAATTGTACTTTATTTGATCTGGATATCTTCTCAATACTTTCTCCAAAAGTTTTTGGTTCTGGAGAGCTTTCTTTATTATTGCCAGAGTACTCGGTTCGTTTTTTGCAAAATTATAGAATACGTGCATCATTTCATGCATGTAGGTCTCCCCTTGGTCCCATCTGTCTCGCTGTACGTAAACGACACCAGCAATAGCATACCCAACACCTTGTATTCCCAAGGCCTGTCTTAAATTTTCCAAGACGATTATCCTTGGTCTTTCGCTCATGTTGGGAAAAACGACCTTCATCCTTTCGTTGACGCCCACCATTATGTTCACTTCGGTAGGTCCGTGATATAACGGTCCTATAACGGAGACAAAGTCCATAGGGTCGGGGCTCGATTCCAAGCTATCCAATGCTTCGTTGTCTATGATTGTAGGATTGTCCGCCGTTTCAATATCGGTTTGCGAGTTGTCGATGTTTTCCGATTCTTCTAGTGTTTCGTCAAGGTTACGGGACTCACGGTCTATGATATCGTCGGTGGTCTTTTTGAAAAGTTTGTTCGTTTTTGAGATTGCCTCTAGAAGGTCCTTTCCCGCTTTTGACTTTTTTAATGCGTCATATGCTTTTTTTGTACCTTCTACGGCATTGTCAAAGCTGTCCAGAGCGCTGTTTTTTTTCTCGCTCATTTTCTTGTCGAAATCGTCGCTCCTTACGAAATCCGAAAACTGTTTCCCCTTGTCCGATGCCTTTTCAATTAGGCTGTCTATAGTGTCATTGAATTTGTCGTACAGTTTTTTCTCTTTGGCTGTCAGTTTAGCTTTATCGACGGCTTGATTGACTGTATTGGCTATCTTTCGGGCAATCTTATTGGCTACGTTCGGGTGTATGCCACCTTCGGTCAACCTCGCTTTACTTACCGTATTACCGGCAAGGGGATCCAAGTTTTTGTCTTTTGCGGGTTCTCCCGCGTTCTCGGCTTTGTTTTTAAGTTCTTGAAGTCTGGGCTCGGCAATCTCTAAAAAGCTTTTTGCGGCCTCATTGCCTTTTGCCCTGTCCTGCAACCCTTTTTCAAGTGCGGCTACCTGTTCCGGTTTTAAATTAGGGTCTTTAAGTTTTTCGGATATTTTCACCATTTCGGATCTGTTACGCTCCATTATGGCCTTCCTTGATTTTACGGATTCCTCAAGGTCGACGAATTCATCCCCTTCTTCATTTGTTAAAGGTTCTCCCGTCTTCTTTTTTGGCGGGGCCTGTTTTTTCTTAGGTTCCTTTCCAGTAGGTTCTTCTTTTTTACCTGTGGTATTGTCGCTATCGTCGGTACTATCGTCTTTACTGTTATTGGCTTCTGCATCTTCGGATGTATCTTCATTCTCTAGTTCGTCCTCGCCCACCGACTCTTCTGCTTCGGCCTGGTTGATATCGCCTTCCTCGTTTTCCTCTTCACCGACGAACACTTTCCTTACCGTTTCCATTGCCTGATCAAAAATACCTTTGGCACCTTTGCCAAGGTCTTTGCCCTTGATGCCCACTTTATTCGCAATACCGTCCACGGAGCTTCTTTTGCCTGCCCGGATGCTTTCGTCGCTGTCCTGTACGAAACGTACGAAATCGTCGGAGGACAGTCCCACTATGGGAATTGGCTTTCCGTACTCTGATTTCCATTCTACATTTACTGCGTTTTCTGCGGCTTCGCCAAGAATAAGGTTTCCTTTATTTCTTGCTGCTTGTGATATCCCGGCAACGATACCTTCTACT
>JBDNFW010000022.1:0-11488 GCA_041689615.1 Gammaproteobacteria bacterium | reverse complement strand
GAAACAAATGCATGTCATCACTACTAAATAAACGATCCAACCAATCACACCTTTCAGGAAGTTTCATCAAAAGGTCGTGTCCACTACGCAATACTTCCCGAATAATCACCAGGAAAGGAACGCCCGTTAACACTTTGGTTTTAATCTCAACCCGTTTACGATATGGCTCAACCAAGTCTTCCAGACTCTTCGCATACGTATTAATCATTGCTGCCTGTAAATCAGCTGAACTGGGCGCCCCTTCAATTTTTGAGGCCTCAATTGAAATGCGTTCAACAACATCAACAACGGTTAATTTAGCTTGATTGTTTTCTGCCAGAGAAACTGCGCGCTCCATTACAGCTTCGCAGGCTTCTTCGGGTTCCACCACACAAAGGATATCTTTGAATCGTTTCATATCATTCACAACTCCCTAGCCTTCTTGTCTCTATAATAAAACTTTAAGAAAAGGTTTTCCCATTACTTTGTACTTGAAAGTATAATTCGATCAGCAGCATCCTGAGCTGCATCTGAAAAAGGCTCCAATATTAAATCAGCACCTGCTTGTTCCAGCTTTTTAATATCAGCGAAACTGTGTGCAGTAACGGCAATTCGACCTGCATAGCCGTTATTACGCAAAGCATGGATCAGGGATTTATTAACATGAAGCTCACGTGGCGTACTCACAACCCATTGGGTATTGGCTAATGGCAGCGATGTAATGAATTCAGGGGCTTCAGCATCACCATAAAGTACTGGGTATCCCATGAAGTCACCCGACCGTACCAATTCAGGATTGTAATCCACACTCAAAACTCGACAACCACGTGCACGCAATGCTTGCGCAATCCCTCTCCCATAGCGCCCCATTCCAAAGAGAATAACCTGCGTTGTTGTATCTTCAGTAACACTATTTAAATCTGTCTCTCTATAGACTTGATGACGTTCAAATATATCTAACCAGGGTGACAACCATTTATATAACGAATGAGAATAAAGAATCATGTATGTCGATACACTGATGGTAATCAGTCCGACCAATGTAATCAGCCCCATAATTTCGGCATTGATATGTCCCAGACTTAAACCCAATGCACCTAGTATCAATGAAAACTCACTAATCTGCGCGACTGTAAGCCCGGCTAAAAACCCGGTACGTTTGGTATATCCAAGTGCGCCCATGATAATCATAACAATCAACGGGTTCCCTATAAGTACAAATACAGAAAGTATGATTGCATCCAGAATCTGACCGCCTAATAAACTAATATCGAGTCGTGCACCTAAATCAAGAAAAAAGAACAACAACAGAAAGTCGCGTAAACTAACCAGACGTCCTCCTAACACATCACGATATGGGGTCGAGGCCAATGAAACTCCGGCAACAAAAGCACCTACTTCTTTACTGAAACCTAACATTGCACCAAGTGCGGCCAAGGCAACGGCCCAGGCAATGCCAAATAACATTAGTAATTCCTGCGAACGCGAAAGCAATTGTAATAGTGATGGAAAAATAAAACGCATTACCAATCCAACACTAACCAAAAAAACTATTCCTTTCACAAGCACATTGAGAGTTTCATAAGCGGCAGAACTACCACTGCCGCTCGCAAAGGCATTTAGACCAATCATCACCAGAATCACAACCAAATCCTGTACTATCAGGAAACCCAGAGCGATGCGACCATGTAAGGTATCTACTTCACGCTTATCGGAAAGAAGTTTGACAATAATAATAGTACTGGAAAATGTTAAGGCAACGGCGACATATAATGCAGCAATGGGTGTCATACCCAAAGCCAGACCAATAAAGTAACCAATAATACTAGTAAATGCTACTTGACCAAGACCGGTTGCCAATGCAACTGGCCCCATAGTACGAATGATATGCAGATCAAGTTTAAGACCTACAACAAACAATAAGAGTGTTATTCCGAGTTTAGCTAATAAATCGATCTGGTCATTTGCACTTACCCAACCAAGTACTGACGGTCCAACAAGAATACCGACCGCAATGAAAGCCACAATCAAAGGTTGACGCAAACGAACGCCTAATGCGGAAATAGCAGCAGCCAATAATAACAAGACTGCCATTTCTGTGAATATGTCTGGGAACATAGTTATTTAAACAGCTTGAATATTTTCAATATGCCGATGTAGCCATTTCTCAATACCAACCACACCATGAATAATTAAACCTCCCGTTAAAATCATTATCCATTCGACAAATTCGAGTGGTGTCGTTCCAAACAATTTATTCATAATTGAAGAATAGGTAAAAAATAGTTGAAACAGGATCATAAGAATGACGCCAAAAAGTAACCAATGATTAGAAAAGAACCCAAGCTTAAACATTGAATAACGCAAAGAACGACAATTGAAGAGGTAGAACAATTCGCCAAAGACAAACATATTAACGGCAAGTGTACGTGCAGTATCCAAGCCTTTACCTTCTAGCATTGCCCACTCAAAAAGACCAAATGCACCTGCTGATAACATCAGACTGACAAGCCCGATACGAATACCCAGTTCTTTTGTCAGGACAGGTGTTTCCGGCTGTCGAGGTGGACGTTCCATGATTCCTGGTTCTTTACCTTCAAATGCCAACATCATTCCGAGTAAAAGGGCTGTCGTCATATTAATCCAAAGAATCTGTACTGGTGTAATAGGTAATGTCAGACCAAAAAACACTGCCACTAATATAACTAATCCTTCACCGACATTTGTTGGTAATGTCCAGGTAATAAATTTAACCAGATTATCAAACACTGTCCTCCCTTCTTCAACGGCCGCTTCAATAGTCGCAAAGTTATCATCGGTCAGTATCATGTCTGCCGCTTCTTTTGCGACCTCAGTTCCACCTACTCCCATAGCCACACCAATATTGGCTTGTTTAAGCGCAGGCGCATCATTAACACCATCACCTGTCATCGCCACAATATGACCTTTAGCTTGTAGGGCTTCGACCAGACGTAACTTTTGTTCGGGTGTTACACGTGCAAACACTGTGGCAGACTGGGCAACATCAATTAACTCATGATCAGACAATTGAGAAAGTGTATGTCCGTTAATTGCAAAACGTTCAGATTCATTTTCCTGACTACCACTAAGACCGATTTGGCGCGCTATCGCTGCGGCTGTGGAAACATGGTCACCTGTAATCATCTTAACCTGGATGCCTGCGCGCTGACATGCACGAACCGCACTGATAGCTTCCTCACGTGGTGGGTCCATCATAGCTTGCAAACCTAGAAAGCTCATCCCTTCCTGAACATCGCTATGGTTGACTGATTGAATATGACTTGTCGGTACTTTTCTAGCAAAGGCCAATACCCGTAGACCTTTTGCTGCCATTAATTCCACTTGCTTATGGATCTGTTCTTTATCTAACGGCACTGATACTAAATTTACATCATACTTATCCTGACAACGTGCTAATACACTTTCGACAGACCCTTTTAAATAAATGACCTGTGTTGAATCAGATACTACGGTATGTAAAGTAGCCATGTATTGATGCTGAGACTCAAAGCCCAACGTATCGATACGTGGTATATCCTGCTCCATTGTTTCGATAACAAGACTTGCCTTAACTGCTGAGGAGATCAACGCAGCCTCTGTCGGGTCACCTTCAATACTCCATTGATCGTTTTTAGAAATCAAACGTGAATCATTACAAAGTAATCCAGCTTTTAAACATTCCATCAAAGCGGGGTAAGTAATTGGATCGATGGCAGAATTATTAAATTGTATTTCACCCTTCGGCTCATAACCCAAACCCGTTATGTCAAAACATTGATCACCGGAAAAAACCTGTGACACAGTCATTTGATTTTTAGTTAAGGTGCCGGTTTTATCAGAGCAAATAACTGTAGTACTACCCAAAGTCTCAACAGCGGGCATCTTACGTATAATGGCATGACGACGTGCCATCTTACCGACACCTATTGCCAGCATAATCGTCATTGCTGCAGGTAAACCTTCCGGTATAGCACCAACGGCCAACGCCACCGCCGCCATGAAGGAGTTCAGTAACAGTTCACCATGTAGCCAGCCCGCTATAAATGTCAGTCCGGCCAATGCCAAAATGACCCAAAGTAATATTTTGCTGAAATGAGTAATCTTTTGGGTTAGTGGAGTTGCTAATACAGCAGCGCTCGCTATCAAGGCATTGATACGACCTATCTCTGTGTGATCTCCTGTTGCAACAACTAAACCCGCAGCGGTACCATAAGTTATCAGAGTTGACGAATACGCCATGTTACTGCGTTCAGCCAACAAGGTTTCCTGCTTCAGGTGTTCTGCTTGTTTTTGTACTGGAACGGATTCACCTGTTAAAGCGGATTCATCAATTTGTAATTCGCGGGAACGTAACAATCTTAGATCGGCAGGCACCTTATCACCCGACTGCAATAACACCAGATCACCCGGCACCAGACTGAAGGCAAGAATCTTTTCTTTTTTTCCTGCACGTACAACAATAGACGTACCTTCCATAGAACGCGCCAATGCTTCAATTGCTTTTAATGCCTTGGACTCCTGAATAAAACCAATCACTGCATTGACCAGAACAACGCCAAAGATAACTCCGCTATCTACCCATTCGCGTAATACAAAAGTAATTGCTGAAGCACCCAGAAGGATATAGACAAGAGGTTGATTAAACTGCAACAGAAACATAACAAAAGGATTTTTACCTTTTTTTGTTGTAAGGCGGTTAGATCCAAAATGTGACTGCCGATGAGCAACCTCGAATGTATCAAGCCCCTTGTTAGCATCAGACTCTAACAGCGTAGCTATTTCATCACGTGGTAGATGATGCCAATGTCTTAAAAGTAGTGTGTCCATTTATTTATATTATCCTAACTGGATTAAACATTAACTTGATTAATAACAATAATTATTGAAAAAAGTTGCACTAATTTCTTTAATTGGTGACAGGCTAAATAAGAAATTGTGATTAATTTAAATTATAAAAGCTCAAAAAGTCTGGTACATTTTTATAAGATACTATCAACATACCTTATCAGAACTTTAAATTATTCTTCTAGTTGTCTTCTACATAATTCCACTAAAGGCGTTTAAAATTTATTTTGAAAATTAATCTATTGTCAGGACTATTTCTTAACTATAAGAAATTCGTTCCCTGATAAAGGACACAAACGATTCAATAGCTGGTGTACGATTAGTCTTTTCAAGTAGACATATTTCAGCATCCTTTAACTTTGGCCAACCACGAGCTTGTTCAAGAGGAATCAATACCTCTGGCACCATATTTCTAGGAAATACTGTAAATCCTAAACCTGCCTTTACAGCTGCAATAGCGCCAGCAAAACTAGGACTGGTATAGACAACTTTCCATGCAATACCGATTTTATCCAGTGCTTCAATGGCGCCTTTTCGATACACACATGGCAGCGGTGATAAGACCAGTGGTAACGAACCACCACTATCACAATATTTTTTAATGGTTTTCTTAAATGTTTTGTCCCGATCTGCAGGGTCACTACCTACCCAAACCAATTGCTCTCTCCATAATGGTATGGCGTCGCGATGAATTTTCCGCGGCTCCTGCTTGATTACAATTAAATCATATTTTTTCTTTTCAAAGTCTTTAATCAAAGTCAAAGTTAGATCACAATTTACATTCAGTGCCACATGGGGATATGCTTTTACGAAATCGGCAAGAATTTCTGGTAAATAAAATGTTGCAAAATCCTCCGGCGATCCAAAATTAATATCTCCCTCTACGTCTGGCTCATTAAACCAATCCACAAGATTATCTGATAGTTTGGTAAGCTGACTGGCGTAACCACGCAGCCTTTCTCCTTCAACGGTTAGCCGAACATTACGCTTATTTCGTTGAAACAACTTACAACCTAACAGCTCTTCGAGTTTTCCAATCTGCATACTCACCGCAGATTGTGAGCGATAAACACGTTCAGCAGTACGCGTAAAACTTAATGTTTCTGCCAAAACAATAAATGTTCGTAACAAATTTATATCAATATCATGCATGATCTATATTTTTATTTATTAGAATAACTAATAAGATATATCATATTAATTCATTAAACAAATATAAACTTTCTGTTTGCTAATCGTCTAATCCTTCAATGAATAATCATTTGTTTGTTTAGAAGAACTTAGTAGATTGAATTTATACGAACATATTTGGAGGTTTAAATGAATACATTAAAGAAAACGGGTTTGGCGTTAGTCATTGCTGCATTTTCACTCTCTGCGCTTGCTAATGAAGTCAACTTGAATACAGCGAGTAAGGATGCGTTACTAAAAGGACTGAGTGGTCTTACTGCAAAACAAGCTGATGCAATTATTGAATATCGCGAGAAGAATGGCGTATTTGTAAAGATTCCTGAATTATTACATATAGGCATAGGGTCAGACATCATAGGACCAAACTACAGCAAACTCACTGTTGGTGGTGTAAACGCAGGCAATAGGAAAGAAGATCGTATATAACATTAGTTTAGTTCGCACTAAAGCCTCCGTCAGGAGGCTTTAGTAATACGTAAAATTATATATATTCAGATGAATATCGAATCACATGGAAATCAAAATTAACACAACAGGAAAAAAACTATCATGAACACATCAGTTACAAAGACGATGCCCCACGAACAAACGGCCATTCTAGTCACCAATAAGGTTATCCGTAATACCTACACGCTGTTATCCATGACTCTTTTGTTCAGTGCCATGATGGCAGGCATTTCGATGGTATTAAACCTGCCTCATCCTGGCTTGTTACTAACACTGGTGGGTTACTTTGGTTTACTTTTCGCCACCACCAAATTTCGTAACCATAGCCTAGGACTTGTATTCGTTTTTGCCTTGACCGGTTTCATGGGTTACACACTAGGACCAATCATTAATTCTTATCTGGCCCTATCCGATGGTGGTCAGATAGTAATGACAGCCATGGGCGCGACTGGTGCTATTTTCCTTGGTCTGTCGGGCTACACTCTCATCAGCCGCAAGGATTTTAGTTTCATGGGCGGCTTCCTAATGGTAGGGATCCTGGTAGCCTTCCTCGCCGGACTCGGTGCGATACTATTCGAAATACCTATGTTATCCCTCGCAGTGTCTTCCATGTTCGTGTTGCTCATGGCGGGCCTGATTCTATATGAGACCAGTAACATTATTCACGGCGGTGAGACCAACTACATCATGGCAACCGTCACGCTGTACGTATCGATTTTTAATCTATTCACCAGCCTGCTACACCTACTGGGTTTCATGAAGGGTAACGAATAATTACGAAAACAAAGTTAATCACCAGACGGGGCACTTCTGCCGTCTGGCGATAACCAATTGCCATGAGGCCTCGACCGATTAGCCACCCGTAACAGAGTAACAAACAAGGTTTTTCGATTCTTTGCGCTTTTCCTGCTGCTGATCTCAATGTCAGGTTGCGTCGAGCAACCTTATGAATATGGATAACGAGCAGTTGATTACAGTACTAGAGCAAGGTGTACCGATTTATAACATGCGCCTCCCGGAAGAATGGCGTCATACGAGAGGGTGATGGATTAGCGATGGACAATCGGCGACGTACTTGAGAAACTCCAAATCAGAGACAGAGATACAGTATGATCAATACCCCAAATACGGCTACACAAAATTCTTCTGGTCATAAGCCACGCCCAATGATTGACCTGCTGGCCAGTATTGTTATCCCCTCTATTATCCTGATGAAACTCAGTAACGATGATGCCCTTGGAGCGAGTACTGCCCTGATTCTGGCACTGGCTTTTCCTCTCGGCTGGGGTCTATTCGAACGATTCAAATACAAAACATTTAATTTTATTGCGCTGCTTGGTTTGATAAGCGTGTTGCTGACTGGCGGCATCGGTCTGCTGCAGCTCGATCCGCAATGGCTGGCTGTCAAAGAGGCGGCGATCCCCGGACTGATCGGCATCGCGGTGTTGGTCTCAACGCGCACCCGCTATCCGCTGATCAGAACCCTGCTCTATAGCCCTGCCATTATGGATGTCAGCAAGATTAAGCAGAAACTCGAGGATCTTGGTAATACCGCTGCATTTGAAGCTCGCCTGTTGAATGCCACATATCTGCTGAGCGGCACCTTTTTCTTTTCGGCGGTAATGAACTACTGTCTTGCCAAGTGGATCGTTACCAGCCCTGCGGGTAGTGCTGCTTTCAACGAAGAACTCGGACGGCTGACCTTGCTCAGCTATCCGGTAATCGCCATCCCCTCCATCCTCATGATGCTGGCGATCTTTTATTACCTATGGCGAATGATTCATCGTATGACCGGATTCGCGCTCGAAGAGATACTGGTTTCAATCCACACGGAGAAGTAAGACAACCCAGAGAACCTTCATAAATTAGTGTATTTTTCTTCTCGACGATTAATGAGATTGATCTGCCCCCTCAAAACGATTCCATTTTTTATGGCTAGATTATCTGAATGAGAGATGCTGACGTGTATGCTAAAACAGTCTATATGTATTTGATATATATTACCCCAGGGTTGTCAATGCAAGTCGTTGTTAGGTTATTTACGACAACAGCGAAAGAGATGGCGACCTCGGAGTCGGTTGAAATGACCGTCGCTGACAGATACCGGGGATGGTCAGTGATGTCGTAACATCTCTTGTTCACGAAAGAGATGTATATCTATTTTGCATTTCCACAGTGTCATTGGGAACGTGGCACCAATGAAAATATTAATGATCTGATATGTCAATTATTTCCAAAAGGCACCGACTTTAATGAGGACAGAAATAATAAAGCTAGAAAGGCACAAGAACCGATTAAATGGACGACCTTTGTAAGGTGTTAGACTGGAAGACACCTTAATGAAGTGTTTAATGTACTGTTACGATAAAAACTAGAGAGCACCTTAGAAAATAACTTAAACTGAACCCATGCAATAGTGTAATAGCTTTTAAGTCGCTGTTTGCCTATAGAATAATAGTAATGGATGAATATGAACGAATATGAATGAAAATGAAAAAGTAAAATTTGACTCTAAAGTAATAGCAGACGTATATGTTGCTCCCTGGGAAAAGAGTTTTGACAAGATCCTCACTCCTTTTGAAGAGTTTATTCACCGCGAGACAACTAGTGGTTTACTGCTGATGGCTACGGCGATCATAGCCTTGCTGCTGGCTAACGGGCCGCTAGTTTCCGCCTACCAACATATTGTGCATACCCTCGTTGGTCTCAACATCGGTAGCTGGTCGCTGGAAATGAGCCTGCACCACTGGATCAATGATGGCCTGATGGCACTATTTTTTTTCGTCGTCGGGCTGGAATTAAAACGAGAAATACTGGTTGGCGAGCTAGCGAAACTACGTAATGCTGCGCTGCCGATAGGGGCAGCGATTGGCGGCATGGTGGTACCGGCATTAATCTATTTTGTTATCAATCCAGAAGGTGATGCTGCCCGTGGCTGGGGTATTCCCATGGCCACCGATATCGCCTTCGCCATCGGCGCCCTGGCCTTACTCGCGAGTCGAGTCCCCAAAGCCCTGTTCACATTTCTTGTGGCATTGGCAATCGTAGATGATCTAGGCGCGGTAATGGTGATAGCGATATTCTACACTGACACTATTGCTCTTGTTCCTCTGGCAGCAGTCGGCGGTTTGTTCGCTTTGCTAATGGTGTTCAATCTGAGTGGTATCCGCAAAACCATGCCATATTTTATTGTCGCAGTGTTTCTATGGTATGCCATGTTGCAATCCGGTGTACACGCTACTTTGGCAGGTATTCTGGGCGCTTTATCCGTACCGGCAGTTCCCAAATACAAACCTGAACTATTCAGTGAACACGTCAGAAACCTGATGCAACGTTTTGATGACAGTCACACACCCGGCATGAACATCATGACCAATGATAAATTACGCGCTGTGGTGCAGACTCTTGAAAATGGGGTACACAGTGTTGAAGCTCCGTTACAGCGGCTGGAGCATATCTGGCACATGCCGGTAGCGTACATGGTGATTCCGATCTTTGCCCTGGCCAATGCAGGCATCCCGATGGAATTTGCTTCTCTGGGTGAAACCTTGACTCATCCTGTTATGTTAGGTGTGTCACTGGGATTGGTATTGGGCAAGTTCATTGGTATCACCGGGGTTTGTTGGCTGATGCTGAAACTGGGTATTGCGGAGTTACCAAAGGATACTCGGTTCACGCAGATCGCAGGCGTGTCACTATTGGCCGGGATCGGGTTCACCATGTCTATCTTTGTCGCCCAACTTGGTTTCGAGGGACAGGACGATTTACTGCTGATTGCCAAGACGGGTATTCTTGCCGCCTCTCTGCTGGCGGGTGCAGCAGGTTTCATCTGGCTATATTTGGTGAGTAAGCCACAAAAGATACTAATGTAATGAACCATCCCACCTACTAGTCTGGCAATATTGTGTTGCCAGCTTATTATTCAAATTTAATTATTTGAATAACGAACGGGAGTTCTATGAAGTTACGTGAGAGTGAACTTGATATTTCTCTAAATAGCATTTTTACTTCACGAAAAAAATCCTTCTTTATTTATTTGTGACATTCGATTGTGTTTTTCAAGTTACTTAATTTATATGTAATAGAAAAACATCATTTGATGACTGTTAGTCACTATTGTAGTGCAGAGAAAAGATCAATCTGTATGATTTTGCTGTTGTGTTTTTTTTGTAAGCAGCCAATATGTTATACCCAACGCTAAAACGACTGCGGCAGTACCATAAATATAAGGCGGAGTTATCTGTTCAAAATCAAAGATAATCACTTTTCGAGCAATTGCCATAAGAGCAGTTGCTATGACCAAACGAACCGGAATGACATTAGTACTAAGATACATACTTATGTTGATAAAAATTTCGATTGCAATAAGTACAGCTAAAAATGCACCAAAAGTTGCAAGAAGGTCATTAATTTGAAGAAGCAGGAACGGTGGTTGCGTGAGACGTTGATAAAGAACATAAACAACATCGCCTATTCCCCAAACGATCACGAGTACCATAAGAATGGCAAGAATCTTTACTGCTACACGTATAATCCTGTGTAAAAAACGTATAGTAGGATCTTCATGTTCTAAATGAAGATCATGTCCCGGTTCGTGCTCAAAATTTAATTGTTTATTATCTTCCATTGTAAAAGCACCCGACTATTCTAAATAATTTAATTACACGATAAAATAGTTCGCAACTACACTTAATCCTCTAACGTAATCGGTGTTTCAAAACCAGGTGGCTTGATTGCCAGAACTGAACAGTCGATTTGATTAAGTATTGTCTCTGCCGTGTTACCCATAATAAAACCGTGGATCCCCGTACGCACTACCGTATCCATAACTACAAGATCAGCTTCAATTTTTATAGCTAATCCCGATATCTCTTTACGCGTCTCGCCTTTTATCAAGTGTGTATGGAGATCAATATACTTCTGAGAATCCTTGCCAAATTTATCAACAACGACTTGTATAAGTTTCTTCAAACTCGTTGATCTCTGTTGTCTTACTTGTTCGATG
>JBDNFW010000021.1:0-1660 GCA_041689615.1 Gammaproteobacteria bacterium | reverse complement strand
TATTGGCAGTTATCCTTATTTCAAACGCGGTAAGTTAGGTGTAAATATTGTTTTACGTTCGATAGATAAAGAACTGCTTTTAAAGCAGACTGAATTAATAGAAACATTCATTAATGAAATTGGCGGCAAAGTTTTAGAAACAACATTGCCTGATTGATTTTAATGTAAGTTCTTGGTCTAGCGCTTTCAAATAAAACTATTCTATGTTTGCTAAACGGTAACTGGTACTACGACCACCAGCAGAATTTTGAATCAGGATCTTTCGCTCAAGTAACTCTCGAATATCGCGTAGAGCAGTGTCTGCCGAACACTTTGCAAGCTTTGCATATTTTGAAGTATTTAAATGCCCTTTAAAATCACCCAACATAAGATTGATGATTTTCTGTTGTCTTTCATTAACAGGTTTACGGTTAACAAACGCCCAAACTTTTGCTTTATATAAAACAGACGTGAGTGCTTCTTCTGCGCTTTCTATGGCACGGTCGAGACAATCCAAAAACCATTCAAACCAAAGAGTGATATCAAGATCATTACGTTGCTGTTGTTCCAGATTGTCATAATAGGACTGTCGCTCTTTCTCGATCTGTAATGACATACTATAAAAACGCTCTTTACTACCATCGGCTTTTGCCAATGACATATCTGCAATAGCACGAGCGACACGACCATTCCCATCTTCGAAAGGATGTATGGTGACAAACCATAGATGGGCAATAGCCGCTTTTATGATCGGATCCTGATCCTGATTATTATTAAACCATTCAAGAAACTCCGTCATTTCATCTTTAAGTCGTTCAGCATCAGGTGCTTCAAAATGAACTTTTTCTTTACCTATTGCGCCAGAAACAACTTGCATAGGGCCGTTTTCTTTTTTTCGCCAGGCACCAACAACAATTTTGTGCATGCCACTGCGGCCAGTCGGAAACAAAGCTGCATGCCATGAAAATAATCTTTCGTCAGTGAGTACCTGATCGTATTTCTGTGTTGCATCAAGCATCATCTCAACAATACCTTCAACATCACGTCCAACCGGTTTTAACCCTGCGGTCTCTATACCCAGACGTCGTGCAATTGAAGAACGAACTTCTTCAGGACTCAATGTCTCTCCCTCAATAGCTGAGGACTTAACAACATCGTTGGTAATCGTATCCAGATTAGCTTCCGTTCTAAGATCAAAACCCAGCCCCTGCATTCGACCAAGAAGTTGCCCTTGTCGATATCGTAAGGCTGAAAGCTTTAAGGAAAGCTTTTCGCTATCCCATTTAAACTTCGGCCAATTTGGTTTCTCGTGAATATAAGTCATAATTACCGTATCTTTTGCGGCGAATATAGCGTTTATTCACCGCAAAAACAATATTCACAGTAAAAATTGCGGTGAATATGGGTGATAATCACCGCAAAATACGAATATTCATTTTTAATGAGTCAATAGAGGTGAGGGTAATTCGCTTAAAAATGATTGATACCCTAGAAGGTACATCACTAATTAATAATTCTGTAGGCGGTATTTACCGTGAGTGTTTGTACCAACTTAACTGAAAGTAAATTAGCTGAAGGCATGACTAAAATTCAAAACGATTGCAAAGAAGTCAGTATTGGCAGTTATCCTTATTTCAAACGCGGTAAGTTAGGTGTAAATATTGTTTTACGTTCGATAGAT
>JBDNFW010000020.1:0-47489 GCA_041689615.1 Gammaproteobacteria bacterium | reverse complement strand
TAGTTGCGAGGGTTCCTTTGCTCATTGGAAACAGAAAGTAAAAATACATCGTGGCTTACGTCATAAAAGAAGAAATAAAATGATCAATTATTTACTTAATAAGTCATGAAAAAACCATCACATTTTGTCTATTATCCCTAAAAAATCTGTCAAAACTTAAATCACAAAAACACATAATTTATATTAATATTAATAACTTACACGGAAACATAAAGCTTTTAGCGATATTCGACCTATTTATAATTTAGTAAATAAATTTACGAATATTTCTGTGCATAATTTGAATTTATAGAGCGATTTACAGTACAAATTCATTGGAGTTTGTATCACGTAAGTGCTCACAAACCCACTGCGCTTTTCTACTGCATTAGTTTATACTTCGCAGATAAAAATCAGACCTCATACGTAAAAATTCTTGAAAGCAATATTATTAAATATCAGTTCGAAAATTGATAAATTTACCGAGCGTACAGGTCAATGTATTTCCTGGTTGGTTATTTTTCTTGTTCTACTCGTTGGCTACGATGTTTTCATGCGTTATCTATTTCAGAGTGGTTCTATTGGTATTCAAGAACTCGAATGGCATTTATTTTCAATTATTTTTCTAATTGGTGCTGCCTACACATTAAAACATGATGAACATGTTCGGCTTGATATTTTCTATCACAGTAAATTTTTAAATGACCGACATCGCGCCTGGATTGATGCTTTTGGCGCACTATTCATTCTTTTACCTTTTTGCCTTTTGATCATAATTAGTACTTGGCCATCTATTTCTCAAGCCTATCACTCTAATGAAATGTCACCTGATCCGGGTGGCTTACCCGCACGCTGGTTAATAAAGTCTATGATTCCGCTAGGTTTCGTTTTGTTGCTTCTTCAAGGTATTGCTGAAAGTATAAAAAAATTGCTCATAGCATTGGATAAAGCAGCATGACCATTTGGGTTATTTTAATGTTTCTGACTTTAATGCTCTTGTTGCTATTGGGCTATCCTGTCGCATTTACATTAGGCGCAGTTGCACTTGCCTTTGGTAGTATTTTTCTAGAGTTCGATGACTTCCTGTCACTCCCCTTACGTATATGGGGAATCATGACCAACTTCACTTTACTCGCCGTTCCGCTCTTTGTATTCATGGGCGTGGTATTTGATCGCTCAGGACTCGCAGAAGACTTATTGGAAACAATGGGCAAACTGTGTGGAAAATTAAATGGTGGTTTAGCACTATCGGTTGTCATTGTTGGTGCAATGTTAGCAGCAACAACAGGGGTTGTAGGAGCCACAGTTTGTACCATGGGAATTATTGCTCTACCAACGATGCTAAAACACAATTATTCAGCACCGTTAGCAACAGGAACGATTGCAGCTTCAGGCACATTAGGACAAATTATTCCGCCAAGTGTTATCTTGATACTTCTCGGCGACGTCATGGGTGTACCAGTTGGCCGTTTATTTATGGGCGCAATTATACCGGGTTCGCTTCTGGTTCTATTCTTCATGCTCTATATTCTTGCTTATGCATGGTATAAGCCCAGCGCCGCACCTGCATTTAAAGCTAGTTCTGAAAAACTGAATTACCTGAGTGTACTCATTACTTTGTTGCCGCCAACAGTGCTCATAGTCGCGGTACTCGGTTCTATATTTTTTGGCATTGCATCACCGACCGAATCTGCTGCTGTCGGTGCTATAGGTGCTCTCACACTTGCTGCCTTACATAAAAAATTGACTCTGGAGAATCTTCAAGAGTCGATGCGACAAACAACAAAATTAACCAGCATGGTTTTTATGATTTTAATTGGTGCATCAGCTTTTGGTTCTGTTTTCATTGGCATGGATGGAGACAGATTAGTTTTAGACGCGATGTCTAACTTACCTGGAGGAGTATGGGGATTTTTAATTATTAGTATGTTACTAATTTTTATCCTTGGTTTTTTTCTCGATTTTCTACAAATATGTTTTATTGTGATTCCAATACTTGCTCCGATTGCGAACCAACTTGGTGTTGATCTACTTTGGTTTGCCGTATTAATCGCAATTAATTTACAAACTTCTTTCTTAACTCCACCATTTGGTTTTTCACTATTTTATCTTAAAGCTGTTGCTCCATCTGAAGTTCGGATACAAGACATCTATACAGGCATCATTCCCTTTGTGCTTTTACAAATCATAGCGATTATTGTTTTAATTGCTATACCAGAAATGGTTACGTGGTTGCCAGACTTTATGGATAATTTGAATGGACTTTGAAATGAAAGTTGAAGAGTTAAACGTAAAAAATCTTCATATTTAATTATTAGACTCTCTAAGTAATTTTATTACTGATGTTGTATCTGGCATAACGCCATGCCAGATCATAAAAGCTTCAGCTGCTTGCTCAACTAACATACCCAATCCATCCATTACTTTTGCCGCACCTTGTGCCAAAGCCCACTTCATAAATATTGTTTCTGTATCTGAATACATTAGATCATAACAACAGCTAGTACTATCAATTGTCGATTTCGGAATCATCGGAAGTTTGCCATTCAAACTGAGTGATGTGCCGTTAATAATTATATCAAATGGATATTTGGCATATAGCTGTTCAGAAAGATCTGTATAAGAACACGCTTGTATATATCCCTGTCTAGAAAAATTTTTAGCTAACTGCTCTGCTCTGGAAACTGTACGATTTGCAATCACAATCTGCTTAGGTTTTTGTGCACAAAGTGGTTCCAATATAGCTTTAACAGAACCTCCTGCTCCCAACACAAGTATCGATTTGTTATTTAAATCAAGATTATGATTTATTGTAAGGTCATTAACTAAACCTTTTCCATCTGTCGTATCACCATAAATATTATTTTTCTCATCAAACCAAATCGTATTAACAGAACCTGATACTTTTGCACGCTCGGTTAATGTATCACAAAGAGAAAAAGCATTTTCTTTGAAAGGCACGGTGATATTAAGTCCTTTACCTTTTTGTAGTGCAAATGAATGTACATAATCACTGAATTGTTCGACGGGAACTTCTATAGCTTGATAGTTTAATTCGATTCCCTTTTGTTTGGCGAATAGCGAATGAATTTGAGGGGATTTACTATGCTTAACCGGATTACCAAATACGGCATAATTAGAAAGAGTGCTATCTAGCTTGACGCCGTTAACCACAACAAGAATAAAAAGGCATTGTTTTTATATTGAAAAAAAAATATTAACTACCTGTACGTTCAACTAAACCACCTTTAAGACAATAAACTTGTAGACCACGTTCACTCAGTAAAAAAGCACATGCAGAACTTCGACGCCCAGTATCACAATAAAGAATATATTTTTTATCAGAATCAAGCGTTTGTGCTTTTAATCGTAACATGAAGAGAGGAATATTAGCACTGCCATCAATTCCTGAGTTTTTGTGTTCACTTTCTAATCTAACATCAATCCAGACAGCACCTTCGTCTTTAACCATCGCATCAGCTTCAGGATTAGTTACCCAGCTCAACATAGGTTCTTTTAATAGCTCATTAAAATCTTCTTTTGATAAACGTGCTAATGAGCCATCTGTTGTCATAATAATATTTGCATTACGCTTAGCTTCCGAAAGCAGTGCTTCTTCACCAAAAGCATCTCCATCACCCAAGGTCGCTAATGTTAATTCAGATCCTGTTTTTGAAGTTCGAGTAACCTTACATTTGCCGTGCTTGATGATGTAATAATAATCACCATCTCCACCTTGTTTTATAATTGTATCGCCTGTTTTTACGGGAACATCCTGCATACGCATAAACATGGCTTGTATATTCGCTGGAGGTAATTGCATAAAGGCTTTTGACTGCAAAATACGGGTCATCCAGTCGCCATCATCATCGTCATCGTCATCGCCTTCATCCACTTGAATTTCATCAACTTCAATGCCGGATAATTGATCCCAGGTTAGTAATATATCAAGCAAATCACTATCAATTCGTACAATGTCACAATCGACTTTAGCCGTAGCAGTAAATTTCCTTGGTTGTTGGTTTGCCAAAGCATGCTTGCCTATATCTGAGCCAGACATAACAATCTTGCTTTCACCGTTGCTTGATGCAACTTCAACCTGACCACTAATCAGGTAAACAGATTTTCTATCGGTATCGCCTTCTTTGAAAATTGCCTTGCCAGCGGCTACATTTTCAATAAATGTCTTACCAGCCAATTCCTGAAAGTTTTCAAAATTAAGCGCACTCGCTGGCACAAACGATTTTAGTATACTTTTATCAACAAGATCAGGCATTTAGAAAATTTCCTTAAACGAAACCATAGTATTAAATAACAAGACTCTAATTGTAAGCTCTGAGTAAACATATTTAAATCACAAATTCATTTGAATACGGTAATAACGTGATTACCTAAAAAATTAGTGATTAATTCACAGATACAGACTTACTCAGTCTCAATTACAGTCGACCTGAAATCTTCCTGATTAACAGATTTAAAAATTGAATAATTTTAAATTATTGCCCCTTTGTGATGCATCACGAAGGGGCAATAATAATGTTAAGTTAGATATTGTAACCGCTCTCATTATGTAAAACGAGATCCAATCCTTCAGTCTCTTCATCTTCACTGACTCTTAAACCGATAAACTTATCTATCACTTTAAGAATAATAAAAGTAATCACACCACACCAAACGATAGTCGCAACAACGCCAATAGCTTGAACACCTAATTGTGAACTAATCGAGTATGCTTCATCCGTAGCTAGTCCACCGAACGAACTAGAGTAAAAGACTGCTGTTAATAGTGTTCCTAAAATACCGCCAACACCGTGGACTGGAAACACATCAAGTGAATCGTCAATTTTCAATACGCGCTGAATGTATTGTGTTGCAGAAAAACAAATTACGCCAGCCAAAAGACCAATAACCAAACCACCTAAAGGTCCAACGTAACCTGATGCCGGTGTAATTGTACCTAAACCAGCCACCATACCTGTCACAATACCCAGGACGCTTGGCTTTCTATATTTAACCCACTCACATGCCATCCATGCTAATGAACCTGCCGCCGCAGAGATATGAGTTACTGCTATTGCCATACCAGCACTACTATTTGATGCTAGTGCACTACCACCATTAAAACCAAACCAACCAACCCATAACATGCCTGCACCAGCCACTACCAATGTCATATTATGTGGCGCCATAGAATGCTCAGGAAATCCTTTACGATTACCTATAACTAATGCCGTTACAATAGCGGCTACACCTGCATTTATGTGAACGACAGCCCCACCAGCAAAATCCATAAAACCTTTATCAGCCAACCAGCCGCCACCCCATACCCAATGACAAACTGGTGCATAAACCAATACCAGCCAAATGGCACTAAACCACATCACCGCAGAGAATTTCATTCTTTCAGCAAAAGCACCAACAATCAGTGCAGGAGTAATAATGGCAAATGTCATCTGGAACATAAAGAAAACGATCTCAGGAATAGTCCCACTCATCGAATCTAGATTAATATCAGATATCATAACTTTGCCTAGACCAATAATCTGGTTTAACGAGCCACCATCACCAAAAGCAAGACCATAGACACCAATCATCCACATAATAGAAACAAGACATGCGATAGCAAAGCATTGCATTAAAACAGATAAGACATTTTTCACGCGTACTAAGCCCGAATAAAATAATGCCAAACCAGGTAAGGTCATAAATAAAACAAGGGCTGTAGAAGTAAGTATCCAGGCGGTATCACCTGTGTTTAAATCATCAGCAAATGCAGCGACAGGAAATAATGCGAATAGTAGAATTAAAACGCGACTCATTGTTCTTCCCCCTCTAATGCAATGATATTGCATTATTAAATATGTAATTTTTTATTTTAAAAAAGCTTTGAGATATTTTTATTATTATTAGATAGCATCACTGCCCGTTTCACCTGTCCTGATTCTTACAATTTGCTCAAGTTCATAAACAAAAATTTTGCCGTCACCTATTTTTCCTGTACTTGCAGATTTAGTAATAGATTCAATAACGGCATCGACTTGTTCATTATCTACAGCCACTTCTATTTTAATTTTTGGTAAAAAGTCGATAACGTATTCTGCACCACGATATAGCTCCGTATGACCTTTCTGCCTGCCGAAACCCTTCGTTTCTGTTACGGTCATCCCCTGTATACCGATGTCTGATAATCCTTGACGTACATCGTCAAGCTTAAACGGTTTAATTACAGCACTTACAAGTTTCATAACAACCCTCCCCATTAAAGGTCAAAATTAAATGAAATAAACTTTATGATTTAATAAAGTGCATAAAACCGCACCAATTTAAATCAAATTTAACCTATTAACGAATTGATTTCACCGTTTACATGCACCAAAAAAGGGATTTTTGAAAAGAATTAATTTAAAGAGGGAATTTAATTCGCCATTCCCGTAGCACTAATGCAGTTTTAGACATATAAAAACGGGCGCTTAAAGCGCCCGTAATGTTTTTCAGAGTAAGAAAAAACGAACTTAGAAGTTATAACCTCTCTCATCGTGAGAAATGATATCCAACCCTTCAATCTCATCTTCTTCAGATACTCGAAGTCCCATGACAACATCCAGAACCTTCAGGATAATTGCAGTTAAGACCCCTGTATAAATAACGGTAAACAGAACACTCTTGATCTGGATCCAGACTTGTCCACCAATGACAAAATCCTCAGCACCAGAACCTCCCCAATAAGGAGCCGTGAAAACACCGGTCAGGATGGCACCAATAATACCGCCAACCGCATGGACTCCAAAAACATCAAGAGAGTCATCATAACCCATGGCACGCTTAAGCATAGTTGCTGCAAAGAAACAACCAGCCCCCGCTGCTACGCCGATTAACAACGCACCCTGTGGACCGACTGAACCCGATGCAGGAGTAATTGCAACTAAACCAGCAACAGCACCAGAAGCAATACCTAACACACTTGGTTTACCATGCTTCATCCATTCAACGAACATCCAACTTAATGCAGCGGTTGCCGTTGCAATCTGAGTTACCAACATAGCCATACCTGCTGTGCCATTAGAAGCAACAGCTGAACCGGCATTAAATCCAAACCAGCCAACCCAAAGTAAAGATGCACCGATGATGGTATACGTCAAATTATGTGGAGGCATTGGAGTTGTTGGATATCCTTTACGTTTACCCAACATGATGCACGCAACGAGACCTGCAATACCTGCATTGATATGCACAACGGTACCACCAGCAAAATCAATAATTCCCCAATCCCATAACAGACCACCAGGGCCAGCCCAGACCATATGCACCATCGGAAGATAGCAAATGGTGACCCATAGCGTCATAAAGACCAACATGGTTGAGAATTTCATGCGTTCGGCAAAAGCACCAACAATAAGAGCAGGTGTAATAATTGCGAAAGTCATTTGGAAAGTAGCAAAAACAGACTCAGGAATCGTGCCTGTCATTGAATCAACTGTAATCGCACCCATAAAAGCATTACCTAGACCACCGACAATGGAATTAAAATTAACGGTGCCTTCTACCATGCCCGTTGCATCAAATGCCAAGCTATATCCATAAACAACCCAGATAACCGACATCAGACAGGTGATTGCAAAACATTGCATCATAACTGACAACACGTTTTTGCTTCTAACCATGCCTGCATAAAACAGACTCAAACCCGGAATTGTCATCAACAACACTAATAATGTTGCCACAATCATCCAGGCAGTATCACCGGTATCCAGATCATCAGCCATTGCAATCGATGGTGCTACTAGTGCATAAAATGCAACTAGTGCACCGAGCAGGGCTTTTTGACTTAAAAAATTACTAAATAGACGTTTCATTATTCTCATTCCCCTAAAAGTTAAAGCGCGTCATCACCTGTTTCACCCGTACGAATACGCACAACTTGACCAAGATCGGTTACGAATATCTTGCCGTCACCAATCTTGCCCGTACTGGCAGCTTTGGTTATTGCTGAAACAACTTCATCTACCTTGTCATCAGCTACCGCTACCTCAAGCTTAATCTTGGGTAAAAAATCCACCACGTATTCAGCACCACGATAAAGTTCTGTATGTCCTTTTTGACGGCCAAAACCTTTTGTTTCTGTTACTGTCATGCCTTGCACACCAACCTCTGACAAAGCTTCCCTCGCATCATCCAGTTTGAAGGGTTTGATTATTGCTGTTACCAACTTCATTGAGATGTCCCCTTAAAAAGATTTCTACTGAAAACCGAAGTGTCTTTCCATACCTTTAGGAAAGACACTCCACCTAAACCAAATTACCAACTACTTGAAAGAGTGAATACCGCACGGCCTTCACATATATTCGTGCCGCTGAAACATTCAGCCTTACTCAAATCAGAATCAACCCAAGCTACACTTGCATCAAAAGCACCGAATAAGGTTTTAGAAAGTCCGATAGAGTAGTAAGTCCAGTCAGGAGAACCCCAAGTCGTGTTTTCATCAACTGACTGATGTCCAACCATACCTGACAATGTCATATCATATGGAAGTGAATAATCTAATGTACCTTCTACGTTGAAACCTTCGCCAGTCGAACCCTGCCAATCAGGTGTTCCACGAAAAGTAAGGCCAGCACTTAACTCTTCAGTTAAGTCATAACCAAAACCAAGATAACCTTCGATAAAATTATTATCAGCACCATCTGGCGAACCAGGATAGATATAGTAAAGAAGTCCCACGTCATAACTGATACCCGTTGAACCTAATTCACTTCCATAACCACCGTAAATATCAATTTCTGAAGTTACGTTATTAGGAAAATTTACATTTGAAGCCCATGTGCCTAAATAAAAACCAGAATTATGTGCGTAATCCAATCCACCTGAAATGGAAGGATCATTGCCAGTCTGAGATTGACCGCGATACATGTAGTCTGTTGATAAAGCGACATTCGCGCTGAACTCATGCGGAGATTCAGCAAATGCCATACTTGAAACAAGCACACTTGAGCATGCTAATAGATACATCACCTTTTTCATTTTGTTATCCTCTCTGAAAAATATTTTTGAATTTATTGGTAAATAACGATTAGTTATAAAGCATGTTCTATACCAATTAAATTAATATTAATTAATTCAATATGTTACTGATATAACTTAATTTAATAAATGAATATTATTCAAGTTAAAAATAGTATTTTTGCACTATTTTTGTGCATTAATATCACGTATGCTCAAAAACAGGTCGTATATTCCAAAAGTAAGTAAATGTCGATTCCAAATGACAGATGGGCTGGCAAAACATATGATTCGACTATAAATAAAAACTAGTGCTCGAGAGATAATGGTAAAAGAAAAAATTGAAGCAATACTTGCGGATGTATCGAATGCATTACCGGAAGATCTGCAATTTTTCAAAAAAGATATTGAAAAGAATTTGCGTGCAACATTGAATGCGACCTTTGCAAAAATGGATCTGGTAACACGGGAAGAATTTGATATTCAAACAGCATCATTGCAACGTACTCGAGCACAACTTGATGCGTTACAGGAAAAGCTATCAGTCTTAGAAAAACAATTGGACGAAACCAAGAACTAGGCCAATACTAAAAACATCTGATTCAATTTTTTCCAAATTGAATCTATGTAGAACTAAATATTGATCAAGGATGATAAATATGAGCGTAGCAATAATCTATTCACGAGCACAGGACGGTATCAATGCACCGCTAGTCACTGTCGAAGTTCATCTCTCACGCGGTCTTCCCAGTTTTTCTATAGTTGGACTTCCTGAAACAACCGTTAAAGAAAGTAAGGAGCGTGTTCGTAGCGCCATTCTCAATAATCAATTTGAATTTCCACTAAGCCGAATAACGATCAATCTCGCTCCTGCTGATCTGCCAAAAGAAGGTGGACGTTTCGACTTACCTATTGCGCTTGGGATCTTAATTGCCTCAGGGCAAATTCCTGAAAATGGAATTGCGGATCATGAAGCGATTGGTGAGTTGTCATTGACGGGGGAATTAAGGCCCATAACTGGCGTGCTCCCTGTTTCTATGGCAATGAAAGAATCACAGCGAAGTTTAATCCTGCCAATGACAAATGCAGATGAAGCATCACTGGTTGAAGACACTGTATGTAAACCAGCAACACATTTACTGGAAGTGTGTGCTCACATATCAGGAACAAAACTACTCGAAATACACAAAAGAAAACAAACGTCTTCTTCAACGCACTACGAAACTGACCTGAATGATATTTACGGACATGAACATGCCAAGCGTGCATTAGAAATTGCCGCAACCGGCGGACATAATTTATTAATGATTGGCCCGCCAGGTTCAGGCAAAACGATGTTAGCGGAACGCATGCCAACCATCATGCCACCAATGACGGAGGAGCAAGCTTTGGAAAGTGCCGCAATTGCGTCGATAAGCCGACATGGATTTTCCTCAGAATGTTGGAAACAGCGCATCATACGTTCACCACATCATTCAGCATCGGCCGTCGCATTGGTTGGTGGCGGCAGTCATCCCAAACCCGGAGAAATATCACTTGCCCACAATGGCATTTTATTTCTTGATGAACTGCCTGAATTTGATCGTAAAGTATTAGAAGTACTACGCGAACCATTGGAATCGGGACGCATTGTTATTTCGCGGGCTGCTAAACAAGTTGAATATCCCGCTAACTTTCAACTAATCGCTGCTATGAACCCTTGTCCCTGTGGTTATCTTGGCGATAAAAGTAGTCGGTGCCGATGCACTGAAGAACAGATCAACCGCTATCAGCAAAAAATTTCAGGCCCACTCATGGATCGCATTGATATGGTCATAGAAGTACACAGTTTACCGAGCGCGATTATTAATCAGACCAAAGATAAAAATGCCGAAAGTAGTTCAACTATTCGACAACGTGTTGTTGATGCCTTTAATAAGCAGCTGACTCGTAGTGGTGTTGTAAATGCAGATCTAAAAACAAGCAATATTGTACAGTACTGTAAATTAAGTGAACCCGATAAAGCACTGTTACAATTGGCAACAACAAAGTTAGGATTATCCGGACGTGCCATTCATCGAGTCATGAAAGTCGCCAGAACGATTGCTGATTTATCTAATAGTGAGACGATATTGACTCAACATCTCAGTGAAGCCATCAGCTACCGCCAAAAAGTGAATGAACGCCAAAGAATGATGTCATCAGAAATTTAATCCTAACTTGCACACGATGCATGTTTAAGGTGAAATGAGTCTATGACACAAAAACAACATGACATCAGCATCACTAGCAAGACCACTTATATTCCTGAGCAATCCTCACCCGATCTGGCACGCTACGTTTTTGCTTACACCATAACTATCACTAACGTAGGCCTTATCGCAGCCAAGTTACTACGTCGACATTGGGTTATAACCGATGCGAATGGAAAAGTTCAGGAAGTCAGAGGTGATGGTGTTGTTGGCGCACAACCGCATATTTTGCCGGGTGAATCGCATCAATATTCCAGTGCATCAGTTCTAGAAACCCCCGTAGGTTGTATGCAAGGTGAATATGAAATGATAGCGGATGATGGTGTTGAATTCGATGCGCCCATACCAGTTTTTAATCTATCCATGCCCAACGCATTGCATTAATCATGAGCACCTATGCCATAGGTGACCTGCAAGGTTGTTATTCAGAGTTACAAGACTTATTAGATAAAATTAATTTCGACGAAACCAATGACCAACTCTGGTTTGTTGGCGATATTGTTAATCGTGGCCCTGAATCTCTAGCGTGTTTACGTTTTGTAAAATCTCTCGGGACAAATGCAAAAACAGCACTCGGCAATCACGACCTACATTTACTTGCTATTGCCAACAAAGTTCGTAAACCACATCGAAAAGACACCTTCGATGAGATACTAAACGCTGAAGATTCAAAAGAATTGTTTGATTGGATAAGACAGCAACCACTACTAGTCACTAACACTGATTTAAACTTTACTATGGTACATGCAGGCTTGCCACCACAGTGGACACTGGAACAAGCCAAACAACTCGCACAAGAAACAGAATCATTATTACAAAGTAAACAGTTCGATGACTTCATACACAACATGTACGGCGACCAACCTGACACATGGTCAGACACATTAAAAGACGACGACCGACACCGATTCATCATTAACGCTTTCACACGAATTCGTTATTTAGATAAAAATGGAAAACTTGATATAAAAGAAAACGGCGCACCGGGAACACAACCCAAATCATTAACCCCTTGGTATGCCATACCCGAACGCAAAACAAAAAAAGACAAAATCATCTTCGGCCACTGGTCAACAGTACACCTAGGAAACGAAAACAACTTCAAACAATATAATGTTTATCCATTAGACACAGGCTGCCTATGGGGCGGCGAACTAACCGCAATGCGATTACAAGATGAAAAGCTATTCAGTGTTCCTTCTCAACAAGAGAAGTTTAATGAATAATTTTATTTTCAAACTAAATAAACACTAACGGTGAGACATGAAATCGATTACTGATTTTTTTAATCTGCTCAAGATTTAACGCCCTTTTTCCTCTTAGTATTTCAGATACTACACCCTGGCTACCTATCTCCTTTAAGTCAGATTGTTTTAAACCATGTTCTTGCATGAGATATTTTAAAATTTCAACAGGAGAAACATCTTTCACTTTATATTCACGGTTCTCATAGTTTTCGATCAAGTTTCCTATTGTCTCCATTACCGGTGCTAACTTATGGTTTTGCTTATTTCCAACTTCATCGATTAAGCTATCCAGTGTTTTAACTATAGCCTGATATTCAGCTTCAGAATGCGGCACAGAGAATACTGTTTTAATACTTGGCCATACTTTCGAGATATTCTTTAATTGACTATTCATGATTTTTTCCATTTCTCTTTATCATATTCTTTATGTGTTAACACATGGCGAATATATAAACACTGAGTATTGTAGTGTATAGCGGCAATGAGCCTTATTTTATTACCCGCTATATTAAATACAGTTAAATTACCCACCTTATCGACACTTGGAAATATCTTTCTCAATTTCGAGAAACTCTCTATTTCACTCTGTTTCACAATGCGATACCACACATCCAGCGGCACCAAGGTATTCGGGTGCTTCTCTGCAAATTCCAGCAATCTCCTTCGCGTAATAATATGCATGATCTGAAAATATCTCATAATGAGATAATTTTCAAGTAGCGTTTGCATTATCAACTAATAAAAGTTGTTTAGTGTTCCATCAAAACAACCTAAGTTTGAAAAATAGTTAACTTTTCGTCATTCCCGTGAAAACGGGAATCCAGTCAAATTAATAAAAATATAGCTTTTTAAATTTAACTCTAAACCCGTTCTAATAAAACAAAACTATAATCAAACTCATTCTTTTCATCTGCTTTAAAATCTTCCCTTGATACTTCCTCCCATTCACCACGATCAAACTCGGGAAAAAACGTATCCCCTTCTATCTCTGTATGTACTTCGGTTAAATATAAATGCGACGCCTGTTCTAATGACAATTTATATACTTCTGATCCACCGGTAATCATCACTTCTTCAATATCTTTACAATGTTCAAAAATTTCTTCCATGCTATGTAACACTGTACAGCCTTTTGCTTGATAATTTTTATCGCGAGTCAGAATAATATTTTCTCTTCCAGGCAAAGGCCGACCGATTGATTCATGTGTTTTTCGGCCCATGACAATGGGTTTACCCATGGTGATCTTTTTAAAGTTTTTTAAATCAGATGAGATATGCCACGGCAAAGTATCACCTTTACCGATAACACGATTTCTATCCATAGCGACGATGATTGATAACTGCATAAGAATAACTAGATGTTATGCGTCGTAGCCATCAATTTCTTGTTTCATGAGTTTAAGTAATCCATCAACACCAAAATTCTTAACCGTCGCGCCATACTCAGTTCGATAGCTTTGTACTAAACTTAAACTCTCAACGACAAAGTCATAGGCATACCAAATATCGACAAAACGTTTCATTCGGTATGAAATAGGAATTTCAATATCGCTTTTATCTCTTACTATAATTGTATCAACCGTAGCATAACCATCTTTATCAGAAGAGACGGAAATATATTCAATACGCTCACCTGCATACTGATTCATTCGAATCCAGTAAGTATTAATTAATATTTCCTGAAACAAGGCAGTAAACTCTTTTTGTTGTTCTTCAGTCGCAACTTTCCAATTAGTTGCCAAAATACGTCGAGACATATCTTTAAAATTGACTCGCTCTTTAATTAAGTCGGAAATTAGTTGTTTTCTTTTTTCTTGACCAAGACTGTCATCTTGTAAAACAAGAAGCACCTGATCAACCGTCTCTTTAACAATTTTCCCCGGTGATTCTTCGTTCGCCTGTAAATTAAATGAACATAAATACATCAATAATGTAATAAAACATATTTTCCTGAGTTTCATATTGATTCCTTTTAAATAGCCCTAGATCAAATAGCAATTGGTGCAGAAATTCTTGGATGTGCCTGATAGTTTACTAATTCAAAATCTTCGTATTTAAAATTGAATATATTATCAACCTCTTTATTAAGTCTCATCTCTGGTAATGGATAAGGTGTGCGTGCTAATTGCGTATCTACCTGCTCCAGATGATTTAAATAAATATGTGCATCACCAAAGGTATGAATAAACTCACCCAACTTTAAATCGCAAACTTGTGCAATCATCATCGTTAACATAGCATACGATGCAATATTAAAAGGCACGCCAAGAAAAATATCGGCACTGCGTTGATAAAGTTGGCAAGATAACTTTCCATCGGCAACATAAAATTGAAATAAAGCATGACATGGCGCTAATGCCATTTTATCGATTTCACTCACGTTCCATGCACTGATGATCAAACGACGCGAATCCGGATTTTGTTTTATTTGTTGAATAACATCTGATATCTGATCAATCGTACCATCTGCGGTATGCCATGACCGCCATTGCGCGCCATAGACCGGACCTAAATCACCGTTTTCATCAGCCCACTCATTCCAAATCGTAACGCCGTTATCATTCAAATATTTAATATTGGTATTACCTTGCAGAAACCAAAGTAATTCATAAATAATCGACTTTAGATGACACTGCTTTGTTGTGACTAAAGGAAAACCTTCATTTAAGTCAAAACGCATTTGATAAGCAAAGACACTAATCGTACCTGTACCGGTGCGGTCCTCTTTTTTGACTCCGTTTTCTTTTACGTGTCGTAATAAATCCAAGTACTGTTTCATCTATTTCCAAATATATTTAATAAATACTTCGTGTGACCGCCATGGATGGCGGAAATACTTGCAATGCAGGACGCCTACATGGACGTAGGTGGTAGACAATGTCTGGAACAAATTGTCGAGCAATTGCAAGTGCTTCATTATTGAGCTTTCTTATAAGCCAGAGTCATTAAGAACATACCGAATATTATCATAGGTAAGGTCAATAACTGACCCATCGTAAACCAGTCAAAAGCAAGGTATCCAATATGTTGATCGGGCACACGAACAAATTCGACCATGAATCGGAAAACACCATATCCGATCAAGAATAATCCGGAAATGGCTTTTACCGGTCGTGGTGTTTTGGAAAACCACCAAAGAATGATAAACAAAACCAAGCCTTCAAGCAGTGCTTCATAAAGTTGAGAAGGATGTCTGGCAATTCCACCTGCCGCAGGATCAGGGAATATCATTGCCCAGGGTAAATCACTAGGACCTCCCCAAAGTTCGCCATTAATAAAATTACCTACCCTGCCACAACCAAGCCCAACAGGAACAACTGGCGCAATAAAATCGGTCAGTTTAAAGAAAGGCATATTAATTTTGCGCGCAAAAAACCATACCGCGGTAATAACGCCCAACAGTCCACCATGAAATGACATACCACCCTGCTGAATATAAAAAATCTCAATCGGATGTTGGATGTAATAGGAAAAATTATAAAAAAGAATTGATCCTAAACGACCGCCAATAATAATACCGAGCATGGCATAAAAAATTAGATCGGAAACTTGCTCATCATTAATATCCCAATAAGGCTTTTTACCTCGATACCTTAATAGCAACCACGCCGCCAAAATACCTACGACATAAGTAATGCCATACCAATGTATTTTTACAAATCCTATATCCACAGCAACTGGGTTAATGTTTGGATAAGTTATCATAGTAAGTAAACGCTAACATTTAAGTGAAAATTCAATTTAAGATTTTGCTAAATACGGCCGATACCAAGAACATGCAACTATACCTAATAATTTAAAATAATGGTGAATTCTAAAATGATGGGAGCACAAACACTATCTAGTGTCCGAATAGAGATCCAAAAAATAGACCATTTACCGCCTATGCCTTCGATAGCGCAGGATATCCTGATTGCGTCTAATGATGACACGAGCGATATGGATGATATTGCAAAAATTATAAAAAAGGATCCTGCACTGACAGCAAAGATAGTAAGTATGGCTAATTCGGCCTTTTTTGGTTTTGGCAGAAATGTGGCTACTTTAGAGCAAGCTATAATTAACGTTTTAGGTCTGGATTTAGTAAAAGGCTTTGCACTAAGTCTGGCTATGAGTAGTGTCTTCGAACCAGAGAAATGTGCGAATTTTGATTTAAAACGTTACTGGTGCAGTGCCTTTCTAACAGCAGAACTTGCCAGTGGCTTTATGAATCACATTGATTCAAAGCAAGGATTAGATCCGAACCAACTTTACCTGTATGGATTGTTACATAATATAGGCATATTGGTTCTGGTTCATCGCTTCCCCAATATTATGTCTGAATTATTTATTACGGCGAAGGAAAATAAAGAAAAGCGCTTAATCGAATATGAAAAAGAAACTATCGACTTTAATCATCATGATGCAGGATCGTGGTTAGCTCAAAAATGGAAACTCCCTTACGAAATCATCGATACAATTGAACATCATCATGATCTTACTTTTCAGGAAAGAAATTCAAATTTTGTTGTATTGATTGGTTACTGCTCAAGAATCTCTCGCCAATGGTTACTCGATACCAATTACGATCCAATGCAAGAGCTTGAAGTAATCGAAACACTTAATCTCAAACCTGATTCATTAAAGGCTTATCTGGATAAGTCCTACAGTAAACTGGACAATATTCAGAAACTCGTCGATGAAATAGCGAGTTAATGTTATGGAACCATTAATTAAAGATTTTATTGGAAAATTAGGTACAGCGGATATTTTAAATACCCGGTTTACTCAATTATTAAATTCCTTATCCGGCATAAGAACGATCTCAAATCTAGGTAACCAGCAGATCGACAAAGAACAGTTTATTGACTCAGTGATGCAAACCATTATTGAGGATATGGAAGTTGAAGAAGTCTCCTTATATTTGCTTGAAGAAAAATCATTGAATTGCGTAGCGAATTTAAATTGGGAACAATACATTGCAAATGAATCATCAATAAATAATAAAAATAATTCATACCTGTTGAGTGAAGGTATTATTGGAAAAACAGCAACAAACCGTCAGGTAATGCATGTTCATAACTGCAAAACGTCCGATGATAACCTGATAAAATACGAAACAAATGGTCGTAAGGTGGGCTCATTAATATGTGCCCCCATAATGGCAAATAATTCACTTCTCGGTGTCGTTGAGTTATCTCATCCTGACCCGAATCAATTCGAATCATGGCAAGAATATTCTGTCATTATCTATGCTGATCTAATAGGCATGTTGTTAAACAATATTAAGCTCATGTCTGATATGCAAAGTATCGTAGATGTACGTACTGAAGAACTCCGCCACGCTCTTGAAGAGTCAGAAAAATTAAGGACTCGCTATGAAGAAATGTCAGTCATCGATCCACTAACAAAGTTGTATAACCGCCGCTATTTTTTTACTGAAGTTTCTTCTAGTCTAGCCAGAGCAAAACGCTATTCTCAATCATTCACGCTGTTAATAATGGACCTTGATCACTTCAAAAATGTGAATGACTCGTTTGGTCATGAATGTGGCGACAAGGTACTGATTGCTGTAGCAGATATATTGAATCAATTTATACGCGAAGGAGACACACTTGCCAGAATTGGTGGTGAGGAATTTGTACTCGCTTTACCCCAAACTAATAATGAAGGAGCCATTAAGCTCGCTGAACGAATTAGAATAAAAATCGAACAATTTGATTGGGAGTACAAGGGAAACAAAATAAAGACCAGTGTTAGTATTGGAATCGCATCATTGGAAGATTGTATTGATAATGAAATCCCGGAAGACGATATTCAGGTTAATGATATTCTTAGAAAAGCGGATCTGGCTTTGTACTTTGTTAAACAAAACGGACGAAATAGCGTTAAATCTTTTTCTGAAATCCCTTAATACTTTAAAACTTCCTCGTATCTTATTGATTTCCGTTTGTGAACGAGAATGTAGTTAGCTTAATTCTTCAAGTTCGGCTTGATTTCGTCTGCAAAAACTAGAATGATGTGCCACTCCAAGGAAAGTTATATTGCGTAGCAGCATAACTTTTTCGGGTAACTATTTGAATAATTATAAAAATAACAAATAGTTACGTATGTATATTAAGCCTAACAATTAAAAAATTTCCGAGTATATAAGCAGAGTTTGCGATCTGCTTGTATCTCACACATAGCTACTAAAAAAATATACAAGTAAAACAAGAGGGCACTTTGTAATGGCAACAAAAAATAAAAAACTACAGGCATGGGTCGATAAGATGGCCGCTTTATGTCAACCAGATAACATCGTCTGGTGTGATGGCTCTGATAAAGAGTGGGATGATATGTGGGATATCATGGTTAAAGGCGGCACAGCTCGAAAGATAAACGAAGCAAAACGTCCTAATAGCTACCATGTTAATTCAATTCCTGCTGACGTAGCGCGAGTAGAAGATCGCACCTACATCTGTTCAGCAAAAAAAGAAGATGCTGGTCCAACTAATAACTGGTTTGATCCAGCAGAAATGCGCGTAAAAATGAACGGTATGTTCGAAGGTTGTATGAGAGGCCGTACCATGTACGTTATTCCTTTTAGTATGGGCCCTATCGGTTCTGACATCGCTCAAATCGGTGTTGAATTATCAGATTCTCCTTATGTTGTCACTAACATGCACATCATGGCTCGCGTCGGTAATGCAGTATTAGACGTACTCGGTACAGATGGTGATTTCGTTCCTTGTATTCATACTGTCGGTGTACCACTAGCTGAAGGTGAAACTAGCGAACCTTGGCCTTGTAACCCAGATAATCGTTACATTGTTCATTACCCAGAGACTCGTGAAATTTGGTCTTTCGGTTCAGGTTACGGCGGTAATGCACTACTTGGTAAGAAATGTTTCGCACTACGAATTGCTTCTACCATGGGTCGTGATGAAGGTTGGATGGCAGAACACATGCTTATTCTTAAACTTACTAATCCTGAAGGCGAAGTTAAATTTGTTGCCGGTGCTTTCCCAAGTGCTTGCGGTAAAACCAACCTGGCCATGTTGACCCCAACCATTCCTGGTTGGAAAGTTGAAACTATTGGTGATGACATTGCATGGATGAAGTTTGGCGAAGATGGTCAATTGTATGCAATCAACCCTGAAGCGGGTTTCTTTGGTGTTGCACCTGGTACAGGCATGGACACTAACGCAAATGCAATGTTGTCTATGAAATCAAATGCAATTTTCACTAATGTTGCTGAAACTGATGATGGTGATGTTTGGTGGGAAGAAATGGGCGAAGCACCTGCTCATTTAATCGATTGGAAAGGGAATGACTGGACTCCAGAATCAGATACCCCTTCTTCACATCCAAATGCTCGATTCACAGCACGTGCATCACAATGTCCAGTAATGGCAAGCGAATGGGAAGATCCTAAAGGTGTTCCCATTAGCGCAATCCTGTTCGGCGGTCGTCGTGCCTCTGTTGTACCTTTGGCTACAGAAGCTTTGGATTGGAATCACGGTACTTTCCTCGGGACTATTATTGCTTCAGAAATGACTGCAGCAGCTTTCGGTACAATCGGTCAATTACGTCGTGACCCAATGGCAATGCTGCCATTCTGTGGTTACAACATGGCTGATTACTGGGGTCATTGGTTAGAAATGGGTAAAAAAGAAGGCGCTAAGATGCCTAGCATTTACTACGTTAACTGGTTCCGTAAGAACGAAGCTGGCAAATTCATGTGGCCTGGTTTTGGCGAAAACAGTCGTGTCCTTAAATGGGTATTCGAACGTTGCGCTGGTACTGCTGATGCGATCGAAACTGCAATCGGCAATATGCCAACATTAGACGGTATCGATTTCAGTGGTTTGAATATGTCTGACGAAGACATTGCAAACTTGATGCGTGTTGATACTGAAGGTTGGTTGTCTGAATTAGCAGGTATTGAAGAATACTATGCAACGTTTGGTGATCGCTTACCTGAAGAATTGACCAAACAAGTTCAAGCTCTTAGAAATCGTCTTGAGTCAGCACAACAAGCTGTCGCTTAAGTCTTTAAGTTAAGTCTTAATGAAGCCCGCTCAGTATTATTTACTGGGCGGGCTTTTTTATGTACAGGATGTACGGGGTATGCCGCAAGCGCATGGACGCGCAGAAGCGGCGTTCTTAGAAGACTGATATAATTAACGAATCTGGACGTATGGTTTATTTTTCTCGTGCCGATGGTGCCGGCTTTTATACGTTTGATACTTCTAAAGCTAAAGCGATGGCAGCGGCATCATTCAAACGTTCAACTATGGAAATTGATCAGATTAAAGATCAAAACCCTTTGTTATGGTTCTCAATCCCTAGTGTAATTCCGGGTAATGCATTACCTAGTCCTGGTGGTCGTCCAATCATGAAAGACGGTAATTGCATTGGTGCGATTGGCATAGGTGGCGGTTTACCTGATGAAGATGATGCATGTTGTGAAGCTGGGCAATCAGTAGTTAGTTAAAACTCTCTACATTCTAAAAAGCCGTTATCTTTAATAGAGATAACGGCTTTTTTATTTAACTAATACCAAACGCCATGATTGGCATACCTGGAAAAACAACGGATGAATCCGAATGACCTAAAACAATACCATCATGTAAAGCTCTGACAGTTTCCTGATGCTTACCAAAGGCATTAACGATTTTAGCAAACGGTTGTCCCTCATTAATTTCATCACCAGCTTTAGCCAGAAACCTTATAATCCCACTTTTTGAACTATAAGGTTGATCAGAATATTTAAATAATTTTCCTTTATATATTTTCGACGTTGGATAAACAAAACGTTCCTGCAGCGGTGCAATCATTTCCAGACTCGATAAAATATTCCAGATAGCATTCAAACCTAAACTTACATTCTCTTCATTGATAACATAAGGTTCGCCCAACTCCAGCGTCAATGCTGGAATATTGTTCTCTAGTAAATTATGTGACAACGAATCAGTTAATGTCTCATCTTCAAGAAGAGAAACAAAACCAGTCTCTTTAGCAAACTCTCGCGTTGTATCATAGATTTTCTTATCCATCTTGGAAGAGCGTTTATCCAGAATGGTATAAGGAATGGATTGCTTCCAATCACTATGAAGATCCAGTACCAAATCAGGAGAAGTATTGATAATGGTATCAAAAATACGATTAGCCAGTCTTTCACCTAAAGTCCCATCAGGTTTTCCGGGAAACGAACGATTCAGATCCTCTCGGCTCATAGTAATCTTGCGCGAAGTTGTTTCTAGACCAATGGGGTTCATTAATGGAAAAGCATGAACAGATCCGCGTAATAAAGTACGACGTATCTTTTTAAATACTTCATGCACTATTGCCATACCAACAACTTCGTCGCCATGTACACAAGCAGTCAACCACACGACCGGTCCTGACTTTTGGCTGGTGACCGACATCAACGGCAATCGACGAATCGATAAATCAGAACCAGTTAGAATCTTAATGAACGAATAACGACTTTTGATCGCTGACGTTGTGCTGTTTTTAATTTTCATGCGCTTACAGCAATGACTTCTTGCACAACTTCTCTTCGTAGTTGTCTTCGTTCAACAGCAGCTTGAATAATCTTGTCTAGCATTTCTGCATAGGAGATATCAGCTAACTTCGCCATCTTGACCAGATGTCCATCCCAACACCAACCTGGATTAGGATTTACTTCCAGTAGTCTAGGTGTACCATTGTCATCTAGTCGCCAATCAAAACGCGCATAATCACGACATTCAACTCGTTCAAATAATTTAAGACAACTGGCTTGTAAAAACTGTTCGGTTGCATCATCAAGCTTTGCCGGTATAGAAGTAATTTTCCAATAAGGTGAATTTGGATCCCATTTTGCTTCATAACCACAAATGCGAGGATAACCTTCGGGTAATACCGAGTAGTCTTCTTCGATAATCGGCAGAAACTCAACATTACCACTGGTAATACTATTTCCGATAATGCCAACGCTAATATCTTTACCGGTAAGAAATTGTTCGACCAGTATCGGGCATTCATAACCAAACTGTTCTCGACTTTCCAGAATAGCGCGTTCCAATTCCATCACGTTGTAACAAACACAATTTTTAGTAATGCCAAAACTGGAATCACCAAAGTTGGGTTTAATGATCACTGGAAATGGAATAGTGATATCAATAAAAGTAGTATCTTCCGGTTTTACGATATACGCATTGGCAACGGGAATATCCATTTCACTAGCCAGTCCACGAATTAACGACTTATCGTAACAATAGGCCAGACATTGCGGGTTACCACCAGTGTAAGAAATATCCATTGTCTCCAGCAACGCTGGAACATGTAACTCATGATTCGCTTTATTATTAAAGCCTTCGTCACACAGGTTAAATACCAAATCATAATCACGTTTCCAGCGGCTAAGATTTTTTATAAAACTGTCATGATGATCAAAATAAGTAAACGTGTACCCCTCAAGACTACCTAAAGCCTGCTTAAGTTTGTTGATGGTATAATGATCGTCTTCATCAAAAACAGCTCCGGGTTTTATCTTGTCATGTTTATCCGGGTCCCCCAATAACACAGCAACCTTAAGTTGCTCATTTATCTTGATGTTACGATTTATGTCAACCTGCGGTTTATTAACAAGGCCTACAACAATGTTACGTTTTGCCATCATTCCAAGATCCTGATTACGACCGGAATCCGGTATCATCGAATATTTCTGATCAACATTATTGAAGCCGTTCATTTTTAGCAGGGAATAAAGTTCATCAAGACTATACAAACGTTCCGCATAAAACTGATCAGCAATAACACCTTGCTTTACATGTGTAATTACTTCGCGAGAGATAAGTCGTTCATTGTCAGAAGAAAGTGAACGTTCGCGACAGACAAAATAATTTTTGTCGATCCATTCCCAACTTCTGGGTTCGTATGTAGCTCGCATGTGATCACCATCGGTAATGTCGATTAACAATTTACCACCCGGCTTCATAATGCGACGAATCTCTTCAAGGACACGAATATCATCCTCTTTCGTTTCAAAATAACCAAAGCTATTACCCAGTATCGTCACCACATCAAAATAATCAGTAGGGAATGGTAACTTTCGCGCATCGCCTTCTTTGAAACTAACATGCAAGCCTTCTTTTTTAGCAACGTTCTTGGCACGGTTTACCAGATAATGAGAACGATCCAGACCATGAACATTCCAGTATCCCTGGCGAGCCATTTCCAGCACATGCCTACCCTGGCCACAACATAGATCCAGTATAAAAGCATCTTTATCGACATCGAGTAAACCAGCAAAAATTTCAACTTCATGTTTCGTAATGTTCTCGTCATTAACGACATCACCATCTGTACGTAAATAATTTGCGTTAAAGATATGACGCCACCAGTCAGCTTTAACATAACTTTCCAGATTTTCAATAGGCCCGAGTACATCAATTAGACGTTGATTATTAGTCTTACGTTTACTTGTGCTTTCGCTTGTTTTTTTCATAGACATTTAAACCCTTATGCAAAATTACAAAAGTGTCTAACGTCCGTTCTGACAGGATTCCAAAGAGTAAATGGATTGGACAATCCAAGTTGAGCTCGTAGTTAGTGTTTCACGATGACGTTTAATTCGTCTCGGCACCAGCCTTTAGCTGGTTGGCGCGTGGATTTTGGATCTAAAAATTATTGTTGTCTATATATTATTTAATATCTGTTTGTCTGTAACTCAACGAAACAACAAATTCAAAACTCTTAGCGAAAATTATTAAATTTATTCATTAAATCATATAGTTATATTTTTTGTTGCGCCGCAACAAATTATGCGCTATACCTATATAAAACTATTTAGGTATATGAAATGCACGGCTCCAAGAATAACTATATAAAATTTGGCAAACTGGACATCGCTACAGATCTCTTCGATCTTGTAAAAAAAGAGATCACACCAAAAACAGAAATCACTAACAAAAATTTCTGGGCATCGGTAGAGAAAATTTTGCATGACACCATGCCTGAAAATGCAGCGTTATTAAAAAAACGCGATGCCTTACAGAAAAAGATTGATAACTGGCATATTGAAAACCGAAATAAAAAACATAAATCGGCAGCCTACAAAAAATTTCTCAAAGAGATTGGATATCTGGTTGATGATGTCGAAGATTTTTCCATCAATACAGAAAATGTTGATGATGAAATTGCACTTATTCCCGGCCCACAACTTGTCGTGCCACTTGATAACGCGCGTTATGTTTTAAACGCGGTCAATGCACGTTGGGGCAGTTTATATGATGCTTCTTATTCTACTGACACAATATCGCAAGCTAACGGCTGTAAAAAAATTAAGAAATATAATCCTATTCGCGGTGATCGGGTTATCTTGCGCGGTCGTAACTTACTCGACAGACACTTTGCTCTGGAAAGAGATACGCATAAACATATCACTCAATATTTTATTAAAAATAATCAGCTAAGTGTTCGTTTCGGAGATGGAAGTGAAACAACATTACTCAAACCACAACAGTTTGTAGGTTATACCGGCAACCCAGAAAATCCAGAATCTATTTTACTTTGTCATCACAATTTACATTTAGAAGTTAAATTGGGTGATGGCTTATTTATTGGACGTAGTGATCACGCCAAGATTTATGACATACATCTTGAATCTGCAGTAACCGCAATTATGGATTGTGAAGACTCCGTTGCTTCTGTCGATACCGAAGATAAATTAAAGGTATATCGTAACTGGTTAGGTTTAATGAAAGGCTCGTTAGTACGAACAGTAGAAAAAGAAGACCAAATCATTAAACGAGCAATGGAACCGGATAAAGAGTTTATTGGGCCTGATGGCAAACCTGTTATAAAAAAAGGACGAAGCTTGATGCTAGTTCGCAATGTCGGGAGTCATCTCTATACCGACATGGTTTTAATTGATGGTAAACAGGTACCTGAGTCAATAGTTGATTTAATGGTCACATCACTTTGTGCAATACATGATTTGAAAGGGACATCAAAACGTCCTAATAGTTTGAAAGGCTCTGTCTACATTGTAAAACCAAAGATGCATGGACCTGAAGAAGTTGCATTTGCTAATGGATTGTTCGCGCGCGCAGAAGAAGCACTGAAACTACCAGCCAATACCTTAAAGATGGGTATTATGGATGAAGAACGCCGCACATCAGTTAATTTAAAAGCTTGTATTTATGCAGCCAGAGAACGTGTTGTCTTTATCAATACCGGTTTTCTGGATAGAACGGGTGATGATATTCATACCAATATGGAAGCGGGTCCCATCATTCCTAAAGCCGAAATTAAACAAACTAAATGGTTACAAGCCTATGAAGACTCCAATGTGCAAGTGGGGCTTGATTGTGGCCTCATGAATAAGGCACAAATAGGTAAAGGTATGTGGGCCATGCCAGAAGAAATGAATAATATGATGAAAACCAAGGTTCAGCATTTAAAAGCCGGTGCGAATACATCGTGGGTTCCCTCTCCCATTGCCGCCACCTTACACGCAATTCATTATCATCGACTCAATGTACAAAGCCGACAAAGAGCACTCATGAATGCAGCCAAGGTTCCTGTAGACGATATTCTTGATATCCCTGTTATGAATAAAAAACGCAAATTAAGTCCTAATGAGGTACGACATGAACTGGAAAATAATGCACAGGGAATTCTCGGTTATGTCTCACGTTGGGTTGGACAAGGTGTCGGTTGTTCAAAAGTACCGGATATAAATGACGTTGCGTTAATGGAAGATTGCGCCACTTTAAGAATATCCAGTCAACATATCGCTAACTGGTTACATCATGGCATTGTTACAAAAGAAGAAGTTCGTGAAGCCATGAAACGCATGGCTGTAATTGTCGATCGACAAAATAGAGGCGATAAACATTACGAAGCAATGTCAAAAGATTATAGCGCCAGCGTTCCTTTTCTGGCTGCTATTGATCTTGTATTGAAAGGTCGTAATCAACCTAACGGCTATACTGAATTCATTTTGTATAAACGAAGACTCGAACAAAAAAATCTGGGTTCTTAAAAATCAACACTTGGAAAACTGAATATTCTTTTTAATTAAAAAGAATATTCAAAGTTTTCTTTAAAACGATCTTTAAATTCATCTAATGTAAAAGAATGATTCTGCGTGCCGTGCTGAGCGATCTTAATTGACCCCATTAATGAAGCAATGCGTCCAGTTGTTTCCCAATCAAATTCATTAACCAGACCATATAAAAGTCCTGCACGGTAAGCATCACCGCAACCAGTCGGATCATTTATCGCTTCAGGTTTAACACTTGGTATTTCATGTCGCTTATCTTTAGTATAGATATACGAACCTTTTGCACCGCGCGTCACAATCAAAGCTTCAACTTGCTCTGATATTTCATGTGGTGACAACCCTGTTCGTTCCTGCATCATTTCCCATTCGTAATCATTTACTGTTACCCAGGTCGCCTGCTCTATAAATTTCTTTAAATCATCTCCATCAAACATAGGCATGCCCTGACCAGGATCAAAGATAAAAGGAATGTCTGCATCTACGAATTGTTCGGCATGTTGCAACATACCATCACGACCATCAGGAGAAATGATACCTAATTTGATATCCGAAGCATCGCTCACTTTATTACGGTGCGATTCATTCATGGCACCGGGGTGAAAAGCGGTAATTTGATTATCATCCAGATCAGTTGTAATAAAAGCCTGACCAGTAAATGCATCATCGATCACGGTAATATGCTTTTGACTGATATTATGTTTGCTCATCCAATCTGCATAAGGACCAAAATCCTTACCAACTGTAGCCATTGTCATAGGAAGACTGCTATCTAACAAATTCAGACCATGGGCAATATTTCCGGCACACCCACCAAATTCACGACGCATATCAGGCACGAGAAAAGACACATTAATCATATGTACTTTATCGGGAAGAATATGATTTTTAAACTTATCTGGAAAAACCATAATATGGTCGTACGCCATGGAGCCACATATCAAAACACTCATAAATAAACCTTATATAATTAATGAAAACGAGCCAGGAAACCCAAGCGGGCTAATATAGCATTCATACCATTAGCTGTTAATTTGATTTTTAGTATCAATAATTAGGGAAATAGGCCGTTATAGATAATAACAACATAGACTAAACGTCATAACACTAGGCAAAATACTAGTTCTCAGCATACATTCTGTATGTGATTTAACTTGTCGTTGTTATAGTATTTGCCGCAATGGCAGTACAAAGAAAAATTATTCATGTTGATATGGATGCGTTTTATGCATCAGTAGAGCAACGCGACCAGCCTGAATATCGTGGCAAACCTTTAATCGTAGGAGGTCAACCCAATAGTCGTGGAGTTGTCGCCGCATGTAGTTATGAAGCGCGACAATTTGGTATTCATTCCGCAATGCCGAGTTCGCAAGCTTATCGCTTATGTCCGCAAGCGATCGTTGTTCCGCCTCGATTTGAAGCCTATCGTGAAGTTTCAAATCAAATACGAACTATATTCTGGAAATACGCGTCTGAAGTTGAACCCTTATCATTGGATGAAGCATATCTCGATGTCACCTACACTGCTGAATATGATGGCTCTGCAACTTTAATTGCAAAGGCGATCAAAAAAGATATATTGAATGAAACTCAACTGGTTGCTTCCGCTGGCGTTTCCTACAATAAATTCCTCGCCAAGATTGCATCCGATATGGATAAGCCAGATGGTTTGTATGTCATCAAACCGGAACAAGGCGAAAGCTTTATTACAACGCTACCTATCGGTAAGTTCCATGGCATAGGCCCTGCCACTGAAGCCAAGATGAAAAAATCTGGAATAAATACAGGTCAAGATCTGCGACTATGGACACAAGAACAATTAACTGAAAAGTTTGGTAAGACGGGCACTTATTATTTCAATATTGCACGGGCAATAGATCATCGACCTGTCCGCAGTAAACGAATAAGAAAATCTTTAGGTAAAGAAACGACCTTTGAAAAAGATGTGAAGTCAGTAAGTGAGTTACTTAATACATTAGAATCTCTTGCAGAAAATATTGTAAGTAGTATAGATAAACAAAAACTCGAAGCACGAACCCTAACGCTAAAAGTAAAGTATGCTGACTTCAAACAAGTTACTCGTGCTCATACTGCAGATAATATTTTAGATTTAACTGCAATTAAAAATTTGATACCGATGTTATTAGATAAAACTGATGCGGGAAAATTAGCAGTGCGGTTGGTCGGTCTATCTTTAAGTGGCTTTGAGAAAAACAAAGTTGATAAGACCAAACAACAACTTGATCTTAATTTAAGCGAAACATCTTAAAACTTAACCTTGTCTCTTTACGAATCATGGAAGTTTAATAACGTATTATTTTGTCAGACTTAATATTATTTTTTAGATTTCTTCTTTTTCTCGCGATTCAATATTTGTTTTAAGAATAGTCCTGTATGTGAACCAGGGTTCTCGGCAACCTGTTCCGGTGTACCTGTCGCTATAATCTCCCCACCACCATCACCACCCTCCGGACCAAGATCAACGATCCAGTCAGCCGTTTTAATAACATCAAGGTTATGTTCAATAACAATAATCGTATTACCGTGCTCACGTAAACGATGTAGTATATCAAGCAGTTGCTGTATATCATGAAAGTGAAGACCGGTTGTTGGTTCATCAAGTATATAAAGTGTTTTGCCGGTATCTCTTTTTGAAAGTTCTTTAGAAAGCTTAACGCGTTGTGCTTCTCCACCAGATAATGTTGTCGCGTTCTGCCCTAACTTAATATAAGACAAACCCACATCCATCAATGTTTGTAATTTACGTTTGAGCACGGGTACTGCATCAAAAAATTCATAGGCTTCTTCAACACTCATATCCAAAACCTGATGAATGTTTTTACCTTTATAACGTATATCCAGTGTTTCCCGATTATAACGTTTACCTTTACAAGTATCGCAAGGGACATAAATATCGGGTAGAAAATGCATTTCAACTTTGATTAAACCGTCACCCTGACACGCTTCACAACGACCGCCTTTAACGTTAAAACTAAAACGTCCGGGTTTATAAGCGCGCGAACGTGCTTCCGAGGTTGCAGAAAATAATTCCCGAATCGGCGTAAATAATCCGGTGTAAGTTGCCGGATTTGATCGTGGAGTACGTCCAATCGGACTTTGATCAATATCTACAACTTTATCAAAATGATCTAATCCTTCTAATGATTTATAAGGTGCCGGACTTGTATTTGCCCGATTTAAATCACGCGCAACAATTTTATAAAGCGTGTCATTGATTAATGTTGATTTACCCGAACCGGACACACCGGTAATACACGTCATTAAACTAACAGGAATCGTCAAGGTAACATTCTTAAGATTATGTCCACTTGCTTCTTTTAGCTCCATAACCTGCAATGGATTAAACGGTGTACGACTTTTTGGAATAGCTATTTTTTTCTTTCCAGATAAATATTGCCCCGTTAAAGAATTTTTATCTTTGGCAATCATTGCTGGCGTACCTTGAGAAACCACTTGTCCACCATGCACACCTGCACCGGGACCAATATCAATTACATGTTCAGCAGCATTAATTGCTTCTTCGTCATGTTCGACGACGATCACTGTATTTCCCAAATCGCGAAGATGAAATAAGGTTTTTAATAAACGCTGATTATCTCGTTGATGTAAACCTATCGAAGGTTCATCGAGAATGTACATGACACCAACCAGACCGGCACCAATCTGACTAGCTAAACGAATACGCTGCGCTTCACCACCTGACAAAGTTTCAGCGCTACGTTCCAGTGTCAGATAATCCAGTCCAACATTAACCAGAAAAGTAAGTCGATCATTAACTTCTTTCAAAATCTTGTCCGCAATCTTGCCCCGAGCACCGCTAAGTCTCATTGATTCAAATAATAATTTAGCCTTGATAATCGGCATGGCGGTAATTTCAGGCAATGTCATCTTATTGATTAAAACATTTCGCGCCGATTCATTTAAACGCGCTCCGTTACAACCAGGACAAAGTTTACGGTTTTGGTATTTTGCCAATTCTTCCCGAACCATAACCGAATCGGTTTCTAAATAACGTCTTTGTAAATTAGGAATAATGCCTTCGAAAGCATGTTGTCGAACCACCGTTTTTTCTTTTTCACGAAGATATTTAAATTTAATTTCTTCATCACCGCTGCCATACATCAATACATTTTTTATTTCATCGGATAATTCTTCAAATGGCGTGTCCAGATCAAATTTATAATGCGCAGCAATAGATTTAACCATTTGGAAGTAATATGCATTTCTTCTATCCCAGCCTTTTATCGCGCCGCCGGGTAAGCTTAAATCAGGACTTTGTACAACACGTCCCGGATCAAAATACTGAATACTTCCCAAACCATCACACTTGGAACAGGCGCCAGCAGGATTATTAAAAGAAAATAAACGTGGCTCTAATTCACTTAAACTATAGCCGCACTGATTACAGGCAAAACGAGATGAAAATAATTGTTCTTCCGTTTTACTATCGGCATCCATCGGAATAATTAACGCGACTCCGTCAGATAATCGTAATGCTGTCTCAAATGATTCAGCTAATCGCAATTGAATATCGTCTCTTACTTTAAAACGATCAATCACAACTTCAATCGTATGTTTTTTGCGCAACTCAAGTTCCGGCACTTGATCCAATTCAACCAGTTGTCCATCAATACGCGCCCGGATAAATCCTTCTGTGCGTAATCGTTCCAAAACCTGAAGATGCTCACCTTTTCGTTCCTGAATAATTGGTGCTAATAACATCAAACGTTCTTCCTGTGGACGCGCCAATACCAGATCTACCATCTGTGTAATCGTTTGTGCTTCGAGTACGGAATGATGTGTCGGACAATGTGGTTGACCAACTCGTGCAAACAATAAACGTAAATAATCGTATATCTCGGTAATTGTGCCGACAGTAGAACGCGGATTATGGGAGGTTGTTTTTTGTTCGATCGAAATTGCGGGGGATAAACCTTCAATATGATCAACGTCCGGTTTCTCCATAATCGACAGGAATTGTCTTGCATAAGCAGATAGAGACTCAACATAACGCCGTTGACCTTCCGCATAGATCGTATCAAATGCCAGAGAGGATTTTCCTGAGCCGGAAATACCCGTTACGACAATTAATTTGTCTCTAGGGATATCGATGTCAATATTTTTTAGATTGTGGGTTCGAGCACCACGTATCACTATCGTATCCATTCAAACAATAACCTTTTTTATGAGCAACCTGTTAATATAAATCCTTTTCTGATCTCGATCCAAAAAAGTTTCATAATGAATTCATCATCCATGCCGGCAGCAGAATTAAAAGCTGCAATATCACTATCTTTAGTTTTCTTTTTACGCATGCTGCCGCTATTTATGGTATTGCCAGTCTTAGCCTTTGCTGGAGAGTCATATCAGCAGACAACACCGCAATTACTCGGTCTTGCATTAGGCATCTATGGTCTGACGCAAGCCAGCCTGCAAATTCCTTTTGGCATGCTGTCAGATCGATACGGTAGAAAACCCATTATTACTCTGGGATTAATGATCTTTATCCTGGGTAGTCTTTTGGCAGCAACATCAGATTCAATATATGGCTTAATAGCAGGAAGAGCTTTACAAGGCGCGGGAGCCGTTGCTGCAGCCATAATGGCACTAGCCGCAGATTTAACCACAGTAGAACACCGAACCAAGGCAATGGCTGTAATAGGCATGAGTATTGGCGCAGCATTTTCCATTGCTTTTGTGATAGGTCCCTTACTATTTTCCCATATAGGTATAGCGGGTTTGTTCTATCTTGGTGTTTGCATGGCAACGTTGGCGATTTTAACTTTGTGGCTTATCGTGCCAAATCCTGCCCAACAACAAACTAAATCATCCAACAGTATAGGAAAATTCAAATCTGTATTGCTTGATAGTCATCTTGTAAAACTCAATTTCAGTATTTTTTCTTCACACCTGATATTAATGGCTAACTTCGTTGTGATTCCCATTGCCTTACGCGACCTGGCACATCTACCTTCTGCTTCACATTGGCAGGTTTATCTGGCGGTCATCTTTGCATCCTTGTTTATTATGGTGCCGTTTATCATTCTTGCTGAGCGATTAAAGAAAGAAAATTTGTTTTATCTATTAAGTATTTTACTAATATTCATTTCTCAAGCAGGACTTGCAACCATTCATATTAGTTTAAATTCGATCATTATTTTTCTGATTCTATTTTTTGGTGCATTTAATTATCTGGAAGCATTATTACCTTCCAAAGTTTCTAAAACATCAAAAGCAGACACCAAAGGAGCCGCATTGGGTGTCTATTCAAGTTCTCAATTTATCGGTATTTTTATCGGCGGAGTAGTCGGTGGTTTTTTTCATCAACAGTTTGGAATAACTAGCGTTCACCTATTTTGTCTTTTCATTACGATAATATGGTTTGTGATTATTATTTTCATTTCGCAAAAACAAGATGTTCTAAAAAATAGACTTGAAGATCATACAGTCTAAAGCGAGAATGATTTTATTATCGCGTTTATCCGAATTTAACAATTCAACGACTTAGCAGTTTATGAAAATTATTCTCAAGCCTTTTATAGGTTTAGATAGAATAGTTAATGAAGAATCTGATTAATTATATTTAGTGGGAGAAAGTAATAATGGCAAGGGGTGTAAATAAAGTAATTCTAGTTGGTAATCTGGGCAACGATCCTGACATGCGCTATACGGCAGGCGGTGCTGCAGTGGCTAATATTAGTATTGCTACGGCTGAATCCTGGCGCGACAAAGAAAGCGGTGAACAACAAGAACGTACTGAATGGCACAGAGTTGTCTTTTTCGGTCGTCTGGCAGAGATTGTCGGTGAATATTTACGCAAAGGCTCTCAAATCTACGTTGAAGGACGTTTACAAACGCGAAAATGGACTGACAAAGAAGGCCAAGACAAATATACCACTGAGATAGTGGCTAATGAAATGCAAATGCTAGGCGGAAAAAGTGGTGGTTCTGCAAATTATGAGTCTGCACCTCAATCACAGCCACAAAAAAGTAATGCACCTGCACCTGCTGCACCATCATCTAACCCGGCACCTGCTGATGATTTTGATGACGATATCCCGTTCTAGGAATGAATATTGTATTAATTAACGAATTTACTGATACAGGACGTACCAAACTATGTCGATAGTAACTCAAATTAATTTACTAAAAAACCGACGTACCAAGATTATTGCTACGCTAGGACCAGCAAGTAGCGAACCGGAACAAATTCGTAAATTAATTAATGCCGGCGTTAATGTTTTTCGACAAAACATGTCTCATGGAGATCATGATTACCATATCAAAACGTATGCGCTGGTAAGAGAAATTGCTAAAGACCTAGATCAACCTGTCGGAATATTAGCTGATCTTTGTGGCCCCAAAATACGCACAGGTAAATTTAAAAAAGACAGTATTCAATTAAAAGACAATGAAACGGTTGTTGTTACAACACGTGATGTTGAAGGAAAACCAGGATTAATCCCTTCACAATATGCGGCTTTGGCCGATGATATAGAACTTGGTGATCGTATTTTACTTGCTGATGGCACACTAGAATTAGAAGTCGATAGAATTGAAGGCACTGAAATTACCTGCACCGTTATTTATGGTGGAAAATTGGGTAACCACAAAGGTATAAATTTACCCGGAGTAAAAGTATCAGCACCATCATTGACTGAAAAAGATAAAGCCGATGCAAAATTAGCAATTGAACTTGGTGTCGACTTTCTTGCACTTTCTTTTGTTCGAACAGCAGAAGACATTAATGATTTAAGAGCGTTAATGAATTCACTTAATAGCGATGCCCGCATTATTGCCAAGATTGAAAAGCCTGAAGCACTCGAAGCCGCAAGTGAAATTCTTGATGCGGCCGATGGAATAATGGTTGCGCGTGGCGATTTAGGTGTTGAACTTAATCCGGAACAAGTCCCTGTTGCACAACATCAGTTAATTGATCTGGCTCGTTCAAAATTTAAACCTGTTATCGTTGCTACACAAATGCTCGAATCCATGATTGAGAATGCACGACCAACTCGCGCCGAAGTAACCGATGTAGCTTATGCAGTAACATTAGGTACTGATGCCATTATGTTATCAGGAGAAACGGCGGTAGGTGCCTTTCCTGTTGATGCCGTTAGAATGATGGATCGGATATCCAGACAAACAGAATCCTATTTATGGTCTCATAATAAATATGGTGCAAAAGTTTCTGATAACTTATCAATAACGGCGATACCTATCTGGGATGCCGTCGCAAACTCAATGGCACAACTCGCACAGGATCTAAAGGTTCAGGCTGTTGTTGTTATTTCTCAAAGTGGCATGACTGCGGCAACGATGAGTTCCGCCAGACCCGCAGCACCCGTTGTTGCAATAACTAATCGTGAAGATGTTTGTCGGAAAATGGCAATGTTATGGAGTGTTATACCTGTATTTTCAGAAAACGCAGGTAAGATAAATCCGAACGAATTAGCGCGTCAGGTTATTACAGATAAAGGGATCGCTCTTAGTGGACAAAAAGTATTATTAATACGTGGTTTTCATAGCGAAGACGCGCTTAATATACCTTCTGTAACAGTACTTACTATTTAAACCTGTTATCTTTGCCTATAGATAGGCAAAGCATCATCTGCTGCAGCCTGATATCGAACGCTAAAATCTTGTAAGCTTTTTAGAGCATCTTCAATATCTTTATCTTCCCGCACTTCATAACTACTCATACCACATCGTTGCAGAAAAAATAGTTGATCACGCAAAACATCTCCAATCGCACGTAAGTCACCTTTATAGTTATAACGGTTTCTTAAAAGACTGGCATGTGAATAAGATCGACCATCTTTAAATGCGGGAAAATCCAGAGCGATCATCGAGAAGTGTTCAAGATCATCAACTAAGGCTTCGGTTTCAGTTGCACCATCAATCCATACAGCATGTTCAGAATTCTGCTTAAGGATTGCTTCGCGATTTGCCTGCCAATAAGCAAATGGTAAGACAACTTTGCCTTCAGGCACTGACGCGTCATTTTCTATCTCACGTATCAGTTGCCAATCATCATTGATGACTTCTTTGTTTTTAATTACTCGCATAAACACGTTCCTTAAAAGGTTTAATACCAACACGGCGATAAGTTTCAAGAAATTTTTCATCTTCTTGACGATGTTCTACATACACGTCAAGTATTTTACCTATCACATTGGCAACTTCTTCTTTTGCAATACCAGGACCAAGACGATCACCCAAAGACGCATTGTTCTCTGCTGAACCACCCAAAGTTAATTGATAAAACTCTTCACCTTTTTTATCAACACCCAGAATACCAATATGTCCAACATGGTGATGTCCACAAGCATTCATACAACCTGACATCTTTATTTTTATATCACCGATATCATGTAGATAATCTATGTTATTAAATTTTTCGTTAATTTGTTTCGCAATAGGTATTGAACCTGCATTAGCTAATGCGCAAAAATCCAGACCTGGACAACAAATCATATCGGTTAACAAACCTATATTCGGTGTAGCCAATTTTTGCTCTGCCAGCTTTTCCCAAAGAGAAAATAAATCGGCCTGTTTAACATTGGTAAAAACAAGATTTTGATCATGAGTAACGACAAGTTCAGCAAAACTATATTGGTCAGCTAAGTCGGCAATAGAATCCATTTGTTCATCAGTAACATCGCCCGGTGGGGAATCAGGTGCTTTCAATGAAATAACAACTGCCGAGTAACCTGGAATCTTATGTGGAAATAAGTTTCTTTTTGCCCAGTTTGAAAATGCTTTGTTAGATTCTTTCACTGCCTCGAAACTAGTGTCATCTGCAGCAGTGTCATCATAATCAGGTGACGTGAAAAAAGCTTTAACGCGATCAATTTCTTTTTGATCAATTTTCATCACACCATCTTTAATGTGAGACCATTCTTCTTCAACTTGTCGAGCGAATTCTTCTTTACCCAATTCATTCACTAATATTTTAATACGTGCTTTGTAGATATTATCTCTACGGCCGTATCGATTATAAACACGTAACACTGCTTCCAGATAAGAAAGTAAATCCTGTTTTTCAATAAAGGGTTTGATACTTGGGCCTATGAATGGCGTACGACCTAAACCACCACCAACGATCACATTAAAACCAACTTCGCCAGCATCATTCTTAACCAGGTAAAGTCCAATATCATGAACTTGTACCGCAGCACGATCATGTTCAGCCCCAGACACTGCAATTTTAAATTTTCTCGGCAAGTATGAAAACTCAGGGTGGAAGGTTGACCATTGACGAATAATCTCGCAATACGGTCTTGGATCTTCAAGCTCATCTTTTGCAATACCGGCAAACTGATCTGATGTGGTGTTTCGAATATCATTACCACTGGTTTGAATTGCATGCATTTCCACGCTAGCAAGATCAGCCAGAATATCAGGAACTGTTTCCAGTGCAGGCCAGTTATATTGAAGATTTTGTCTTGTACTAAAATGTGCATAACTTTTGTCATATTTTCTTGCGATATGCGCCAACATTCTTAATTGCTTACTTGAAAGTAAACCGTATGGAATAGCTACTCTCAGCATAGGTGCATGACGCTGCACATAAAGCCCATTCATTAATCGTAAAGGTCTGAACTCTTCTTCGCTTAATTTTCCGGCGAGAAAGCGCTCCGTTTGATCACGAAATTGTGCTACTCGTTCATTAACTATCGTCTGGTCGTAATTATCGTACTTATACATTTTTTATATTTTATAACTCTGCTGTATGCGGCTGCGAAAGATAGCAGCTCATTCCAGTGTGGGAAAGGATCAAATTTTACTATATTTATTCATATTTGTTATTAAAAAAGCCATCTATATATAAAAAATAGATTTAATGGACGTTGATTCAAGAATAAATCGACAAAAACATGTAGTTTTATCTATGGGAGAAACACACAAGGAAATACAACTTAAGGGAAACCTTAAGTAACTGAAATTAGCTGGTAGTATTAAGCGAACTGATATTTCGCGAGCAAGCTTCTGCCCTTACGTGTCAGATAACCCTCTGGATCAACAAAACCCTTAGTTGTCGCTAACTTATACAGACTTTCTGGCTGGTGTTTCGGTAAATAAACCAGACCATCCCCATAGCGATACTCAAGCGCTTTTGCAATATCTGACTCCATATCCTGCTCTAAATCTGATGCCAAAGCATTCAACATTCTTATCCTTCTTTTAGTTATTTGATAAACAATATTTAAAATATTTTTTCTTTTAAATATTAAGTAGTTATATATGTTATATATTGTAATATGTCAACTAAATGCTGTAACTTAAGGTAAATTTGTGATTTATTTCATGAAATTTATTAAAAGTCCATGAAAAACAGCGATTTAATAGGAAATTAGGGGATATGTTGCTTGGCTAGATAGTCATGAGTCCGCATTTCTTCCAAACGACTAATCGTTCGTTTGAAGGCTTCAGCCAATCGATTTCCTTTATACAATCCATCAGGCACCGCTTCGGCGGTGATGATGAGTTTTACATTATGGTCATAAAACTCATCGACTAAAGTGATAAAGCGCTTCGCCATATCATTCGCGTGATCATCCATCACCGGAATATTGGCAAGTAATACAGTCTGATATTGTCTGGCAATCTCAATATAGTCTGCCGCACCGCGTGGTCCGTCACATAAAGCTTCAAAATCAAACCAGACTACACCATCACCACAACGTACTGTTTGAATTGAACGACCTTCAATTTCCAGCGTTGTATCCTTGCTTCCTTCGTTAGGACAAACATGAATAAAGTCATCTTCAAGCATGGCATCAGCGCGTACATCCAAAGGTGAATGATATATCTCAGCATGATCAAGAAACTGCAATCGGTAATCTATACCGGAATCAACATTAACTACGTCAGTGTATTTTTTTAGTAATTCAATTGCAGGTAAAAATCGTTCTCTCTGTAAACCACCTTGATATAATTTATCGGGATGTTGATTAGACGTAGTAACGAGTACAACACCACGAGCAAATAAGGCTTCAAATAAGCCACCTAACAACATAGCATCGGTAATATCCGATACATGAAATTCATCAAAACAAAGTATGCGTGTTTTTTCAGATAACTGTTGTGCAATAATTTTCAACGGGTTTTCAACATTGCCGAGCGACTTAAGTTCTTTATGAATATTTTGCATAAAGCGATGAAAATGAAGTCGTAATTTATTTTCAAATGGCAGACACTCGTAAAAACAATCGACCAGATAAGTTTTACCACGACCAACACCACCCCAAAAATATAAACCCTTTATTTCCTGTTTGTTTTGTATTTTTAATAGTGTCTTAATTCGACTGACTAATATATTTTGCTTTTTAGGTTGAGCAACTAATTCTTCAAATAGTTTTTGCATATGCATCACTGCCGCTTTCTGGGAAGAATCGGCATTGAACTCTTCTTGTTGAAGATCACTCGTATATTTATCTAATGGAGTCTGCATTTTAATTATGTAATGATTCGAACTAGTTATTTTTTATTTAAATAATATCACGAGCCAAGCATGCTAACAGTATTAGTCATACTACTATTAATAATTATTATATTTTTACCTCAATTCTGGGTAAAGCGGGTCATAAAACAATATAGTCAGAATATAGAAGAGCTTCCTGGAACTGGTGGGGAATTAGCCAAACATCTTATCAAACGCTTTGAATTACAAGATGTATCCGTCGAACAAACCGACAACGGCAATGATCATTACGATCCTGAGTCAAGAACAATACGGCTTTCTGAAATGAATCATGAAGGAAAATCATTTACTGCAATTACTATTGCTGCACATGAATTCGGCCATGCACTTCAACATCATATGAACTACAAGCCATTACTCTTAAGAACTAAATATGCAAAAACGGCCGCTATAGCAGAAAAGATGGCTTCTTTTATTTTAATCAGCCTGCCATTTACAGTAATGCTAGTGAAGTTACCTGTAGTTAGTTTAGTTATGTTATTAGCTGGTCTGACTATTATGAGTTTGCCCATTATTCTGCATCTTTTTACCTTACCTGTTGAATTTGATGCCAGTTTTAATCGCGCACTGCCTATCTTACGTGAAGGAAATTATATTCCTGAACAAGCGATGCCTATTGCTAAAAAAATCCTTACTGCCGCTGCGCTGACTTATGTATCAGCTTCACTGGCAAGTTTGTTGAATTTTTATCGTTGGGTGGCAATACTGAGACGCTAAGATAAAAGATATAATTTTAATTATCAGGAAGAGACTTTGTAACCAGATCATCAGACAATTGTTTGTTGGTTTTTAAATCACCCAGTTTACGAATTGCTTCAGCTCTGGAAATCAAATTTCCTTTTCCATCAACTAATCTATTATGCGCTGTATCATAGGCTGTTTGCGCTTTACCAATTTTATCACCCACATCTTCCAGTGCTTCTACAAAGCCAGCAAACTTGTCATACATATCCCCAGCTCGTTTTGCTATCTCTTGCGCATTTTGATTTTGATATTCATAACGCCACATATTTTGAATCACTTGCAAGTTCATCGTTAACGTTGATGGACTAACCAGGAAGATACCTTTAGTGAACGCATCCTGAAACAATGAATCGTCATTTTCAAATGCGAGCATCAATGCCGGTTCTATAGCAACAAACATTAACACCATATCGAGTGAATTAACGCCGACTAATTCATTATAACTCTTTCCTTTTAAACCATTAACATGCGTTCTAACTGAAGTTAAATGTTCGTTAAGTGCTTGCTGCTTATCCCGCTCATCTTCTGCCGCATAATATCTTTCGTAAGCATTCAGGGATATTTTTGAATCAATAATGACATCTCTACTATTGGGTAAGTGCACGACAACATCCGGATAAAATAATTTTCCCGATTCATCTCGATAACTTCCTTGCACTTCGTATTCACGACCATTTTTTAAACCTGAATCTTCCAAAACTCTTTCCAGAATAACTTCGCCCCAGTCACCACGTTTTTTACTATCGCCTTTGAGCGCTTTAGTCAGGTTTATCGCATCCTTACTCATTTGTTCGTTCAATGATTTCAGATTGGTAATTTCGTGATACAAAGACAAACGATCTTTTGTTTCCTTATCGTAAACATCTTCAATCTTTTTACGAAAGTCACCTAATTGCTCTCGCAAAGGATTAAGCACTTCACCAATATTGGTTTTATTTTGTTCGGTAAATTTTTTACTCTTTTCTTCCAGAATTTTATTCGACAGGTTTTCAAACGCATCCATCATCTTTTTTTCAGCTTGTTCCAATAAAGCCAATTTTTCATGAGAGACTTTTCTCTCTTCCTCAAGCTTGGTACTTAACTCGGCAATCGTGACTTTATTGTTCTCGATATTATTTTGCAGTTCCTTATTCGATCTTTCACGCTCAATTAATGCGTCATTTAATTCATCAAGGCGATAGTCTTTATTCTCTGCACGTTCCATTTCCACAGCTAACTTACGCTGCAGCTCGACATTTTCGTTTGATAATTGAGCGGCCTTGTTTCTGGACATTAGCCACAAAACAGCTAATAGCAGGATACCCGCAATAATTACGATATATACTGTTTGTTCGTTTACCGAAAAATCTATCATGCTTACATAAAAACCTTTTTTGACCACTGAGGCGAGATTAATTGCTTATAGAATATTCCACCACCGATTTTTGCTCCTGCACCAACAGTAGGCGCTATAAGCGAAATCGGTATACAGTACATCCATGTACATAATCGTACCTGATGAAATTTGCAATATAAATGACTATCTCCGTTAACCTGAGTATACGGAAAAAACCAAACGTCAATACTGCATTGCATCATTATTTTTCTTGTTTATAATCAAGGCTATTAACCTAAAAAATGACAAATTAATCAGCCCTTAATGAAGCTAAAAGGCATTATTTTCGATGTAGACGGCACCATAGCGGATACCGAGGAAATTCATCGTCAGGCTTTCAATCAAACTTTTGACGAATTCAATCTCAACTGGCACTGGTCAGTAGAGGATTATCGTAAGATACTTCATATCTCAGGCGGCAAAGAACGTTTCAAAATATTCCTGGATGAAGATAAAGCACTAAAAAGTAAAATAGAAGCACCAAAGCGTTTTGTTCGTGAAATGCATAAACGAAAATCACAACTTTACCGTTCAATCTTGAAGCACGACGATATTCAACTTCGTCCTGGTGTTATCAGATTAATTAATGAAGCGCTTGATAAGGGAATACAACTTGCTGTCGCCACCAGCTCATCGATGGCAAACCTGACAACCTTGTTTAATAAGACATTGGACATTGAACCCAATGAATTATTCAACTCTATTGTCACCAGCGATACCGTGCAGGACAAAAAACCTTCCCCGGCTGTTTATCAATGTGCTCTTTCAGGACTTGGATTAAGCGCTGACACATGTGTTGCAATTGAAGATACACAAAATGGAAATCTGGCTGCACTCGCAGCCGGCTTACAAACTGTAATTACCACACACGCTTATACAATAGATAATGATTTTACTGGTGCGTCTATAGTTACAAATAACCTTGGGGAGCCTGATAGCCCTTTCTGTTTATCTCAAGGAAATAGTTTTGGTAAATCTTACGTCGATGTTGAACTATTAAATAACATCATTTCTAATGCGAATACTTCAAGCAAGAGTAATGTTTCTAATGTTGTTTCCATTAAATAACCGTTAATACACAATCATGACTCTGTCTGAGTTTCGCTATATCGTTGCGGTTGCTAAAGAGTTGCATTTCGGACGAGCAGCAAAAAAGTGTTTTGTCAGCCAGCCCACATTAAGTGTTGCAGTAAAAAAACTGGAAGAAGAATTAGGTCTTAATTTATTTGAACGGCATCAACATGAAATATCGATTACTCCTATCGGCGAATTAATTACCAAGCAAGCAGAATTGATTTTAAATGAAACAAATAATCTAAAAGAAATTGCCAAACAAAATAAAGATGAATTAAAGGGTGATTTAAAACTTGGTGTCATTTACACCATTGGTCCTTATTTATTGCCAAGGGTCATCCCTGTTATAAATAAGCAAGCACCAGAACTTGCTTTAATAATAGAAGAAGATTTTACCAAGAATCTAACGCCCAAGTTAAAGTCCGGTGAGATTGATATTGCAATTCTTTCAAACCCATATGAAGAATCAGGTATCTCTACTGACTTACTTTACAAAGAACCATTTCAAGTAGCCTTACCTAGTGGCCATCCTTTAACTAAAAAGAAAAAACTCAAAGCAAGTGATTTATTAAATGACACCATGCTATTACTAAAAGCAGGCAATTGCTTTCGTGATCAAATCGTTGAACTTTGCCCTGGCTGCATAAATCCTTTAGGAGAAGATAAAAAAATTCAGAAGTCACTTGAAAGTAGTTCAATTGAAACAATCAGACAGATGGTTGCCGCCGGCGTTGGCATAACGATACTTCCAGGCTTATCTACAGAGGCCCATTGTGGATTAAACGATATGCTTGAATACCGCCCTTTCAGCAATCCCGTTCCTTACCGTGAGATCGTTATTGCCTACCGAAAATCATTTCCAAGAATGAAAGCGGTGGAACTTATTAAAGAGTCAATTGCTAGTTGCAAACTCGGAATTTAATTTCTACTTCTTCAATACGAGAAACGCCGCCGCATTCCCACGAATAATTCTAAACAAAAGTGAATCATTCTTTTTATCCACTGCAGCTAAAAATTCCTGTAATTTTCTTACTGGCGCTTTATTCACTGAAGTAATAATATCCATTGCTCTGAGACCGCTGCTCCAGGCAATACTGCCACGTTGTACATCCAAAACAGCAATGCCTTCAACTTTACCAAAGTAAGGATTACCTTTTTCAATGTCACTCACCGTAACACCTTGCAGTAATTCATTAATCGCTTTTGGCGATGTACTTACCTGAGTATTTTCATCTACAGTAATAACAAATTCAGACTCTTTACCATCGCGTAATATTTTAAATTTAATCTTTTCACCGACAGGTAATAAACCAATACGGTTTCTTAAATCAGCTGCATTTTTAATGTGTTTACCATCAGTTGAAATAACAATATCTCCAGCAAGTAAACCGGCTTTTTCTGCCGGAGAATCAGGAAGCACTTCATTAATAATTGCGCCTTGTTGATTTTTAAGGCCAAACGCTTCTGCTAATGACGGACTAAGATCCTGCATACTGACACCAAGAAAACCACGCTTCACTTCACCCGTTTCAACAATTTGTTCCATTATTTGTAAAGCGAGATTAATAGGAATAGCTAAACCAATACCAATGTTGCCACCACCTTGAGGAGAAATAATAGCGGTATTAATACCGGCTAATTCACCACGCAGATTTACTAATGCACCACCGGAGTTACCCGGATTGATCGATGCATCGGTTTGAATAAAATCTTCATAACCTTCGATGCCTAATCCACTACGACCTAAAGCGCTAACAATACCTGACGTTACCGTTTGACCAAGACCAAAAGGATTGCCAATGGCGACAACAAAATCACCCACTCTTAAATTATTTGAATCTGTTGTTTTTACTGCGGTTAAATTATCAGCTGGAATTTTGATTACTGCGACATCAGTTGCCGGATCAGTACCGACAACTTCGGCTTCCAGATGACGACCATCACGTAAAGTCACGAGTATCTGATGTGCATTGGCAATAACATGGTTATTGGTTAATACCAGACCGCGTTTTGCATCAACGATTACACCTGATCCCAAACTACTGGTTTTACGTTCTAAAGGTTGATTGGGTATATTAAAAAATTGTCGAAAACGCGGATCTGCAAACAAAGGATTTTGTTGCATTTGAATAGTGCCTTCGGTTGCTATGTTAACAACACCTGGAGTGACATTTTCCAGCATCGGCGCCAGACTGGGTAATTCTTTTCCATCAAGTTGAATTGGCATAGCAGCATTAACTACTGGTGCAATAAAAGACAATGACAGTAAAAAGAAACGAGAGAATAGTCTGGCTAAAGTATTTTTCATATATTGTTCCGAATATTTTATTATATTTTTCTTGTTAGGAATGATTATTTCATAAAAGTTCATTTAAGACATTGATAGACTATTTCACACATCCTGTACATACAAAGAAAAGGCGGGTTACCCCGCCTCTCAAACTTTTTGCTTATTAACTTTTTACTTCAATCTTACGTGGCTGAACTTTTTCATGCTTTGGTAAAACGACTTGTAACACACCATCTTTGCCTTTTGCTTCGATACGTTCAGCATCAGCTGTATCTGGTAAACTAAAGCGACGATAAAAAGTACCACTCACACGTTCAACTCGTTTATAACCTTCTTTCTCATCGCGAACTTCTGATTGACGTTCGCCCTTAATCGTCAGTATTCCATTATCCATCGTAATCTCGATGTCTTTTGGATCAACTCCCGGCAAATCAGCCGTAATCAAAAAACGATCAGCTTCTTCTTTAATATCCACTGCTGGACGCCAGTGACTCGTCACCACATTTGAAAAATCATTATCATTACTTGATAAAGATTTATCGGAATAACCCAACTGGTTCAGTTGTTGATTAAATCTATCTAATAAAGTCCAAGGTTCATAATTTGCTAAAGCCATTTTTCTACCTCCAAAATACATTTTATTTAACTTAATAAAAATATGGGGATAGTCAAAAAGTTTTCAAGACAACGTTGTTAAAAATATTTAGGTTTGCACAAGCAGGTAGTTTGTTCCCTGGTTAGGCAAAAACGCACGGACTGGTTTTTGCTCCTGCACCAACAGTAGGCGCTATAGGCGAAACCAGCATACTGTACGTCCTGTACATAAATGAGGGAGCTTATAAATAATAAGTGACCGATTGAGTAGAGCCTGCCCCGCGAGCGAAGCGAGTGTTTTGGGTGCGTTTTTACCAACAGTAGGCGCTTTAGGCGACGACGCCCCAGAGGACAAAATAACAATTGTGCAGGTCTAAACTAAATTTTATAGGCTGTCTTCGTCATAACTTTTGAAGTCAAACTCATTAAGCGCTTAACACTTTTCGGCAGGTTTGCTGCTCCTGATTTTTCAGCAGTCACGGCATGTTGTAATTCATCTGTACGCATCTGTTCTAAAATAGCGCGACTTCGTTCATCCTTTTCGGGCAACTGTTGCAGATGAGAATCAAGATGCCTGACCACTTGATATTCCGTTTCCGCCAAAAATCCCAAATTCCACTTATCACCAAAACAACCGGCAACAACACCAATACCAAATGACCCCATATACCAAACAGGTTCAAGATAGCTGGTATGGTCGCCCAATTCTTTTATACGCGATTCACACCAATCAAGGTGATCTTCTTCCTCGTCAGCAGATTGCTGCATCGTTTTTTTGAGTTCATCATCTCTGGCGGTTAGTGCCTGAGCCTTATATAAGGCCTGCGCCGCGATTTCGCCGGCATGATTCACGCGCATCAAAGCGGAGATATGTTTCTTCTCATTCTCGCCTAGATTTGATTCAGAATGCGTTGCCGCTGGATAAGGTCTTTTTTTTCGTATCGTGTCCGATTTGGAAAGATTTGCTAGAGCAGAATCAAAAAATAGTATTCCACGGTCTAAGGCACTGTATTGTCTTGATTTCATAGATATTTTAGTTATTTTCCAAGAACTACCCTATATTAATGTATCGTATCAAAAATTGCTTTTCAGGAAAGACTGAAATATTAAACAATATCCGCAAGAATATCGCGTTCATAATGTTGACAGCCAAGGGGCCAATCCGTACTATTCCACCTCTTTTTTAGCCGGGCAACCGGATTTTCAGGATTTAGTATGAAAACCTTTACTGCAACACCTTCTACAATTAAGCGCGACTGGTTCATTATAGACGCTACAGGCAAGACGCTTGGTCGTCTGGCGACTGAAGTTGCTCGTCGTTTGCGCGGCAAACATAAGCCCGAATATACACCTCATATGGATACTGGCGATTATATTGTCGTGATTAATGCGAAAGATATCCATGTTAGTGGTAACAAACGCACAGATAAAATGTATCACCACCACACCGGTTACCCAGGTGGTATTAAATCAATCAGTTTTGAAAAATTGCTTGCTAAAAAACCCGAACAAATCATTGAAAAAGCTGTAAAAGGAATGCTTCCAAAAGGCCCATTAGGTCGAGATATGTACCGTAAACTTAAGGTATACGCAGATGCAAAGCATCAACACACAGCTCAACAACCTCAAGTACTGGAGATATAACGGATGGCGAACGAAGTTTATTACAGCACCGGAAGACGTAAGAGTTCAGCGGCACGCGTATTCCTGAAACGCGGTAGTGGTGAAATCACCATCAACAATCGTACACTTGAACAATACTTTGGTCGTGAAACCGGTCGTATGATTGTCCGCCAACCTCTGGAAAAATTAGAAATGGTTGATCAATTTGATTTCAATATCACCGTTAAAGGCGGCGGTATTTCTGGTCAAGCAGGCGCAATACGCCATGGTATTACCCGTGCGCTGATGGAATACGACGAAACCTTACGAAAAGTATTACGTGGTGCTGGTTTTGTGACTCGTGATGCTCGTGAAGTAGAACGTAAGAAAGTTGGTCTACATAAAGCGCGTAAACGTCCACAATACTCAAAACGTTAATTTCAAAACATAACGTTTCAAAAAAGAGGGTTTTACCCTCTTTTTTTTCTCTACATTTCCCTGCTACAATTTAAGTATAATTATTGAGGGTTCGTAAAAAACAATCTTCTTCGAAGAAGATTCAATAAGAAGTCATTCGAAATTTTGGGGGTTCGTCTAATGGTAGGACTGCGGACTCTGACTCCGCCAGTGCAGGTTCGAGTCCTGCATCCCCAACCAATATAAACAATAAGTTACAGTATATACTAGCTATGGACTTCCCAGAGTTTGCTAGACACCTACTAGCGTTACAATGTAACTCTAAGAGAGGTGTTTATGAACAGTGGAAAACGGTACAGAGAAGAATTTAAAATAGAAGCGGTCAAGCAAGTCACTGAACGAGGCTATTCGGTT
>JBDNFW010000019.1:0-2572 GCA_041689615.1 Gammaproteobacteria bacterium | reverse complement strand
GGCAATCATCAAGGCCATTTTGAAGCCGTTGAAATAAGCTATGATCCTAACAAGGTAAGTTACGAAGAATTACTAGATCATTACTGGGTTAACATTGATCCCTTCGATGCAAGAGGGCAATTTTGTGATAAAGGCCCAAGCTATTTAAGTGCGATTTTCGTGGGGAACGAAGACGAAAGAAAAATTGCCGAACAGACCAAAGTGGAAGTTGAGAAACAATTCCCCAACAGAAAAGTTATTACGCCAATTTTGAATGCGTCAATCTTCTACCCTATTAAAGGCGATGAAAGTTATCATCAAGACTACTATAAGAAGAGCGCAATCCGCTATAACCTCTATCGTTGGAACTGCGGTCGTGACAAACGGCTAGAAGAGCTTTGGGGTGATAGAGCAACACATTGAAAGAAGCACATAACAAAAATATTGGAATTGGCAAGTCAACTTTCAAAAATCGTTTTGCCGCCTTTCCATCACGCTTTTTCTGAATAAACACGTCAACTACCTCGCCATCATGGTCTACTGCTCTCAAAAGATATCATTGCTTACCATTAATCTTCACGAGCATCTCATGATGCTCGTTTTTTTAGGACTTAACATCCCATGACTTGTTAATCTTCTACCACTAAGGTCATGAGTGACGTATTACCACCAGAAGCAGTAGTATCAATACTGATCGTTTTTTCGGTTAACAAACGCTGAATCAGATGATCAAAATACTCTGAACTTATCACCGGCAGTATTGCGCCTTCACGTTCAGCCAACATCTCACTGATATAATGTTTGCAGCCGCAATGACTATCAACAACAACACCTGATAATGCAGGCTGTGCCAGCAACGTTGTTAAATGACATAACCGAGCAACCTGGAAAACATTCTCATCTTCGCCCATTGCAATGAATTCATCTCTACAGCCTATCGCTTCATCATAAAACGCATCAGAAACAACAGTAATAACCGTATTGCCGGTTGCCAAAGCCGTCACAACAGACAGTAACCAAAAGTGAAAAGTAACATTTTCATCAGCAAAACAGATGATGTTGCCACGATTTTCCAAATAGAGAACATTAGACTCACCTGTTGGACCCGGCAAAGTTGTTGGCTCTTTCAAGTGTTTTTCAATACTAACTAATTGCGACCGCGCAGCTGTTAAGGTGCGAGTTAAATCGTCTGCTAAATTATCAACAATATCGATATCAGCAATTTTTTCTAACAGTTGGCTAACACAAGAGATACGGGTATTTAACTCGGTCAAGCGCCAGCCTTTTTCTGCCGCATTAGCCCTATCCATGAATAATACTGCTTCCGCATCCGATTCGGCGTCGCCGTCTAAGGCTTCTACTTGGGACGGTGACAAGTTAGTTTTCTCGGCATTGGGAGTTACTTTTTCTTCAACTAATCGCGTTAAATAATTTGGCCCTCCTGCTTTTGGCCCTGTGCCCGAAAGACCACGACCACCAAAAGGTTGTACACCTACAATAGCGCCAATCATATTGCGATTTATATAAACATTGCCTGCTCGTGACAGCTTCGCCAAATGTGAGGCTCGCTCTTCAATGCGGGTATGTATACCCATTGTCAAACCGAAACCTGTGCCATTAATGTCATCAATGGCCTTTTCTATTTCATCGCCTTTAAAGCGAACAATATGAACACAGGGGCCAAATACTTCCTGCTTCAGTACACTAATATTTTCTATTTCATAAAGTCTTGGTGCAAAAAAGAAATGTTCGTTTTCTGCCATTTCTTCTGTTATCTCATTCCCAATAGCGCATTGATACAACAACTGACCATTAGTTTTCATATAATCACTGTGGGCATTGAGTGAATCTAGTGCTTTTTGATCAATGACAGGACCCACGTCAGTGCTTAGTTTTTCTGGGTTACCCACATGTAATTCTGCTAATGCGCCTTTGAGCATAGTAATAACATCATCAGCGATATCTTCTTGCAAAAATAACACCCGAAGCGCAGAACAGCGTTGACCTGCAGATTGAAACCCCGAAGAAATAACATCATCAACGACTTGTTCAGGCAAGGCGGTAGAGTCGACAATCATGCAGTTTTGACCGCCCGTTTCCGCAATAAAAGGGACTTGAGCGCCGCCTCGACCAGCCAGGGTTTGTGAAATTGTAGTCCCTGTTTCAGTAGAGCCCGTAAAAATAACGGTTTCAATACGTGCGTCAGGAACAATAACACTGCCAACTTCACTACCCAGGGCAATAACCCCTTGTACAACGCCATGAGGTAACCCAACAGACGTCATGAGTTCAATCGCGCGCAGTGCAATTAAACTTGTTTGCTCGGCGGGTTTAGCCAATACCGTATTACCAGTTGAAATCGCAGCAGCCACTTGCCCAATAAATATAGCTAATGGGAAGTTCCATGGGCTGATACATAACACCACACCGCGGGCCTCTAAACGATCATCGTCTGCAAGTTCAATAGCTTGCTGAGCATAATAGCGACAAAAATCAACGGCCTCTCTCACTTCATCAATACCGTCTTGGGCTGTTTTCCCCGCTTCCTTGATGCATAAGGCAATAAGCTCATCCATATGATTTTCAAGCACAT
>JBDNFW010000018.1:0-22067 GCA_041689615.1 Gammaproteobacteria bacterium | reverse complement strand
GTGCCAGACTTATGCCGAGAACACAGCATGAGCAATGCCACCTTTTACAAATGGCGCGCTAAGTTTGGCGGCATGGATGCCTCACTCATGAAACGGATGAAAGAACTCGAAGATGAAAACCGACGGCTTAAAAAAATGTATCTCGACGAAAAGCTGAAGTCTGAAATAGCCCGTGAGGCTATCGAAAAAAAGTGGTGAAGCCATCTCAGCGCAAAGAGATGGCGCAACAAGCAAGAGAGCAATTTACAGTCAGTATCCGCCGTACGGCGCGTCATGAAGGGTTAGAACTCCCTCTTTTTGAAACAATTGAGCAAGCTCAATTATTAGCCACACAGTGGCTTTGGTCTTACAATAATGAACGTCCACATACAGCAATTGGTGGGATACCCCCCAGACAATGACTGAATGCGGCTTAATCTCTACTTTTAACTTCAGTTATTAATGAGGGGATTACACAGCGGAAGCGGACCTTCGTCCAAGTAGCTGAATTATGCAATTCACCAAGGTATAATGAAGCCTATGAAACCTCTAATTCTATTCTCAAGCCTTCTTCTAACAGTAGGTTATCTTCTTCCTGTCCATGCTGTTACCGATGCAGAATTAGAAGCACTGGAAAAAAAGATAGAGCAACAGGAGACGGAAGATAAACAAAAGATCGAGACAGAAAAGAAAAAGAAAAAAGAGGCAGAAGCTAAAAGCAAAGAAGAACAAAAACGCAAGGTGGAAGCTGAGACACAAAGGAAGTCGGAGGAAAAAGAGAAACGTAAGGCCGAAGCAGAAGCAGAGAGAAAAGCAGAAGAGGCCAGGCTTGCTGAGATAGAACAGCAACGTCAGGAAGTGGAAGAGAAAAAACGAATAAAAGAAGAAAAATATATCAAGCACAAATATTTAGCTGAAACCTATATGGAAGAAGATAAATTCAATCTGGCAATTAAAGAATATGAATTGCTACTGGAGTTTTTTCCTGACGATACACAATCAATAGATGGACTTAAAGAAGCGCAAACACTACAACATGCTTGTAATGCAATAGTTGGCACATGGATTGTGGAACCAGCTGGCAGGAAATGGGTATTAAATAAGGATAAAACAGCTAATGGAACATGGTTGATTTTTCATGCCGATGGTTTTTGGGAGTGTTTGAATGCAAGAGAAAGGGAATTTAGAACTAGTTGGCCTGAGTGTACTGTTTGTGGAACTGAATACTTAATTCTATCAGATGATGGCAACACTTTGATGCCATCACGTAATTCTGGATCAACTGGAAGAAGAGTTGTTAAATCTAGTAAAGATGCACTTCTTCAGAAACAATCTCCTCTTGGTCTCTGAGATTGCTGACTAATAGACTGAGTCTGACTAAATAGCACTCATTTATGCCTGAATTAGATATTTGTGATAGTCCGCTCTCAGTATTGAGGTGACTGTCGGAAAACCAGCGAAAGCGAACAGCCACTTACGCTACACGCTCTGTGCCAAAAACCTATTCAGTTGGGGTTGAAATGGTGTTCATCTAGTGTCAATCGGATGCAATATATTCTGTTTTAATTTTTTTTCCTATTATTAAAAGCTCGTTAGTAATATATTAATTTTCAATTAATTACTTTCATAAGGGTTTTATTTCATGGTGAGTAATAGAAATACACTAACTACTGGTTATATATTGCAAGATTATAAAATCGAGCAAGTATTAGGGCAGGGCGGGTTTGGAATTACGTATCTGGTTTTTGACGAGAAGTTAGAGCGAAAGCTCGCAATTAAAGAGTATTTTCCTATTGACGTTGTTTTTAGAGATACTGATTGCACGGTTCACCCTAGTACTGATGATGATAAAGAAATATTTGAATGGGGGTTAGAAAGGTTTTTAGATGAGGGAAAGGTATTAGCCAAGTTTAAACATCCAAATATTGTCAGAGTTGTAGGATTTATTGAGCAGAACAATACAGCATATATTGTTATGGAATATGAGCGAGGTGAGGATTTACAGAGAAAAATTAAAAATAGAAATATCCTTGGTCATAAAGAAGTGCTGGAGATATTTTTACCAATCACTAAAGGTTTATCTCTAGTTCATGATACAGGTTACATTCATCGTGATATTAAACCCGCAAATATTCTAATCTCGGATAACAAAATTCCTTTGTTAATTGATTTTGGATCGGCACGACAAGGAGTGGGAGGAAAAACAAAAACCTTAACCACGCTCGTGTCTCCTGGTTACGCTCCATTTGAGCAATATAATTCTGACGCAAACTCAAAGCAGGGCCCATGGACAGATATTTATGCTTTGAGTGCCAGCATGTATAGATGTCTTTTCGGGGCTTCGCCAGATAATGCAATGTCAAGAGCAGAACAAATTCTTTCAGGAAATAACGACCCGATTCTTAAAGCTTCATATTTAAATGATGGGACGCACCCAGACTATCTTATAGAAGCTATAGATGCAGGCTTGGAATTTCGTGCTGGTGATAGACCTCAAAGTATTAATGACTGGCTAGCCTACTTTCCTGAATTCAAATACGAGGAAAAGATCGATAAGGAAGAAGAAACTATAAAGTTGCCTAATGTCAATGAAGAGAAAAATATCTCTAAAATTGAGATACCTATGCTAAAGCTTGCCATAACTAATTACATCGCTATAGGCATGTTGACCTTATGGGCATACACAAGCTTTATGTTAATTAAAAAATTAAAGGAATATATACCAAGCTACAGTGAGTTTAAAATAGATAATAAGCCTTATTTATTTACTTTAGCTTATCTTTCTATTGCACTATTAATTTTGTCATGGATGGTTCCCAATGTTTTTCTTGGACAAGTTTTAGGAGAAGATTATGTACTTAAAGCAATTTTCATTTCATCGCTGACTTATTATATAAACACATCATTATTTATACTGTGGTTCATGAGGTGGCTAAAAAAAATAGATTTTGAAAAACTAGGTAAAAATTTTACTCAAAACAATGTAGATAAAATGCAAAGTCAAAAAGCGCATAATGGAAAAATAAGTGAGTGGGAAAAAAGAGATAATCATGTAATGCTTTTCTTGATTATTATTTTGCCGATAATTTTTTCCCCATATTACGGCGCAAAGGTATTTTATAGTGGTGCTTCATCAATACTAGTTACTGTTTTACCGATCATTATAATGTTATTGGGAGGTGTCTTTCATACTTGGGGAACACGATTACTAATTAACTGCTATAATTTCGTTTTAATAGAATAAGTAAAAATTTACGAGCATGAATATAAAACGCATAAAGATATTTAGAAATATTACACTTTGTTTATGGTTATTTGTTCCATTTTCTATTTTTTTAATCCCTATAATAAATAAGGTTACTGGGTCGAATGAGTGGGGTGGAATGTTTCTTGTGTTTTATATGGTAGTTTGTTGTGGATGTGCTTATAAATTGCAGAAATATAAATGTCCAAGTTGTAATGAATATATGTTTCGAGGTGGAAAATTAAAGTATGCGTTCCAAAATTTTTTATTTAGAAAATGCGGTCATTGTGGCTTTGGATTGAAAGATGAATCATCACAAAATTCTTAAAAATTGTGGCTATGAGTGGAATTGAATCACAGACCCCAGAGTTATGCGTGCTACATTCGTAAATAGATAACCGTCCGCTCCCAGTGTAGAGGCGACAGTCGGGAAACCAGCGAAAGCGATCAATTAACAAAAATACTAATGAAGCTGGGCACTGGATAGAGAAAATAACAATTACTGCTTACATACAAAAAGAAGACGGACAGGCAAAATAGTAATAAATAGCACCTCAACGAACATAAATTATAAGATGCTAGCTTTATTGATTATCAATATTCCACTTATACTAGCCAGATGCAAAAACATCAAATAGGCACTCTCCATGAACTTTCCATTATTGGACTGTTACTTGCGATTGCGGGCATCATGCTTGCTAGCCAGCATCCTGCATTCCTTGTCTTGGTCATTGCGGGCATTTTGTTACTGAATTTTCAATCGATATTGGAATGGGGCTTCATATTCGGTCACCATGCGCCCGCCGCAAAAAAGCGTTGGAAAGAATTGTGCGCACAAGGTTTCAATTCTTCAGTAATAGTAAGGGCTCGAATGAGCGAGGGCGGAGCCCTTATTGCCGTAGACCTTGAGGCAGGGAAAGTGGCGTTTATTACTTCGGATGACAGTCAAATCATGGATATTGTAAATTTTAAGAAAATTGAATTAATAAATGGAACAGTCTCCCAATGGGGAAAACCAACCATTACTCGTTATAGTTTCCATTTCGTACTGCAAGACAACACAGATGGTTTCGGGCTTAGCTATTCCAGCAAAAATAAAGCGGTAAAATCATTTAACAAATTACGCAAAGTACTGGACGGGCGCATTACGTTTATCGAGGATGATGACGGATAAACAGTGTCATCAAACAGTTGATCGATCGTAAAAACTAATTCATGAATTTAAAAACACTTCTTCATATTGTCTACCTGATTATAACGGTTGGTTTTACATCCACTGTTTATGCTGTAACCGATGCAGAACTGAAGGTATTAGAAAAACAAATAGAACAACAGGAGACAGAAGCAATAAAGCAGGTTGAGGACGAAGCAAAAGCAAAAACAGAATTAGAAGCAAAACGAAAAGCCATCGCAGAGACTAAGAAAAAAACGGATGAAGAAAAACGCATAGAGGAATTAGAAAAACAACTTCTGAAAGAAAAGCAGAAGAGGCTTACAGAGCAGGGAAGAATAAAGGAAGAGAAAAGAAAGGCAGGCGAGGCGAGACTTACTGAGTTAGATAAACAGCGTAAGGAAGAAGAAGCTAAATTAAAAGTCGAGGAAGAGAAAAAAGAAAAATATAATCTACTACTATCAAACGGTAGAGACTTAGCGTTAATAAAAGAAGGTGCAACATCATCAATCCCTGTTGGTGAAGATCCTAGCAGTTCAACAAAATCTGCGATTGATGGCAATAGTAATAATTATGGACCGTTACATGGTTATACGGCACATAAATTAAATTTACCCGGCAGCCATTTGTTAATCACGCTGAAAGAAGTAAGCCTGACAAACAAAATAAGGTTTTTATTGTGGGATAAAGATAATCGATTTTATCGATATAAAATCGAGGTTTCCAATGAGCAGAAACAATGGGAATTAATTTCGAATAATAATTCAGGTGAACCTAGAAGCTGGCAAGAATTTGTTTTTGAACCTAAAGAAATTAAATTCATTAAAATTACGGGATTATTTAGTTCAGCGACATTTTTATTTTCCAAAATCCCATGGTTTCATGTAGTTGAAGTAGAGACCTATGGACTACCGCTTTCTGAAATTAAGTAATGCTGAATAAAAAATATACTTCTATGACTATTGTCTCGCCGAAGATTTCTAAATTAGGTTTACTAATTTTGAATTCAATTATTACTAATATAGCCATTAGCTTAATTATCTGTCTGGTCCTAACAGTCAGTTATCCGGAGTTTGTCCATGCTGTTACCGATGCAGAATTGGAGGCTATCGAAAAACAGAAGAGATTCGTGCTTATTTAAATATGTTACAAAACAATGTTGATAAATTATCAGTAACAGGTGTAGAAAATTAAACTCAATATTAATTGTTACCTAATTCTATAAGCTTATAATTGAAAAATTAATCAAGACTTTTAAATAATTAACGATTAATGCAGTTAAGATATTTACTGGTACACGGCTGGTTGCAGGGAAAAATTAAAAATAATGTCAAGGTAATATTATGAGAGAAATAGCAAGTCATATAAATGTTGTTGTCGCTACATCATTAATGCTAATTGCAATATTTATTGCCTTTATAAAACCTATAAATAAATACTTAAGTGAATATTCAAAACAAATAAATTATTTTTTGCCGTTTTTGTCAATTATACTTTTTGTCATTTCTGTGTTAGCTGCATGGTATAGTGGTAACAGTAATCACGTAGCAATTAGTGGGTTATTACCTTGGAATGATGCTAATGGTTATTACCAATGTGCTCACACACTTCTTGATAAATGGGAGATGAGCTTGTTCTGTCAAAGACGTCCCATATATAGTTTTTATCTTGCTACATTACTCGGAATAACGGGCCGCGATCTTCAACTTGTATTGTTACTTCAATCAATTTTACTGGGTAGCGTGGCCTATCTATTTGCAAAACAGCTTGCTCATCGGCTTGGAGGTCCTGCGGCACTGATTGCTTTTGCATTGATGTTCATTTTTGCGAGTGATTATAGTATGACAACATTGACGGCAAATGCTGGCCTGCTTTATGGCATGTTTGGTTTTGTATTTATATGGGCTGGAACAAATAAACAAAATACAGTATTGATTTCGTTTGGCGTATTTATGTTAACACTTGGACTGAATGCGAGGTCAGGGGCATTTTTTGTCTTACCATTAATTATCATATGGTCTATCTATTTTCTGAATTTAAAATCAAAACAACGCATTATTATTCCTGCAGCAATAGTTTTAGCTATTATTTCAGGGTTTATATTTAATGCTGGATTAATGAAAAGTATTAATGCTGACCAATCTCAGACGCACGCAAATTTTTCTTATTCTTTTTATGGGTTAACCGCTGGAGGAAAAAGCTGGACCCATGTATATCAGTCTGAGCCTGAAATATTTTCAGAAGGTGGATCTGAAAATGTTGTGGCTAGAAAAATTTATATAGCATCATTGCATAATATAATTACTCAACCTCAGTTATTTATTAAAGGATATTTGAAAGGACTCTCGCATCATCTAGAAAAACTTTTACATTTTGTCAGAAAGACTCCCCACGAATTGAGTTTTCTTAGGTTAACGTTTGTATTCTTCTGGTTTGTTGGATTTATTTCATGTTTAAAAGGAATACGTAAAGACTCACATCTTGCTCTAAGTGCTTCTATGATAATAGGGGTTATATTGTCTGCTCCTTTTATCAAGGATGGTGGTTCTAGAGTCTACGCTGCGACAATTGTGATCGATGCAACACTTGTCGCGATTGGTTTTTTTTCCCTTCAACAGATGATTCAAAACAGGCGAATGGCACTGGTTAGATTGTTGGATGTAACTGAAGGAAAACTACAAAGTCATATAATAATTATTTCAATTTCAATGCTATTTTTGATATTTCCCGCTCCCTTGCTTATACGGCAGGCAGTAGCCTTGGCGCCAATTAATGTAGATGATTGTGATAATGATCTTAAATCGTTTGTGTATCGTAACGGATTAGAATCAACAACCTTAAGGATAACGAGTAATATAAATGAATATACACTCTTTCCGTTAGGAGTTCCTGTTGAAGATTATCGAATGCGGTTACAAAAAAAAGGGGTGCATTTCGAATCTGAATTAGCAAATTTACCAACAAATACTACATTGGTTTGGGCTTATCAAAGAGCAAAGAACAATTTCGGGAAAAGAAGCATGATCTGCCCCTAGTTTAACGGAGAACTTTTTATTTAATCAAATAGGAGTTTTCCGATGAGAAATACATACAATCAAACGTTCAAAGATGAAGCCGTTGCTTTAGCACTAGGCAGTCATGAACCCGTCAGTAGAATTGCGATAGACTTAGGGGTTCATGAACAAACCTTGGGTAACTGGGTACGCAAAGCGATGAGTGAATCAAAACCAACAACGGTTTCTAAACCGAACAAGCAAGATTATCAGGAATTAGAGCGAGAACTCCGCAAAGCCAGAAAGGAACTGGCATTGAAAGAGAAGGAGATTATCGTCTTAAAAAAAGCGACGGCATACTTTGCGAAAGACCATGTGTGAAGTATGCCTTTGTTCAAGACTGTCGAACTTGGTCAGGTTTATCATTGAATCGATTGTTACCCCTGATTGAAGTCTCAGCCAGTGGCTATTATGACTGGCTGAAACGAAGCCCTTCAAAACGAGAAACGGAGAATCGGGAACTTGATGGTCATATCAATCGAGTGTATCACCAACACAGTGGTCGCTATGGTTATCGACGAATTTATGTTGAACTCTTGGAGCAAGGTCTATTCTTTGGCTCACGAGAGCGAATTCGCCGTCGACTGCGGCACCTGGGGCTTAAAGCAATCCATAAGCGTAAATTTAAGAGTACAACCGACAGTAATCACAACAAGCCGATTGCACCGAATCACCTCGAGCAGAATTTTACCATGACGCGATTGGATGAAGCCTGGGTTGGTGATATTACTTATATTCGGGTTGGGCAGAAGTGGCTTTATTTGGCCGTGGTGATAGATCTGTATTCCCGTAGGGTCGTCGGCTGGTCAATGGATAAACGCATGAAAGCTGAGCTGGTTTGCAATGCGCTAAAAATGGCACTGCATAATCGAAACTACCCAAAAGGTGTGATTATGCATACTGACCGAGGCAGTCAATATTGCTCAAAGGATTATCAGAGACTCATCAAGAATCACAACTTTATCTGTAGCATGAGTGGGAAAGGAAATTGTTATGACAACGCGGTCTGCGAAAGCTTTTTCCACACACTCAAAGTAGAATTGGTCCATCAGCGAAACTATGAAACACGAGAGCAAGCGAAGCAGTCAATCTTCTGGTATATCGAGGCTTATTATAATCGAGTAAGACGACACTCTGGTATCGACTACAAGAGTCCGATAGACTTTGAATATCAGGTGCAACATGTTGCCTGAAAAACTCTCCGTTTGTCTAGGGGCAGATCAGCATGATGATTTGGCTCGATAGTGTGCCAGTTGAGAAAGGAGCGACTGTTCATGCGTGTGTCAGAACAAACGACCATGAAGTAATACCCGGTTTTGTTAGTATAGAAAAAATAAAAATTATTAAACAGTAAACATAAGTATTGATGAAACTTTCATAAATAATTATTCGAGATAGTTAGAGTCATATTAATAGGTTTGATTATAATTGGAATCATGGAAAGCAATAAATACTAAAACTTAACTGCTTTCCAAGAAGTTATTTTACTTTGTATTTAAAGGAATAGATTGGCGAATTAATAATCAAAAAATAACAATCGTCGTGATGCTAGTGTTAGTTGTAAAATGGCTTAAACAAGAGATTTGTTAGTGATCTGGCACAAGCCTATATTAGTCCCTATAATGAAAATCATGATTTTTGTAATACTATGAACAACCTGAATCCCATTATATGACCTAAAAGTGGTGCTAGTAAATTTTCTAAATTCAGTAGAGGTTTGACTAGACTTTTTGTAATTAGGCTCCATTTCTTGAAACCGCCTGATAATGGATAGGCAAGCAGGCTGAGTAATTCCTTATGTGAAATTATTAGTTCGGGAAAGTACTTGTTAAACTCGGACTGATATTTTCCAAATAATAATGATGGAATAGCCTGATTCGACATATAAGGATCACGATTTGGATCAATTTCACCATCAATTAACGGATTACATTTTAGAAGTACTGGCTCATGATGTATGAAGTTATAAAAAAACCAACTGACTGGAGTAATTGCTGGTTCAAGTATTATTATTTTTCCTCCTGGTAACAGAACTCTCGATGCTTCTGAAAGGAATTGTTTTGGATATTGTATATGATGGAGAACATCAAATAATATAATGTTTTGAAATGTGTCTGACTTGAATGGAAGGAGTTGAGCATCTGCAATTACATCAAGCCATTCCGCATAAAGAATATCAACAGAAATGACTTCATTTAAAGAATCTTTTAGGTTTCCAGAGCCTCCACCTATTTCAAGTGTGAGACCATCGTTACAATAATTAGTTATACGTGAATAGTAATCACGATAGACAGCTCTGAGTACCGATTTACTTTCCCATATTTTACGATAGTCATTGAGTTGCGAATCCATTTTACTTAAAAGCTTTTAACTTGCGATATCCATAAAGCACCATACAAAGTAATTTCCATCCATGTCGAAATCTCGATATTTGAGTGCTGCCATAGCTACGTGCTTTGTAAATTATAGGGATTTCAATCATTTTTAAATTTAGTTTGGAGCTTCCAAAGATAAGGTCAAAATCACCAAAAGGATCAAAGTCTCCAAAATAACTGCGGTTCATTTTTAATTTTTTATAATCCGTCCGCCTCAATACTTTTGTGCCGCATAATGTATCTGTATAACGTTGATTTAATAACCAGCTAAATAATATTGAAAATATACGGTTTGCAATGTGGTTCAAAAATCTCATTGCATCTTTCTCCATCGGGTACACCATCCGACTACCATTAATATATTCTCCTTTCCCAGAGCATATGGCATCCCAGAATTTATTAAGTTGTTCAGGAGGCATGGTCAAATCAGCATCAAGTATAATAAGCACTTCTTTTTCAGCATGGTCGAAAGCTTTATAAACGGCATCTGCCTTACCTTTTCCATCTTGCTGTATTACTTTTATATTAATATCATTATATATTGAGATCACTCTTTCAATTTCATCATATGTTCCATCTTGGCTATGACCTTCAACGAAAATTATTTCCATATCTTGACAAAAGTCTGGTATGCGTTTGATTGCAGGTTCTATATTTCCCTTTTCATTACGACATGGGATTACAATTGAACATGACTGAGGAGGAGAAATTTTAAGTAAAGATCTGCTTACTATGTAATTTCTTATGCATAATTTTCTTATTATTGGTAAAGCTGCAATGTAACGATTTATAAATGTCCCTATTCCAAATAGCTGCAATGGTATTAACTGTCGCCATTCTTTTTTTGTTACATCATAGTCTGTAAGTTTTATTAAATTCGAAATATCATCAGTGGATAAATAATTAACGTCTTTTTGTGGCATTTTTAGCTTAAAAAGTTCAGCGAATTTTAGTATTGGTTCCCATAAGTGAGAATAGTAGGAAATAATAATGCGTGTTTCGCGATTACATAATCGATGTAATAAATTAAGTGTGGCCTGACAATCATCGAGATAACCAATTGTGTCAGAGAGTATTATATAATCAAAAGAGCCAGAAATTGATTCGATAACACTATTATCTTCAATGTCACCTGCAATAAACTCATATTCAGGATAAAGCTCTTTAGCTTTATTGACCATAGCATCACTAATATCAACTCCAACTCCTTTAGATGGCTTTAATGAGGCAATTAGATCCCCGACTCCACATCCAAGTTCAATAACACTAGATCCAACAGGAATCAAAAAAGAGAGGTATGAAGTATCTTGAGAATGAAAAAAGTTATTCTTATTTTTCCAATTTAATCTTTCATTAGCCAACTTATTCGAGAGTTCGATAATGGAATTTTTGCGCTTTGTTAATTGCATTAGATAGTTTTTTAAAGTTATTTATATTTTAAGTGTTATCCAAACAGCTGAAGTAGTTGGAAATGGATTATTTACTAATAAACATTAGCATGCTGGATTGTCGTCAAGAGATTTGGAATACATTGTTCTGATTTAGTTAAGAGAGACTTTATGTATTGTATTTATAACCAAGTTAAAGCAGACGATATTCGCCCGCTACATCTTTAAAAGAGACTTCAAATAAGTTAAACCGATTAGTAGAAGTCTCAACAGATGCAATAATATCGAGAATCTTATTAAAGATATACGATAAAAACTATTTAATGCTGTTTTTAATTCATATACTGATTATATCGTGGATAAAACGCGTGGGTATACGAAACAATGTTATCGTATTATATGAAGTTTAAATAAAAAGGGTTTCATATTGAAACCCTTTTTTGATTTGGCTCCCCGGGACAGGCTCGAACTGCCGACCTAGTGATTAACAGTCACCCGCTCTACCGACTGAGCTACCGGGGAATATTCGAGAACGCGTATACTACTGATGGTGGTTAGTATGGTCAACCATCATTATCGATCTAGTTTTCTAACGATTTTTTAATCCGTTCCATACTCTTCTCAAGATTTTCCATACTGGTGGCAAATGAGATTCGCATGCAGCCAGGTGCACCAAAAGCCGAACCAGGTACCATCGCTACTTCTGCTTTTTCCAGAAAGAATTCTGCCAACTCAATATCGTTATTAATTCCTTCCATGTTTTCCATAAGCTCATTCATATCAGGGAAGCTATAAAATGTGCCTTCCGAAGCAAGACATCGAATTCCATCAATTTCATTCAAAGCATTAAACACAAAGTCATGCCGTTGCTTAAATATACCGGTGCTTTCTTTTATGTAGGTTTGGTCGCCATTTAACGCAGCAACTGCCCCTGCTTGTGCGATTGATGTCGGGTTTGAGGTGCTCTGAGACTGGATTTTATTCATCCCTTTTATGATAGCTTCCGGGCCACCAACATAACCAATACGCCAGCCCGTCATTGAATAGGCTTTTGAAACACCATTGACGACGACAGTACGGTCATACAAGTCAGGGCATGCATTTACAATGTTAACAAATTTGTCTTGTCCCCAGAGAACGTGCTCATAAATATCATCTGTTACGACGATAATTTCTGGATGTTCAACCAGTACTTCTCCCAAGTCGGCTAATTCTTCTTCACTATAGCTAACACCGGTAGGATTAGAAGGGCTATTAAAAACAACCATGCGGGTTTTATCAGAAATTGCACCCTGTAATTTTTTCGGTGTGATTTTGAAATGCTCATCTATCGTTGTTTTTAAAATAACCGGTTCAGCGCCAGCCAGCTTTGCCATATCCGGATAAGAAACCCAATAAGGCGCAGGGATGATGATTTCATCACCCGGATTAAGTATCGCCTGAAATAAATTATAAAGACTATGTTTCGCACCACAGGCAACTGAAATCTGATTCTTGTTATATTCAAGATTGTTTTCACGTTTAAACTTACTAATAATCGCGTTTTTTAAATCAGCGGTTCCATCAACAGCCGTATATTTCGTTTGGCCCTTTTTCAGAGCTTCAATTGCTGCTGCCTTTATGTGTTCTGGTGTGTCAAAATCAGGTTCGCCGGCACCGAGACCAATAATGTCTTTACCTTCAGCTTGAAGTTCTGCGGCACGAGCCGTTACTGCGAGTGTTGGTGATGGCTTTATGCTTTGTGCACGGTGTGATAACGAAATATCCAACGGTAGTCTCCTGATTTTAGAACGAGTTTCAAAGGGCGTGTAATATACGCGAATCTGAGTACGAAAAAACTAGCAAAATGAAAGAATTTTCACTTATTTCAGAATATTCGCCTGCGGGCGATCAACCTTTTGCGATCAAAAGCCTAAATGAAGGTTTAGTTGACGGGTTAGCTTATCAAACCTTATTAGGTGTCACGGGCTCAGGCAAGACCTATACCATTGCCAACGTGATAGAAGAACAGCGAAGGCCGACGCTGATTTTGGCGCCGAATAAAACGCTGGCGGCGCAATTATACGGCGAGATGCGTGAGTTTTTTCCGAACAATTCGGTAGAGTATTTTGTTTCTTATTACGATTATTTCCAGCCCGAAGCCTACGTTCCGACGACCGATACCTATATTGAAAAAGACGCTTCGATTAATGAGCATATCGAACAGATGCGCCTATCAGCAACAAAAGCAATTCTGGAACGTAGAGATACTATTGTTGTGGCGACGGTTTCAGCCATTTATGGTTTAGGTGATCCAGACCGATACCTAAAGATGGTTCTACACCTCTCCCGTGGCGATCTACTTGATCAGAGAACACTCTTACGCCGATTGACTGAAATACAATACAAACGAAACGACATCGAACTTCATCGAGGTACATTTCGTGTAAGGGGAGATGTTATTGATATCTTTCCGGCGGAATCTGAAAGAGAGGCAATACGAGTCGAGCTATTTGATGAAGAAATTGAAACAATCAGCCAATTTGATCCATTAACAGGGGAAGTTCTGCGTAAATTACCTCGTGTCACCATACATCCCAAATCGCATTACGTCACAGGGCGGCAAGTGCTACTTGATGCGGTCGAACTCATTAAGGTCGAATTAAAAGAACGTCTGGAACAACTCGAATCTCTAAACAAATTAGTTGAAGCGCAACGATTAGAGCAAAGAACACGATTTGATATCGAAATGATTAATGAGATTGGCTATTGCTCGGGAATTGAAAACTACTCACGCTATCTTTCAGGACGCGCAGCGGGCGAGCCACCACCAACTTTACTGGATTATTTACCCAAAGACGCATTGGTTATTATTGATGAGAGTCATGTCACCATCCCGCAATTGGGTGCAATGTATAAAGGCGACCGTTCACGTAAGCAAAATCTGGTTGAATACGGTTTTAGATTACCCTCGGCATTGGATAATCGACCATTACGATTTGAAGAGTTCGAAAAACTCGCGCCGCAAATTATTTTCACCTCGGCAACTCCCGGCAAGTATGAAGCAGAGCATTCGGATCAAGTTGTAGAGCAAGTTGTCAGGCCAACAGGTTTACTTGATCCAGAAATCGAAGTGCGCCCGGTAGCAACACAAGTAGATGATGTGTTATCAGAAATTCATAAACGTGTTGCCGTTGATGAAAGAGTGCTGATTACAACGTTAACTAAACGGATGTCTGAAGATTTAACGGATTATTTATCTGAACACGGTGTTCGAGTTCGTTATCTACACTCTGATATTGATACTATAGAACGGGTTGAAATCATTCGTGATCTACGTCGAGGTGAATTCGATGTATTGGTTGGTATCAATTTATTACGAGAAGGCCTGGATATGCCAGAAGTGTCACTTGTTGCGATACTGGATGCCGATAAGGAAGGTTTTTTGAGATCGGGTACGACATTAATCCAAACCGTAGGTCGTGGCGCAAGAAACCTGAATGGCAAAGCAATTTTATATGGCGATAAGATTACCAAATCTATGCAATACGCCATTGATGAAACAGTGCGACGAAGACAGAAACAAATAGAATTTAATAAAGAGCATGGCATTACTCCGAAAGGTATTAAAAAAGCAATTACCGATATTATGGAAGGTGCTTATACTGATAAACAGTCGATTAGCAATGCTTACAAAAAAGTGGCAGAAGACAGAGCCAGTTATGAATCATTATCGCCTGCCGCATTGATGAAGAAAGTGAAAAAACTGGAAGAAGAAATGTATCAATATGCGCGTGATCTGGATTTTGAAGCAGCGGCAAAGCTTCGTGATGAAATTCGTACGATACAGATTTCTGGATTGGGATTATCTGACTCAAAATTTGGTTAAGTTTTTAAACAGTCTAAATGACTATATAATTAACTAAAAAAATTATATGAATTACGAAATGAATAATAAACGTGTTTGGGTGACTGGCCATAATGGAATGGTGGGGAGTGCGGTTGTGCGCAGATTAAGGAATGAAAACTGCGAAATTATTACTATTCCTAAAAGCAAATTAGATCTAAGAGATAGTGATTCAGTTGCCAAATGGATGAAGATTACTAAACCGGAAGCAGTCATAGTTGCTTCAGGCAAGGTTGGAGGTATCTATGCTAACAGTCATTATCCTGCCGAATTTTTATATGATAATTTGATGATTGAAGCGAATGTTATTCATAATGCTTGGAAAATGTCTGTTGAAAAGCTGCTGTTTTTAGGCTCATCTTGTATATATCCTAGAAATGCGCCACAACCTATTACCGAGGATGCATTATTAACGGGTGAACTTGAACCGACTAATGAATGGTATGCCATCGCTAAAATAGCAGGTATTAAGTTATGTCAATCATATAGGCAGCAATACGGTGTCGATTTTATTTCCGCAATGCCGACAAACTTATATGGCCCCGGTGATAATTTTCATCCTGAGAATTCACATGTGCCCGCAGCATTGTTATCAAGATTTCATAATGCAAAAATAAATAATGAGAAGCAATGCGTAGTATGGGGTTCGGGCAATCCCAAACGTGAATTTTTATATGTGGATGATTTGGCTGATGCCTTGGTATATTTAATGAAAAACTATTCGGGACATTCTCATATTAATGTTGGTACAGGTTTGGATATTCCGATCAAGGATTTTGCTTATAAAGTAAAAGAATGTGTCGGTTATCAAGGTGATTTAGTTTTTGATAAGTCCAAACCTGATGGTATGCCTAGAAAAGTATTGGATGTTAGTAAACTTACAGAGATTGGGTGGAATGCCAAATTTGGTTTAGATGAAGGTTTGAGTCGATATTATGAATGGTTTAGTGAAAATATCGATACAATAAGAATATAAATATATTACGAGGAATGATTGTTTCATGAGTAAACGTGCACTTATTACAGGAGTAACTGGCCAAGACGGTGCTTTATTAGCTGAATCACTGATCGATAAAGGTTATCAGGTTTGGGGAATAAAGAGACGTTCGTCTTCATTTAATACACAACGTGTCGATCATCTATATACAGATCCCCATGAAAATTCGCCTGCTTTTCAGATGATGTATGGCGACATGACAGATGCAACGAACTTGATTCGTGTAGTGCAAGATGTTCAACCAGATGAAATCTATAATCTTGCAGCCCAATCCCATGTTCAAGTCAGTTTTGAAACTGCCGAATATACCGCAAACGCTGATGCGCTTGGTACATTAAGATTACTTGAAGCAATACGAATTTTGAAATTAACTGATAAGACTCGCTTCTATCAAGCTTCTACTTCAGAGATGTATGGAAAAGTACAGGAAATACCTCAGAATGAAAACACACCATTCTATCCACGTTCACCCTATGCAGCGGCCAAACTCTATGCTTATTGGATTACCGTAAATTATAGAGAGGCCTATGGAATATATGGCGCTAACGGGATTCTTTTTAATCATGAAAGTCCAACAAGGGGTGAAACATTTGTCACTCGAAAAATTACAATGGCTGTTGCGGCTATCCATAGTGGAAAACAGAAGTCGCTCTATTTGGGAAACCTGGATGCAAAACGTGACTGGGGACATGCCAAAGACTTTGTAGAAGGTATGTGGTTAATTTTGCAACAAGATTCACCTAGTGATTATGTGCTTGCAACAGGAGAAAATCATACTGTTCGTGAATTTGTCGAATTAGCCTTTAATGAAGTCGGACGTACACTTGAGTGGCAAGGTGAAGGGTTAAATGAAAAAGGTGTCGATAAGGAATCAGGAGATATTTTGGTAGAAATAGATTCTCGATATTATCGTCCTACTGAGGTTGAAACACTATTGGGAGATCCTTCAAAGGCAAAAAAAGAACTTGGTTGGCAGCATACAGTTTCTTTTGAAGAGTTGGTCAGAGAGATGGTTCAGGCGGACTTAAAAGCAACTCAAAATACCATCACGGATTAGTTTGTGTTTTAGCGGAAATAATCCAGAGACTATTTAATCAGATTATTCTAATTCATTTTTTGGAATTTAATCCACATTTACCAGCTAAACGTTTGAGCATAACTAATGTTATTGTCATTGACGTGTGTAATTTAGTATTCGAGTAGAAAAAATAAATTAAGAGTTAGAGAAGATGAATAAAAATAAAAGTACACAATCTGTATTGGTAACTGGCGGTGCCGGATATATTGGAAGTCACACTTGTAAAGCACTTGCCAAAAATGGGTTTTTCCCAGTTGTGTATGACAATCTTTCAAATGGTCATGAATGGGCGGTTAAGTGGGGAGCTTTGCAAGTTGGAGATGTTCGAGATACGAAAAAGTTAGTATCAATTATTGAAAAATATAAACCCATTGCAGTTATGCATTTTGCTGCATCTATTGAGATAGCAGAATCAGTGAACAATCCAGAATTATTTTATGAAAATAATGTTGGTGGAATAGATAGTTTATTAAAAGCCATGTTCGAGACTGGTATTAATAATCTTGTTTTTTCCAGTAGTTGTGCAGTATATGGCGCACCTAAAGAGTTACCGATCTCAGAAATTTGTCCTATCGCACCAACAAATCCGTATGGTGAGAATAAGGCAGAAGCAGAACAAATGATTAGAGATACTCATAAGAGTACTGGATTAAGTGCAATTTGTTTGCGCTATTTCAATGCTGCTGGAGCCGACCCGGATGGCGAGCTGGGAGAGGCACATGAACCTGAATCTCATTTAATTCCTATCCTACTGGATAAAGTAGCTTTAAAAGATTTCGATGCCAAAGTTTATGGTAGCGATTACAACACACCTGATGGTACATGCCTTCGAGATTTTGTTCATGTTTCTGACTTGGCTGATGCTCATATACTAGCGATGAAAAAACTGTTAAATAATGGACAATATTATTCCGAATATAACCTTGGTAATGGAAGACCATATTCAGTCAAGGAGGTTATTGAATGTGTAAAATCAGTAACAAATCATGACTTTAATTATCAAATTCTTGATAGGCGTTCTGGGGATGTTCCAGTGTTAATGGCTGATTCAAGCAAAGCAATAAAAGAACTCAGTTGGCAGCCAAAATTTAATTCGTTGAAAAGTATAATTGAAACGGCTTGGAAGTGGACTTTAAATAACGAATTTAATTAAGACGTTGTTTGGCCGAAAAAAGTAATGAGTTAAATAGAAATTTGACGATTGAAATCCACCTCGTATAATGCACGACCTTGAACGCTTTAGGCGCGTAGCTCAGCTGGTTAGAGCGCTACCTTGACATGGTAGAGGTCGTGTGTTCGAGTCACATCGTGCCTACCAAATAACAATATAAGCAGTGATTTATCGCTGCTTATTAATTAATAATATCCTTTAACACGTGACCTGTTGTGGGGGTCACCACTGATGTTGAGACTGTTCGATGATAATGAATCAAACCGAAAATGTTTCTTTTTGAGTCATTATCATCGAATAGTCTCTACAAGGAGCAGAAATGCCGACGATTACATTACCTGATAGTAGTCAGCGCGAATTTGAACAAGCGGTGACGGTTATGCAAGTTTCTGAATCAATTGGCCCTGGATTAGCTAAAGCAACGCTTGGTGGTATGGTTGATGAAAACCTAGTTGATGCATCCTATCTTATTGAAAAAAATAGTAATTTAAGAATTATTACTGAACGTGATCCTGAAGGTCTTGAGATTATCCGTCATTCTTGTGCTCATCTTATGGCACAAGCGGTAAAAGAACTGTATCCCGAAGCGCAGGTAACGATAGGTCCGGTTATCGAAGATGGTTTTTATTATGACTATGCCTATGAGCCTGGATTTACGCCGGATGATTTAGTAAAAATCGAAAAGAAAATGGAAGAACTGGCTAAAGCTGATTTTGCAGTTTCACGTACTGTTAAAAGTAGAGATGAAGCAACCAAGTTCTTTCGTGATATGGGTGAGGAATATAAAGCGCAAATTATTGAATCAATTCCTGCGAACGAAGATCTTTCACTTTATACGCAGGGTGAATTTACTGATTTATGTCGTGGACCACATGTACCTAGTACAGGAAAGATTAAGGCTTTTAAGTTAATGAAGCTTGCCGGCGCCTATTGGCGCGGTGATTCCAATAATGAAATGCTGCAACGTATCTACGGCACGGCTTGGGAAAATAAAAAAGCACTAAAGGCTTATCTACACCGTTTAGAAGAAGCTGAGAAGCGAGATCATAGAAAATTAGCCAAGAAACTGGATTTATTTCATTTTCAGGAAGAAGCGCCGGGCATGGTGTTTTGGCATCCGAAAGGCTGGACGATATATAAAGTTCTTGAACAATATATCAGCTCGAAAATGAGTATGAACGGCTATCAGGAAATTAACACGCCACAAGTCGTTGATAAAAGCTTGTGGGAGCGTTCAGGCCATTGGGATAAATTCAGAGAGGATATGTTCACGACCGGCTCTGAAAATCGTGAATATGCGATTAAGCCGATGAATTGTCCTTGCCATATTCAAGTATTTAATCAGGGGCTAAAAAGTTATCGGGATTTGCCACTGAGATTGGCCGAATTCGGTTCCTGCCACCGAAATGAGGCGTCTGGGACCTTACATGGCCTAATGCGTGCACGACATTTCACCCAAGACGATGCCCATATTTTTTGTACTGAAGATCAAGTTCAGGATGAAGTCTCAAAGTTTATCGATATGTTATTTGAAGTTTATCGAGACTTTGGTTTCGAAGATGTCATTATCAAGCTTTCGACTCGACCAGAAAAACGAGTAGGGAGTGATGAAGTCTGGGATAAAGCCGAGAAAGCACTTGAATTAGCGTTAAATAACAAAGAGATAGAGTGGGAATTACAACCCGGTGAAGGTGCGTTTTATGGGCCAAAGATTGAGTTCTCATTAAAGGACTGCATTGGTCGAGTATGGCAATGCGGTACAATTCAGGTCGATTTCTCTATGCCAGAGCGTCTTGATGCGACTTATGTTAGTGAAGACAGCTCAAAACAGGTTCCAGTGATGCTTCATCGTGCAATTGTGGGCTCAATGGAACGCTTTATTGGTATTTTAATCGAGAATTATGCCGGTGCTTTTCCGGTTTGGTTGGCGCCAGTTCAGGCCGTTGTTATCTCAATTACGGAAAAACAAAGCGAGTATGCGAAAATAATTGCAGAAAACTTAAAAAATCAGGGCTTTAGAGTCGAAGTTGACTTGAGAAATGAAACGGTTGGGCTTAAAATCCGCGACCACGCAATGCAACGCGTCCCTTATCAAATTATTTTAGGGGAACGTGAACAAAGCGAAAATACTGTGGCCGTACGTACGCGAGATGGTGAGGATTTAGGAGCAATGTCTCTGGAAAGCCTGACTCAACGTCTTAATGAAGATATCGCGTGCCTCGGCCGTAACTAATTTGGAGGATTAATTTATCAGCGCAGACAAAAAGACACGCCTTAATGAAGCAATAACTTCGCCTGAGGTGAGGTTAATAGATGCAGAAGGCGAACAAGTCGGTGTAGTGTCAATTGAAGACGCTCAACAACGTGCTGAAGATTCTGGATTAGATTTGGTCGAAATTGTACCTAATTCGGAACCACCTGTTTGCCGAATTATGGATTACGGCAAATTTATTTTTGAGCAAAGTAAGAAAAAGCATGCTGCGAAAAAGAAACAAAAGCAGATACATGTTAAAGAAATTAAGTTTAGACCGGGCACAGAAATCGGTGATTACCAGATTAAGTTAAAGAATTTGATTAAATTCCTGACCAACGGTGATAAGGTCAAAATTACGCTACGTTTTCGTGGTCGAGAAATGGCGCATCAGGAACTTGGAACCAAGATGCTAAAACGGATAGAAGCAGATTTGGAAGAGTATGGCGCGGTCGAGCAGTTTCCTAAAATGGAAGGTCGACAGATGGTGATGGTACTGGCGTCCAAGAAATAGATACAGCACTGCCAATTGCTCGACAACATGTTCCAGACGTTACCTACAGGACGTAGGTAAGGAGCAGGAGCGGAAGCTTTGTCTATGCCTACATCCGTGTAGGCGTGCTGCATTGGCAGTATTTCCACCATCCATGGCGGTCAATTTAGAAAAGATGAAAAAATTATGAAAATTTGGAGTTATAGAAATGCCTAAGATGAAATCTCATAGTGGTGCTGCAAAGCGTTTTACACGTAGTGCTTCGGGAAAATTTAAACGTGGTCAGTCGCACCGTAGTCATATTCTGACTAAAAAAAGCACCAAGCGTAAACGTCAGTTGCGCACAATGCTGACTGTTCATCATAGTGACCAGAAGGCGATTGCCCGAATGGTTCCGTATATATAGAGAGGAATTGAAGCAATGCCAAGAGTAAAACGTGGTGTTACCGCACACGCTAAACATAAAAAAATTATTGATCAGGCTAAAGGCTATAGTGGTCGACGCAAGAATGTATTTCGTGTCGCTGTACAAGCTGTAACTAAAGCGGGTCAGTATGCCTATCGCGATAGACGTCAACGCAAGAGACAATTCCGTGCACTTTGGATTGCTCGAATTAATGCAGAAGCACGTAACAATGGTCTTTCATACAGCTGTTTCATTAATGGTTTGAGTCGAGCTGCGATTGAAGTTGATCGTAAAGTCCTGGCTGAACTTGCAGTATTTGATAAAGTTGCCTTTGGTGCTTTAGCAGAACAGGCTAAGTCCAGCCTCGCTAGTTAATCTTTATACAATGATTAAAAACGGGGAAAGGCGATAAACCTTTCCCTTTTTTTATGTACAGGATGTACTGTATGCCGCGGGCGCAGGACGCGCAGGAGCGGCGATGTTAAAGGATGTACTGTATGCCGCGGGCGCAGGACGCGCAGGAGCGGCGATGTTAAAGGATGTACTGTATGCCGCGGGCGCAGGACGCGCAGGAG
>JBDNFW010000017.1:0-80861 GCA_041689615.1 Gammaproteobacteria bacterium | reverse complement strand
GGCGCAGGACGCGCAGGAGCGGCGATGTTAAAGGATGTACTGTATGCCGCGGGCGCAGGACGCGCAGGAGCGGCGATGTTAAAGGATGTACTGTATGCCGCGGGCGCAGGACGCGCAGGAGCGGCGATGTTAAAGGATGTAAAGTCATCGATTGTGCTCGACTGCTTGCTCCAGGCGCAGTTCTACCACCTACGTCCATGTAGGCGTCCTGCATTTTCGATATTTCCGCCATCCATGGCGGTCATGTCGCGCGAGAGAGTATGCGATGTACAAATTACGTATGATATAGAGTCGTATAGCCCGTAAGCGGTTACAATAATAAAATCATGAACGAGATGATCGAAAAATTACAAGCTCAAGCGTTAGCAGAAATTGAATCCGTAACTGATCTTCAACAACTCGATCAGATTAGGGTTAATTACCTTGGTAAAAAAGGCCTACTCACTCAACAATTAAAACAATTAGGAAAACTATCTGCTGAAGAACGTCCACAAGCAGGCCAAGTCATTAACCTTGCTAAAGTTGCCGTTCAAGAAGCAATAGAATCTCGTAAATCTTCATTAGAAGACGAACAGTTAAATGAAAAAATAAAACAAGGACAACTCGATATTACTTTGCCTGGCCGAGGAGGAAAACGTGCTGGCTTGCATCCAATCACATTAACCTTGCAGCGTATTGAATCTCTTTTTCAACAGATTGGTTTTGATGTAGTTGAAGGACCAGAAGTAGAAGACGATTACCATAATTTTGAAGCATTAAATATTCCCGAACATCATCCTGCTCGTGCCATGCACGATACATTTTATTTCCCCGATGGGCGTTTGTTAAGAACACATACTTCATCTGTACAAATTAGAATTATGCAGAATGATAAACCGCCTTTCCGTTTTATTGCGCCAGGTCGGGTCTATCGTTGTGATTCCGATATGACACACACACCTATGTTTCATCAAGTCGAAGGTCTTATCGTCGATGAAAATGTGACATTTGCCGAACTAAAAGGCTTGTTGATTGAGTTTCTCGAAATCTTTTTTGAAAAAGAATTACAAATACGATTTCGACCTTCTTATTTTCCTTTTACCGAACCTTCTGCTGAGGTCGACATTATGGGTGAACGTGGTTGGTTAGAAGTATTAGGTTGCGGCATGGTTCATCCAAACGTATTAAAAAATGTAGGTATCGACCCAGAAAAGTATACCGGTCTTGCTTTTGGTATGGGTGTCGAGCGTTTAGCCATGCTTTATTACGGTGTCGACGATTTAAGATCATTTTTTGATAATGATCTGCGTTTCTTAGAACAATTTCACTGATTGAGGAAGAGTTGATATGAAATTCAGTGAAAAGTGGTTGAGAGAATTTGTTAATCCTTCAATAGATTCAGAAACATTAATGCATCAATTGACCATGGCGGGTCTTGAAGTTGATGGTAATGAACCGGCTTGTTCTCCATTTGATGGTTTGGTTGTGGCTGAAGTTAAATCTGTTGCGAAACATCCTGATGCAAACAAACTTCATATCTGTGAAGTAGATTGTGGAGAAAAAGATCTATTAACCATTGTGTGTGGTGCTGCTAATGTAAGAGAAGGGATGCGTACGGTATTAGCCAAAGTCGGCGCAACACTGTCAGATAAGCCAAAACTGGAAGCTGTTGCGTTAAAAGGTGTGACATCTTACGGCATGCTTTGTTCTGCTGCTGAGATTGGCTTAGGTGAAAGTCATGATGGCATTATTGAATTGTCTGTCACTGAAGAAATAGGCAAGCCTCTGAAAGAAATAATCGATATTGACGACAATATTATTGATATTTCGCTGACACCGAATAGGGGAGACTGTCTCAGTATTCGAGGTATAGCTCGAGAAGTCGCTGTTTTTAATAATATTGAGCTTTCAAAATCTAAAATTAATCCTGTCAAAATCACTTCCAAGGCTAAACGAAAAATTAAACTGTCTGCTAAAGCAGAATGTCCTCATTACGTTGGCAGAGTGATTGAAAATGTCGATGTCAGTGTTAAATCTCCACTTTGGCTATCTGAAAAATTACGTCGTTCAGGAATTCGTAGCATTAATATCGTTGTCGATATTACTAATTTTGTCATGCTTGAATTGGGACAACCGATGCATGCATTTGATAATGATTTGTTGAAAGGTGACATTGAAGTTCGTTACCCAAAAGATAACGAAAAAATAAAACTTCTCGATGAATCGGAGCATCAACTTAAGTCGAATACTCTCTTGATTGCAGATGATTCTGGACCGCTAGCTATGGCAGGTGTAATGGGTGGTTTTGACAGTGCTGTTTCCACGAAATCGAAAAATATTTTTCTCGAAAGTGCTTTTTTTATGCCAGAGGTGATTATTGGTGAATCACGCCAGTATAGATTACATACCGATTCTTCTCATCGTTTTGAACGTGGTGTTGATCCGAAGCTTCAAGAAAGTGCTATTGAACGGGCTAGTGAATTAATTCTTCAATTGTGTGGTGGAGCAGCAGGCCCGATTGCTGAAATGACTAGTAATCAAGACCTACCAGTAAATACACAGGTAATTTTAAGAAAATCCAAGATTAAACGCGTATTGGGTATAGATTTAGAGGAACAGTTCGTTACTGATACGTTTACTAAATTAGAAATGCAGTCTAAATATAAAGAAAATCAATGGTTTATTGTTCCTCCTTCACACCGTTTCGATATTAAAATAGAAGTTGATTTGATTGAAGAACTAGCTCGAATATACAGTTATGACGCGATCACTGTTGCCACACCTTCTAATCATTTAAAGATGAGAAGCTCTAATCACGCTCATATGTCGGTTAAAACACTACGTGAAATATTGGTTAATCGTGACTATCAGGAAGTGATTACCTATAGCTTTATCGAGCCAGAGTTAAATAAATCATTGAATAATAATGAAAAAAATCTAGTTTTGGCTAATCCAATTGCGCCTGAATTATCAGTAATGCGTAGCAGCCTTATACCTGGGCTGCTTAATTCTTTGCAGTATAACGTTAAACGGCAACGTGACAGGGTGCGACTGTTTGAAACAGGTTTGATATTCGAAGGTTGCGAAGATCTTAAGCAAGATTCTCATATTGCAGGATTAATATATGGTAATACATATGAAAAACAATGGGATAAGAATGAAACTTTATCTAATTTCTATGATATAAAGAATGATGTTGAAGCTATACTTTATTCTTCAGTTGAAAAAAACAGAATTGAATTTAAGAAAAGTAAATCAGAAATCTTACATCCAGGGCAAGCAGTAGATGTATATATTGATAGTAAAGAAGCAGGTTATTTCGGCCAGTTACATCCTAAAATAGCATCGAAATTTGGTTTGAAAAATAATATCTATCTTTTTGATTTTAATATAAAAAATATGATTAAAAAGAGTGTGGCTAAATTCCAGCCTATTTCCAAGTTTCCTTCAGTTAGACGAGATATTTCAATATTAATAGATGAAACAGTGGCTCTGGTAGAGATATTATCAAGCGTTAAAAGTAATGCTACAGAAGCCTTATCTAACCTAGAGTTGTTTGACGTATATCAAGGCGAAGGTATTGAAAAAAAGAAAAAAAGTCTTGCTTTAGGCTTGACCTTTCAAGTAACTTCTAGCACTCTTACAGATGAAGAGGTTGAAACCATCATGGGGAATGTTTTAGATGGCCTATATAATAAATTCGGTGCAAAACTGAGATAAGAATATGGCGGCACTGACAAAAGCAGAAATGGCGGAAAAACTGTACGAAGAACTTGGCTTGAACAAGCGTGAAGCCAAGGAAATTGTAGAAATGTTTTTTGAAGAGATTCGCTCCGCATTAGAAACAGGAAATCAAGTCAAGCTTTCCGGGTTTGGGAATTTTGATTTGAGAGATAAAAATCAACGTCCGGGACGAAATCCGAAAACGGGGGAAGAAATTCCTATTAGCGCACGTCGCGTTGTTACATTTCGTCCAGGTCAAAAATTAAAGGCACGGGTAGAGGCATATGCTGGAAGCGTCCAATAATAGTGAATTACCGGCGATACCGGGTAAACGTTATTTTACAATAGGTGAGGTCAGCGACCTTTGCGCCGTTAAGCCACACGTATTACGTTACTGGGAACAAGAGTTTCCACAACTTAAACCACTCAAACGTCGCGGTAATCGTCGATATTACCAACGTCATGACGTTATCCTTATCAGGCAAATTAGAAGCTTGCTTTATGAGCAAGGTTTCACCATTGGCGGAGCGCGATTACGTCTATCCGGTGAAGAAGCTAAAGATGATTCAAATCAGAGCCAACAGATTATTAAGCAATTAAGAAATGAGCTTGAAGAAGTTCTGGATATTTTAAGACGATAATTTTCTTTTCTGGTTTTATCGGTACCTGTTTCAATTTATCTTTTGTCGTTCAATCATTAAATTTAATTAGTGGCTGAAACGTCTGTCTTTAGTTATATTTCATTTGAACACAACGGGGCGTAGCGCAGCCTGGTAGCGCACCACGCTGGGGGTGTGGTGGTCGGAGGTTCAAATCCTCTCGTCCCGACCATTTATTAAATTAAAATTATTGTCATAGTCTGATTTAATTAGTTATTCGTCATAATATATTTGGTAAAATTTAAAAATAATTATTTCAAATTCATCATAAATCGTATTCCATGATAAAAACTTTTTTACATTTACTATTTGCAGTTATTCTTCTTTGTGTTTCTGCATGTGCGAAAGAAACTGATCCAAAAAAAGCATTTGATAGTGGTGATTATGAAACGGCCATTAGTTTGTGGCGGCCGCTAGCAGAAAACGGCGATGCTGATGCGCAGAATTATCTAGGTATTATTTATTATTTAGGTTTGGGTGTTTCTAAAGATTATAAAATAGCACTTGAATGGTACGGACGTGCTGCCAAGGCCGGGCATGCTGATGCTCAAAGAAATTATGGTGATATGATTAATTTTGGTCGAGGCACTCAAAAAGATAATTATCAAGCTTATAAATGGTATTTCGCAGCATCACAACAAGGTAACAAAAAAGCTGGAAACCAAATTACAGTGATAGCGGCGTCTGGTAATTTATCGCCGAACCAACAGATGCACGCAAAAATTGAAGCGAATGAATTTATCATGGATGAATCAAAACGATTCATGAGTCATGATACTTATATTGATAAAAAATAATTATTAACTATGTGTGGAATTGTAGGTGCAGTTGCCCAACGTGATGTCTCTCCTTTATTACTAGAAGGGTTAAAGAGACTCGAGTATCGAGGTTATGATTCTGCTGGCTTAGCCGTCATTGATCATGATGGACGTTTACAAAGAATTCGCGTCAAGGGAAAAGTAAACGAACTTAATCAAGAACACCAGGCTTCACCTTTAAAAGGTGGGACTGGCATTGCTCATACACGATGGGCCACACATGGCAAACCTAATCTAAATAATGCTCATCCGCACATTTGCCGCGACCAGGTTGCGCTCGTACATAATGGCATTATTGAAAATCATGAGCAGTTACGTGCAAAGCAAATTGCGTCTGGATTTGAATTTAGTTCGGAGACAGACACTGAAGTTGTTGTTAATGCAGTCTACGAAGCTTTGCATTCGACATCTCGGGATATTTTGCAGGCTGTATTTGCAACGATCAAACAACTGCAAGGCGCCTATGCTTTAGGTGTAATAAATAATAAAGAACCGGAAAGATTAATTGCGGCAAGAAAAGGTAGTCCTTTGGTTATCGGTGTTGGTATTGGTGAATATTTTATTGCCTCAGATGTTTTTGCCTTATTGCCGCTAACACAGCAGTTTATTTTTCTAGAAGATGGTGACGTTGCTGATATCAAACGTGATGAGCTGACTATTTATGATGCAAATCAACAGATAGTTGAACGACCTATCAATGTTTCAGAGCTAAGCGCGGACATAGCTGATAAAGCGGGTTATCGACATTACATGTTGAAAGAAATATTTTCCCAACCAAGTGCGATTGCAGATTCATTGGAAAACCGTGTTAGAGAAGGTCAAGTTGTAACAAGCGAGTTTGGTCAGAACGCAGAATCAATATTTAAACAGGTAAAAGCTGTAAAGATTACTGCATGTGGCACGAGTTATCATGCTGGTTTGATTGCTGCTCATTGGCTTGAAGAAATTGCACAAATACCATGTCATGTTGAAATAGCTAGTGAATATCGATATCGAAAATCAGTGGTTGTTGATAACACTTTATTTGTTTGTATATCTCAATCAGGGGAAACAGCAGATACGCTTGCTGCACTACAGTTAGCAAAAAACTCAAAGTTCTTAAGTACACTGGCTATTTGTAATGTTGCTGAGAGCTCATTAACAAGAGAAGCTGAGCTTGTATTCCTGACACATGCAGGGCCAGAGATTGGCGTAGCGTCGACTAAAGCATTTACAACACAACTCGTTGGATTATTTTTACTTGTTATTGCTATAGCGAAACAGAATGGACTTTCTAATAACGAAGAAGCTGACTTTGTTAAACAGCTTGAAAGTTTACCTGGACGGGTGAATCAATTATTTCAGTTTAAAGATGATATTGAAACCATGGCTAAGGATTTTTCTGATAAGAACCATGCCTTATTCCTCGGTCGAGGCAGTTTTTTACCAGTAGCTATGGAAGGAGCACTAAAGTTAAAGGAAATATCCTATATTCATGCCGAAGCTTATGCGGCAGGCGAATTGAAACACGGTCCACTCGCACTGGTTGATGATGATATGCCTGTGGTTGCTGTTGCGCCAAATAACAATTTATTAGAAAAATTGAAATCAAATTTACAGGAAGTACAGGCGCGGGGAGGAAAACTTTACATATTTGCAGATAAAACAAGTGAAGTTGAATCTACAGAAGGCGTTTATGTACTTAAAATCAATGCAGTTTATGATTTTATGGCACCGATACTTTATACTATTCCTTTGCAATTACTGGCCTATTATGTCGCCGTTATTAAAGGGGCAGATATTGATCAGCCTCGCAATCTTGCAAAATCTGTCACAGTTGAGTGACAAGTTGTTACAAACTACTTATATTTAAACTATTATTTGTAATTGGAAGTAGCTAGAAGTCGTTTATATTCAAATATTAACCATTGTATGCAAGGAGCGAGCAATAGCGGGAAACTGATAATTTATGATGATGAAAAAAACAGAATCAAAAGTAAAAGTCTTAGTTGTAGATGATGACAATGATGTGCTTAATTTACTTGAAAACTGGCTTATTAAAGAAAATTATGACGTAAAAAGAGCCTTGTCTGGATTAGATGCTCTAAACTTGGTTGGCATCTATGCGCCTGATATAGTTATTACTGATCTCTATATGGAAGGGATGGACGGTATGGCGTTGCTAACCGAACTACATAATGATAATCCGTTGCTTCCCGTGATTATGTTAAGTGGACAAGCTCAAATTCCTGATGCGATTAAAGCGATGCATTTAGGCACATCGGCATTTTTAACCAAGCCAATCAATCAGAGTGAACTTCTCGAAACAGTCAAAAAAGTTAGTCCAAATCTGGATAAAAATGCATTAAGTGAATTTACTAAAAACATTGTCTATAAAAGTAAGGCAATGTCAGACATTATCGAGATGGCTAGTCTGGTTGCCGACAATGATGTTTCAGTTTTTATTTCTGGCTCAACTGGCGCGGGAAAAGAAGTTATTGCGAAAGCAATTCATGCGGCAAGCTCAAGACGAGATCGCCGTTTTATTGCGATAAACTGCGGCGCTATTCCTGAGCAATTACTTGAGTCCGAGTTATTTGGGCATGAGAAAGGTGCTTTTACCGGCGCTAACCTTAAACATGAAGGATTGTTTCAGGCGGCAAACGGCGGCACTATCTTTCTTGATGAAGTGGGTGATATGCCACTTGCATTACAGGTTAAGTTGTTACGCGTCTTGCAAGATTTTGAAGTTCGGCCAGTTGGTTCAACAAAAACTTATCCTATCGATGTTCGATTAATTTCTGCAACACATAAAAATTTAGAAGATGCAGTAGAAAAGGGCGAATTTAGAGAAGATCTCTATTATCGTTTGAAAGTCGTGCCGCTTGATATTCCTAACCTTGCTGATCGACAAGATGATATTCCAGCTTTAGCGGAACATTTTTTGAATATATATTCTAAAAACAATCATCAAGATAAAAAGAAATTCTCACCGGATGCAATGAAGTATCTTGTTTCTATGCCCTGGCCTGGGAATGTGCGGCAATTGATTAATGTGGTGGATTTGTGTGCAACAATATCAAAAACCAAGAACATTCCATTAAGCCTGGTTAAAAAAGCGGTGCATGATGACCCTATTCACATGCAAACACTTAAAGAGGCGAAACAGACGTTCGAACGAGGTTATTTATTGAGTGTGTTACGAATCACACATGGTCATGTGGCAAATGCAGCTAAAATAGCCGGGCGTAATCGAACAGAATTTTATAAACTGTTAAATCAGTATAATATTGAACCAGCAACGTTTCGTGATAAAAAAATTGCTGAAAAGGAAGTGAACTAAAGGATTAATTAAATATTATGTCGGGCGAAAAAATTGTTGTCCAGGTGGACCCAGATTTAGAGGACCTGATTCCCGGGTTTCTCAAAAATAGAATTTTGGAAGTTGAGAAGTTACGTTCTGAATTAGATCAGAATAATTTTGAAAGTATTGCTTCAATGGGCCATAGCATTAAAGGTGTCGGTGGAGGTTATGGTTTTGATCTCATGTCTGAACTTGGTGCAAATATCGAAGCCGCAGCAAAAAATAATAATGCGGATGCTATACGGGAGAATATTGAACGATTGGACGATTATCTTAAACGTGTCGAAGTTGAATACACCTAGATGAAAGGTGTTGCTTTGAAAAATAATGATAACCGGAATATTTCTACCAGATCCACTTACCTCATAACGTTTTTACTAGGTCTTGCATTTAGTATTACATTAATGCAAAGCACCTGGAAAACGGCGATCGAACGAAAGCAAAAAGATTTCCATTTCGAAATTCTTTCAATTCAACAATCTGTAGCTAGTAACGTTTTAACAGGTAATGACGTTATTAATAACGTAGCTTCTTTTGTATCGTCTAATAATAATATTTCATCAAATCAGTTTGAAAAATTTGCAGATGATGCGCTGGAGCGATATGAGCATATTGAGGCAATTAATTATTATTCTTTTACGGGCGATGACTGGGTTAATGAGTTTCGTTTGACTTATGAATCCGCTCGTGACGTAAATAGAATAAAAATTAATCAAGATATCTATTCTGACTTAAAATATGTCAATGCTATTGATACATCTATACAGACCAGTTCAGTTGTTCCAGCTCCACCTGATTTAGAAAGTGACCCTGATAGAAAGTACTGGTTGTTTAAAGCCATTTACAGTCAGAATGATTCTTCTTTGATTAAGAAGAAAAAATATGCGGGTACTGTAAAAGGTCTGGTGTCCGTATTGGTGTCGCCGATAAAACTATTAGGTGATAAAGGAGCTAATAGTACCTTAACGATCACCATGTTTAGCGATACCTCTAATCTGTATGGTCGACAGTTATTATATTTTAATGAGCCCCAAGATGAAGGTAACGGGAAGTCATGGAAGGTTGAAACACTCAAAGAAGAAAAACGTATTGAGCTTCCTCCATACTCCATCAAAATTATTATTGAGAGAGAGCTTTATTTCTCAGATCTTGAATATCACTTATTGTTAGTCGCTATGTTAATCAGTGTTGGAATATTAATGATGTTGTATGGTTTAGTTCGAGCAAAAGCGCAACAGGAAGAAGCGCTGAGGCAGAGAAACGCAGTTATTGAAAAACAAGTTGAAGAACAAACCCGCGAACTTGCCATTGCCAGAGATGAGGCTCTTGAAGCTGTACGTACGAAATCAGAGTTTCTTGCAAGTATGAGTCACGAGATCAGGACACCCCTGAATGCTATTATTGGCATGAGTGATTTAATGTATGAGACAGCACTGACTGTTGAACAAGAACAATACGTTAGTGTGTTCAGAAAAGCGGGTAATGCCTTATTAAGTTTAGTTAACGATATTCTTGACCTTTCAAAAATTGAAGCAAATCAACTTATTCTGGAAGAAATTTCTTTCAATATTATAGAATTAATTGAGGAAGTGGCTGAAATTTATGCATTAAAAGCAGCCGATAAAAATATTGAAATTATTACACGTGTTGATACTGACATTAATGCAAGTCGTCTCGGTGATCCGGGTAGATTAAAACAAATTATTCTGAATCTAATCAGCAACGCATTGAAGTTTACGGATGGAGGTGAAATTCTTGTTTCGCTTTCAAGAGTAAACGATAGTGAAGATGATGAGGCGCTCTTAATAAGTGTACGTGATACAGGAATAGGCATACCAAAAGAAAAGCTTGAAGCGATATTTGCCAGCTTTACTCAGGCTGATACATCTACTACTCGTAAATATGGTGGCACCGGTCTAGGACTGACTATTTCAAAACGCTTAATCGAAATGATGAACGGTAGAATCTGGGTAGAAAGTGTTGAGAACGAAGGAAGCTGCTTCTTTGTTCGTGTTGACTTGCCGGAACAAACTCAACATTCAAACTTTAAAAGAGACTTTAGGAACTTAAATATTTTTATTGTTGATTCCAGAGAAAATAACTGTCTAAGTATTGAAGAACAATTAATTGTTTCAGGTGCAAATTGTTTTAAAGCAAATAACATAGAAGAAACTCAAGTGCTTTTTCAACAGAATGCAACACCAGCAGCCATGCTAATAGAAAGTGATTTATTGTTTTCAGATAAAAAAATTAATGCAGTTTTGAAAGAAAATATTGAGTTGGATAAGGTTGTTTTATTAGTTAATCCAAAAGACATGGGCAAGTATTCCAAGCTAGCTAAAAATACAGGAATAGAAAACTTATTGATTAAGCCTATTAAGCGTAAAGAGCTATTCAAAGTAGTTAATAAAACACTTAATAAAAAAGATGAAAGCCTGGTTGATAATATTAAAAAGGATGATAAAAAAGAAGAAGTAAAAGCCAAGCATATTTTGCTGGTTGAGGATAATCCGGATAATCGCATGTTAATCAAGGCGTATCTGAAAAAAACGTCGCATAGTCTAGATGAAGCAGAAAATGGTGCCATTGCTGTCGACATGTATAAACAGGGTAACTATGATTTGATTTTTATGGATGTACAAATGCCGGTTATGGATGGTCATGAAGCGACACGGCAAATCCGTTCATGGGAAACAGAAAATAATAAAACTCGAACAATAATCGTTTCCTTAACGGCGCATGCAATAAAAGAAGAAGTCGATAAATGTATGGAGGCGGGATGTGATACTCATCTTAGTAAGCCTATTAAAAAAGAGACTTTATTAAAGACGATTGAAAAACTAGCTTAGTACGCTTTTTCAAAACCGTCGTAGAACAACGACTAAATTACATTAAAAAGACATTTTTTCAATCCAAAAGATACTTCAATTTACTTCATGTCTGACTCGTAATTTATAGTCTAACTTACTGTTATTTAATATTTAAATAACGCTAATTCGGAGTAAAGTTCGCTTCGAAATTCGTCTTGTTTTGCTATGGCATAACGATTGCGATACATCATGTAATACTCAAATTAAAAGAGATATCACATGGTGAAGTTATTTGGATTCAGGATTACCCCGTTTTTTCTTTTTATTCTTGGTTTGGAGTGTCTGGCATTATTGATCTCCATTTATATAGGGATTTTATTGTACCAGGACACAACGACTACTTTGGTTCCAATCGCATTTATGGACCAATCAATTTACTCGGGTCTGTTTCTAATCATTCTCCTTTCCATTTTAACGTCAGGTTTTTTTTATCAGGGCAGAGTCATAAATCACGTTAAAAAATCGCTAAATGAAAAAGCGCTCGGTTTTGTCGGGGCTTTAATTACCGTGACGGTTATTTTATTTACCAATAGTTCAGGATTTGATGCAAAAACAATTTTTATTGCTGCATTATTAAGCGCTTGTGTCGGCTTAGTGATCAATCAAGCAGGAGTGTTTAGCAAATACTGGCGATTTCTGGTGTGATCAGGAGTGAATTAAAGGATCAGTTTTGAAAGTGATTTAAATTCGGGGTGAGAAGCATCTCGTAGCCATTCAAATAAAACTGATTCGGTATTTAGTAAGAAACTGCCAGCCTGATTTAAACGAAGTAATGCTGTTTCATAACTAGTCGATTTACGAGAAGCTATGGCATCAGTCACAACGAATACCTCATAACCTTCTGTAATCAACTCCAAAGCACTCTGTAGTACACAGATGTGCGCTTCAATTCCTGTCAGTATAATTTGTTTTTTATTAATCTGATTGAGGTGCTCGGGCAGTTTGTCTGCGCCAAGGCAAGAAAACCGGGTTTTATCAAAGCTTTTTGAAAAGCCATTAAGTTTATTGGTAATAAACTCCTCAACTGGACCTAAGCCTTTCGGGTATTGTGCTGTGGCAATAATAGGAACACGTAACTGGTTCGCCGCATTTAATAATATATCGGTGTTCTTTCTTAAACGTGATATTACTTTTTCAGAGATAGCAGAGCTTAACTTCGCTTGAACATCAATAATAATAAGACAACTGTTATCTACATCACATAATGTGCTTGTGTTCGTTCCCATACCCATAACTACATCAACCAGGCATTAATCAGTTCAAGATCGTCTGTAGATAGAGTTCCTGCAGCTTGTTTGAGCCTGAGTGTGTCTAAAATATAATTGTATTTTGCCTGACTATGATTTCGACGTGCTTCAGATGTAGTTCGTTGTGAAGCAACAACATCAACAGCGGTACGTGTTCCTACTTCAAAGCCGGCTTCAGTTGCTTGCAATGCAGTTTCACTTGAAACAACGGCTTGCTTTAATGCTTTGACCTGACTAATCCCTGAAATAACACCCAGATAAGATTCACGGGTTAATCGTTGTGCTGAACGTCGAGCTTGTTCAAGTGAATGCATCGCAATATTGTAATTTTCATGGGCTTCTCTTGTTTGAGAACTCACCAGGCCTCCAGAGTAAATTGGAATATTTAATTCCAGACCGATAGCTGAAGCATGTGTTTTAGTAGAACCAAATCGACCTCCGTTGGAGTCATACCCATGTGAACCGACCAAATCAAGAGTAGGGTAATGTCCGGCTGATTGATGTTTAATTTCATTTCTGGCTGTTTCTGCAGCATATCTTGCGGCAACCATACCTAAATTTTGTTCTAAAGATAATGTTGTCCAACTTTCAATAGCTTCAGGGTCTGGTCTTACTAAAGACATATTCACACCCAATGTAGCGAAATCGGTAACATAGTCGCCGGTTAATTCACGCATCGCTTCCTGCGCATTATCAATGGTGTTTAACGCAAGAATTTCCTGAGCAACGGCAAGATCGTAACCTGCTTGTGCTTCCTGAACATCAGTAATCGCACTTAAGCCGACTTCAAAACGTTGATTAGCTTGTTCAAGTTGACGGCTTAGCGATTTAACTTCAGCTTGCGCAAAGTCAAAATTGTCCATTGCCGAAAGCACATCAAAGTATCGTTCAGAAATGCGAACCATTAAATCTTGTTGTGCTTCTATAAGTTCAGCTTCAGCTTGTTTGATCTCACTGTTTGCCTGATCTAATGCTATAAATCGATCACGTCTGAATATCGGTTGGGAAATATTTAAAGAGTAACCACGACTATTGAAATTTACTTCACCAGCGGAACCAAATGCGCTTGCAGAAGAAATATCCTGATCAAAACGCGTAGTATTCGCACTTATATCTACCGAAGGTAATAATTGTGACATCGCTTGAGGGCGTGCTTCCAGAGTAGCGCGATGAGAAGCCTCTTCTTGTAAATAAGTGGGATCATTTTTTTCTGCGAGTTTATAGACGCTCAACAAATCTGCCGCCAGACAATTTCCTGAAAGCAAGAGAGCTGATATTAATAAATTCGCGGTAACAAGATTAATGTTCATAAAAAAGACAATCTATTTTTAATTATTATTATTTGCGAAAATGAGGGGCTGATTAATATTGAGCCATATCTGCATCAACAGATTTAGCCCATGCATCAACACCACCTTCAAGATTCGCAACATTACTGTAGCCGTTACCTTCCAGATAACTGGCTACTTGAAAACTACGCATGCCATGATGACAAATTACAACAGTTTCGTCATCCGCTTTAAGTTCATCTATCATCCTCTGAGCATTGGACATACTGATATTAATAGAGCCTTCAATATGGCAGGTTTCATATTCCCATGCGTCGCGAACATCCAATAAAATCGGTTTTTCGCCAGCATCGAGTTTTGTTTTTAGTTCTTCAGCCGTTATTGATTCCATCTTTTTAAAATACGAATTTTTCTTTTTGTTCCGAGCCAATCAAAGCAGGTAAATTTGTTTCAAATAAACTTTGTTTTGTGTAATTAGAATCATTTTGTTTGGTAAATACGCAGGCTTCCATTACGGGCGATTCGCCGATAATGGCAAACATTCGCCCATTATCATTCAATAAGTTTAAAAACCGCTCGTCCATTTTTGGTAAAGAAGCAGTTAAAACAAGTGCGTCATATTTTTCAGTTTGATCAAACAGGTTATATGCATCGGCGCTTTCAAGTTCAATATTGTTTAGTCCCGTTTTTAAAATTTTGTCATTCGCCGCAACGATAAAGTCGGGATAAATATCAATGCTCTTAACGTGTTTTGCCGATTTCGCCAGCAATGACGTTAAATATCCACAACCTGTGCCGATTTCTAATACCGTTTCATTGGGTTTTAAAGCGAGAGACTGTAAAAGACGCGCCTCAACTTTCGGTGTCATGGTGCTTTGTCCGTGCCCTATAGAAATACAAATGTCAGCAAACGAAAGGTCTTTGTAATTATCAGGAATAAAATCTTCACGATGAATTTCATTTAAAAGACCCAGAACGTCCATATCAAGGACATCCCAGGTTCGGATCTGCTGTTCAATCATGTTTAATCGGGCTTGTTCAATATCCATATGATTATTCTCTCTAGATACATTCAAATTTGTTGTAGTTAGTAATCGTATTATATAACATGTCATCAAGCTAGGGGCGCCTTTGTTGGCTGAGATTGACCCTTGACCTGATCTGGTTAGTACCAGCGTAGGGAAGCAAGCATCTTGCCATTGGCGCTCATAATTATAATTCTTTTAATATAAAAGAGGCTATTTTAATGAGTGCAATACCAGACACCATGTTGAGTAATACCGCGACAGTTGACAAAAAAGCTGTCGAAGCAATTCCAAACTCGAAAAAAATACACGTTACCGGCTCAAGACCTGATATTCGTGTACCTATGCGGGAAATCTCCTGTTCGCCAACGCAAACTCAAAATGGTTTGGAAGAAAACACACCAATAACTGTGTATGACACTTCCGGTCCTTATACTGATCCTGAAGCATCGATTGATATCCGCAAAGGCTTGCAGCATTTAAGAGCAGGATGGATTACCGAGAGAAATGATACGGTTGAACTTGATGGTCCAAGTTCAGAATACGGCGTTCAACGCTTAAATGATCCTGAGTTAATGAAATTACGCTATGCGCAACCGCCAAAGCCACGTGTTGCTAAAGCTGGCGCTAATGTCACGCAAATGCACTATGCGAGAAAGGGCATCATTACACCTGAAATGGAATTTATAGCAATTCGTGAGAATCAACGTCTTAATGAATACAAAGATAAGGCATTATTAAAACGACATGCTGGCGTACCTTGGCAAAGTAACTTGCCTGATGAAGTAACTCCTGAATTTGTTCGCGATGAAGTGGCAGCAGGTCGCGCCATCATTCCAAATAATATCAATCATCCAGAATCCGAACCGATGATTATTGGCCGTAATTTTCTGGTAAAGATTAATGCGAATATCGGTAATTCAGCTTTAAGTTCTACTATCGAAGAAGAAGTAGAAAAAATGACATGGTCAATTCGTCATGGTGCCGATACTGTTATGGATCTTTCAACAGGAAAGAATATTCATGAAACACGTGAATGGATAGTTAGAAACTCGCCAGTACCGATTGGTACAGTTCCAATCTATCAAGCCTTGGAAAAAGTAAACGGTAAAGCCGAAGACTTAACATGGGAAATATATCGCGATACTTTGATAGAACAAGCCGAGCAGGGTGTTGATTACTTCACCATTCATGCTGGTGTTCGTTTAGCCTATATCCCATTAACAGCAAAACGTGTGACAGGTATTGTGTCACGTGGCGGTTCTATCTTGGCAAAATGGTGTTTGTCTCATCATAAAGAAAACTTTCTCTATACGCATTTCGAAGACATCTGCGTACTCATGAAACAATATGACATCGCTTTTTCTTTAGGCGATGGTTTGCGTCCCGGTTCTTTAGCAGATGCGAATGATGAAGCGCAATTTTCAGAATTAAAAACATTAGGTGAGCTGACTAAAATAGCCTGGAAGCATGATGTACAAGTCATGATCGAAGGCCCAGGTCATGTACCAATGCACATGATTAAAGAAAACATCGATAAAGAAATGGAAGAGTGTCATGAAGCGCCTTTTTATACGCTTGGCCCACTAACAACAGATATTGCTCCGGGTTATGATCATATAACCTCTGCCATTGGTGCAGCGATGATCGGTTGGTATGGCACGGCCATGTTGTGTTATGTCACACCGAAAGAACATCTTGGCTTACCAAATAAAGATGATGTTAAAGAAGGCATTATTACTTACAAGATTGCAGCGCACGCTGCCGACTTGGCAAAAGGTCACCCAACGGCACAACTCAGAGATAATGCTTTATCAAAAGCGCGTTTTGAATTTCGTTGGGAAGATCAATTTAATCTTGGACTAGATCCGGATCGCGCAAAAGATTTTCATGATGAAACTTTACCCAAAGAAGGACACAAGATTGCACACTTCTGTTCTATGTGTGGCCCTAACTTTTGTTCCATGAAAATTTCTCAAGACGTAAGAGATTATGCTGATGCACAAGGTTTAGAAAACATGGATGAAGCTATCGAAAGAGGCATGGATGAAATGTCGAAAGAGTTTAAAGAAAAAGGTAGTGAGATTTATAACAAGCTATAGGAGTTCGCAGTTTGGGGGCAGTTCTTCGGTAACTGCTCCCGGCGTCGCCTAAAAGCGCCTACTGTTGGTGCTTTACCTCCTGCATCCATGCAGTCGTGAATATACTCAGACTCATTGTCTATTGATAATAGTTTGAGTTCGTTGGCAAATTATTATTGCAAGAATTGCAAAAACAAAACCCGGTACTAGTTCATAAAGTTCAAACAACCAAAAGTCAGAAGAAATATTTTTCCAGACGATGACGATTATGCCTCCGGTTAACATTCCAGCTAGTGCAGCATTACGTGACATTGTTTTCCAATAGAGTGATAGAAAGATAACGGGCCCAAAGGTTGCGCCAAATCCGGCCCAGGCGTAAGCAACCAAATCCAATATATTATTGTCTGGTTGCAAAGCGAGTGTTGTTGCACAGATTGTTAGTACAATGACAGTCAATCTTCCGAACATCATTAACTGTTTATCTGTTGCTTTAATATTAATGATTTTATAGATATCTTCAGTTATAGCTGAAGAGGCAACCAGTAATTGTGAGTCTGCGGTACTCATAATGGCGGCGAGTATTGCTGCTAAACAAATACCTGCAGGAATTGGGTGTAACAAAAATTGAAGTAATTCTATAAACACTTTTTCACTATCATTGGCATGTAATTGATTTCCTAATAATGCGATGCCTGAGAAACCAATTAATAATGCGCTAAACAAACCTATGGCAGTCCAATATATTGCAATAGTGCGTGCTTTTGGAATCATCTTTTCAGACTTTATCGCCATAAAGCGAACCAGTATGTGTGGTTGTCCGAAGTAACCGAGTCCCCATGCTAATAGCGAAACAATACCGATAACACCTAATGGCCCATTTGCAACGCTTGTATATGGATTTAGTAAGTCTGGATTGATGATATTCATCCAATTATACAAAGCTTCAAAACCATGGATGCTGTAGATGGAAACGAGTGCGACATAGCTTAATGCTAGCGCCATTAATAAACCCTGCATTAAATCAGTCCACGACACAGCGAGAAAACCACCGAGACAGGTATAGGTGAGTATTGTTAATGCACCAATGATGACAGCCCACTGGTAAGACAGTCCAAATACAGATTCGAATAACTTGCCGCCAGCAACCAGTCCCGAACTGGTGTAAAACAAATAAAATAAAAGAATGAAGATTGCGGAAATAATGCGTAATAGATGTGACGAGTCATTAAATCGATATTCAAAATATTCAGGGATAGTCAGCGCATTGTTTAATGCTTGAGTCTGAACACGCAAACGAGGTGCAACAAAATACCAGTTAATACAAGTGCCAATGTATAAACCAAGAGCAATCCATATTGCTTCAAATCCGGCAAGGTAGGCATAACCCGGTAAACCCAATAATAACCAACCACTCATGTCAGATGCGCCAGCACTGATTGCTGTCGTCCAGCTGCCAAGCTTTCTGCCACCGAGAATATAATCAGATTGACTATGAGTGCGCCGTAAAGCAATCCAGCCGATAGTAAAGACCAGAATTAGATAAGCGCCAAAGGTTGTAAAGATAATATTTTGTTCGGTCATTGATACTTTCGATTAAATTGTTTCATGACAAGGAAAAAACTTATCAGTAGAAATATGTTGCGTAATGATATTTTCGCAAAAATCTAACATCTCATTACGTATTTCAGCTGGATAGCCAATGTTATTATTTTCTTCAGCTTGTGGTGAAGCAAACAACTTTTCATCAGGATAAAGCTTTTCCAGCTTACGAAAATAATCTTTGGGTAATCTAAACCCACCTAAACTAATTGAGTGTGTTAGTTCAGAATTAATTTTTGAAAATATATCGTTAAATAACTCACTGTATTCGCTTGCATATTCTTTTGTGTATATGAGTGGGTCAAAGCGTAAACCTATTTGCCAGCCGGCTTCTTGCAAATCAAGTATGGCTTGCAAGCGTTTATTCACATCAGGTGCTTTATGCTCGAGTGTTTTAGCTATTTTGTCTGGCGTGAAACTAAATGCGATAACACAATTCTTTATAGGCTCTCGTTTTAATAAACTTCGGATCTGTGTGCTTTTAGTTCTTAACTCAAGTAAGGCTCGCGGGTTGCTTTCAAAGAAAGGTATAAATTCACTGGTGAAATCAGTAACAGGATCAAGTGCAAGACTATCGCAATCGTAGCCAGAAAAAAAATGAACAGGTTCGTTTCCGTGATTATTTATTATGGAATCCATTTCTTCGATAAAGTCTTCGTAATTTACAAATAAAACATAATGCGCAGATTGAAACATACCCTGTAGAAAACAATAACGACAGTCATATAAACAATTCAACATGTGTGAAAAATAATAATTATGTTCAGCGCCGATAGCGTATTGTTTCGGAGTAGGTAAGACGAGACCTTTATGTTTTCTCGCTAGAATTAGTGCGGGTTGCTTTTTTTGTAATCTAAAGTTTTGTGACTTGCGATTAAATATTTCGCCATAACGTTCACACTTGATTTTTGTTGCTTCAGGAAAACGTTCAAGTATGGCTAAGGTTCTAGGGTGACTAGCGATCTCTTCTTCAATGTATATCGTGCTAATCATGAATCACAAATTCCGAGTTTTTTATTTTTTCACTTAATGTAATTAATACAGATTTTCCTGTTTTATTATCAGTGACTGATGGCATAACATCTTCATTAGGGAACCGGACAGACCATTGACGTAATAATCGCAATAATTGAATGCTTTCAGATTGTGTGAAATGCCACTTGTCTATGAAGTATTGATAATGTTCAGGTTCAGAAATAATGGAACTAACTTCCGTTGATAATGGTTTGAGACAATCAAACAGACTTTCTATAGTTTTAATCTGTGCAGCAATCATTTTTTTTACTTTATCGGCATTCACAGTCGAAGTGGATTGTTCAGTATTATCTGAAACAACTTTCAGGCAATGAATTAATTCAGCAGATCCTAAACGTATTGCCATCTGATAAAAAGCCGAGGCTTCCATGTCATATAACGCATCTTGATAATCTGTTGAAGGTTTATCCAATGTTATTAAATTAGTACTTTTACATGGTGGCTTGAAAATAATCTGCGGGTACCATGTCGTATTATCATGTTCGTCAGTAATCTTGTTAACTAAACGAACCTCGCCTATAGGGATATTAATATGTCCAGCAACGCCAATGTTCAACCATATGTCACTAGCAGAAGTATTTAAGCAAGCATGTTGATAACTTACTGCGGCTGCTGTATTGAGTTTGCCTACTCCTGTGATCGATAAGTTTATTTCTTTGTCTTTCGATTGATAGATGCGAAACAAATTAAACTGTTTTGATTCAGTTAATTTAAAATGTTGAATTATTGGTTGGGCTTCGCAGTGAAGGGCGCAAAAAATATTAATCATGATGTTTTATTAATACTAAGCATATTGTTTTGTATATGGTGCTAATAATTTTTTGAATATTTCACAATATTCATTTTCGCCGTGTTTTTCTGCACCTTTCAAAAAGATGGTAACTTTATGCAGCAACATATCTACCGCTGCTTGTTGGTTTTCGTTACTTAAAGTATTAGATGTAATTATTTTTTCTAAAGCAATAATACGAAAACGATCCATGCCCCAATGTTGTCGAGATAATTGATCATTATGTCCGCCGTATTTATTAGTTAGTGCTTTATCAATAAATAATACAGGGTACTTGCAACAAATCCGTAACCACATGTCGTAATCTTCGCATGCGGGTAAGTCTTCATCAAATAACCCCACCTCATCAAAGACTTGTTTATTAATCATGACTGATGAAGGCGAGATAGCGCAAAGTGGTAAACAATGTTGAAAAATATGCCCGCCACGTTTTTCATGTTTTTTGGCTTGATTTAATATTTTTCCATTTCTATACCAGATTTCATTGGTATGACAGATCAAATAGTCAGGATTATTAGTGATGAGGTCTATTTGTTTCTCTAATTTATTTGTTTGCCAACTATCATCAGAATCGAGCAAGCAAACCCAGTTTCCTTTTGCCTTTTTTATGCCATTATTTCGTGCCGCACTAACACCTTGGTTGCTTTGCGAAATAAGTTTTACTTGCGGATACTGATCTTTGATTAATTGCTGTGTTTCATCAGTAGAACCATCATCAACAACAATAATCTCATCAGCGGCACGAGTTTGAGCTAATACTGAATCGATTGCCCGTGGCAAAACCGAGACTCGATTGTATGTCGGAATAATGACTGAAATTTTATTCATAGCTAAATCTTGAGTTTACAGTGAACAGGTTTAGAATAGCGCGCTCACGATAAACGACCAAACTTGGAAATCCTAGTTGACCGGCGCTAATATTAAAAATATGTCTTTTAATCCATTAACTTATCATATCGCGATTCTTACTGTCTTAGTAAAGATAGCCTACACATATGATTGCACGCATTTTAGATTCATTTGCTTAACAGCAAAAGCCTTGCGTAGAATCGCTATGCGCGGCTTTTAGTTGGCGCAACTGAACCTGAAATACGCACACTCATCTGCGTTCAACCAGGATTTACAAGTTAAAAAAATGGAACGCCTAAAAGATAAAATCGCCGTAATTACCGGAGCTAGCAGTGGTATAGGTCGTGGAATAGCTGAGGCTTTTGCGCAGGAAGGCGCGGATATTGTTGTTAATTACAACAAATCCAAAGACAGTGCTGAATCGCTTGTAGAAGAAATACAGCAAACAGGCCGACGTGCTATCGCCGTTCAGGCTGATATGAGCGATGAAGACGATATTGATCGGATGATTGCAAAGACTATTGAAGAATTCGGTCGTATAGATATCTGGGTCAATAATGCAGGCGCAGACATTCTTACCGGCACCGGCGCTGCCGCCGAAATCCATGAAAAACTGGAACATCTGATTGAAGTTGATTTGAAAGGGACGATTAAAGCCTGTTGGTCAATTACGCCAACCATGCAAGAGCAGGGATATGGCGTCATCGTAAATATGGGCTGGGATTTAGCAACGCACGGTTTCGAAGGAACCAATCCACAAATATTTGCCGCAACAAAAGCCGGTGTTTTGGGTTTTACCCGATCATTTGCAAAATCAGTCGGTCCAGAAATTCGAGTTAATATGGTTTCACCGGGCTGGATTAATACCGCCTTCGCCGAAGAACATATGGACGATGAATATTATCAAGCGCGTATAAAAGAAATTCCGCTGGCTCGTTTTGGTCGACCAGAAGATGTTGCCGCTGCCGTTGTATTTTTAGCTTCCGATGATTCGTCTTATCTAACAGGCGAAGCAATAAAGATTAATGGTGGTTTAGTTTAAGCTTGTTATTTCATGTCTGAAGAATCAAAAAAGAAAGGATTAAAGGTTCGCAAAGAAGTCATGGGCGAAGAATTTGTTCAACGCGCAATAAACAACACTACTGAACTAACCGAACCACTACAAGATTGGATCAATGAACATGCATGGGGTTCTACGTGGCAACGTGAAGGTATTTCAAAACAAACACGTTCATTAGTCACGATTGCAATGTTAGCTGCATTAAAAACGCCTACTGAATTAAAAGGTCATGTACGTGGTGCATTGAATAACGGTTGTACCGTTGAAGAGATTCAGGAAGTTTTATTACATTCGATAGTTTATTGTGGTGCACCAGCAGCACAAGAAGCCTTTCGAGCGGCACAGGAAGTGATTGATGAGTGGCAAGCTAAAGAATAATAAAATTATTTAGTTTGCTTTCGTTAAAGGACTAATAATGAATCAATGAATGAACATTGTATTTCGATAATTTTTCTCTACCTTTAAGAAAATCCAGCTCTATAACAAACGCACAAGCAACCACTTCAGCACCTAATTTTTCAACTAACTCACAACTTGCTGCGGCTGTCCCGCCGGTTGCTAATAAGTCATCAACTAATAAAACTTTATCGCCTTTTTCTAATGCGTCGATATGGACTTCTAATGAAGCAGAGCCATATTCGAGATCATAAGACATCGATTCAACGTCATAAGGTAATTTCCCGGGTTTACGTAAAGGAATGAAGCCGATACCGAGTTCCCATGCAGCGAGACTCCCGAAAATAAAACCACGTGCTTCCATTCCAGCAATAGCCGTAATATCTTGCCCTAAAAAAGGATGAATTAATTGATGTACAGCCAGTTTTAACATTGCTGGATCTTTAACTAATGGTGTAATGTCTTTGAACTGTATTCCGGGTTCAGGAAAATCAGGAATATTTCGAATATAGGCTTCTAGGCGTTGCATTTAATGTCTCCATTTTCGAGAGAGTAGCACGAATGCTATTTTGCCCTCATACGTCGTTAAAAATATGCTCGAATACTCATTTATTAAACATAAACTCCGTTTCTCGGCTTGGGCTTCCTGCGTCGCTCTACCTCCTGCATCCGTGCGCGTAGTTTCGCCTCGTTTGAGAACAAAATCGCTATCCGTGCGACACTCTCGTATTATTTTTATATTCTTTATAATAACGGCTTGTGAATAAATAAGGAATCTTGTGTCTGCATGAAGTCATTTGAATCAATCTATGAAACTGCAGTTAATCGTTGTGGTGGTGTTGATGCTGTAGAAGAAGCTTTACCTAAGCCTCGTACTGTTAAACAGCTTAAAAAGCTGACAGATGCGTTTTGTTTGTCGAATATGTCGTGTCGTATCTTTCAGGCAGGACTCAATCGAAAAATTATTGATAATAAATGGCCGGCATTTGAAGAAGTGTTTCATCAGTTTGATATTGATGCGGTGCGGATGATGAGTGACGACACACTTGCGGCATTAATGGGTGACGCAAGAATTGTCAGACATTGGGGCAAGATTCAAAGTGTGCGACATAATGCGCAAATGATTCATGAGTTTAATGAGGAGCAGGGTGGTTTTGTTAAAATTTTGGCAGAATGGCCGCCAGATAATATTGTTGAATTTTGGCATAGTTTGAAAAAACAATTTAAGCAATTAGGCGGTGCGTCAGGCCCTTATTTTTTACGTCGCGTTAAAAAAGATTCTTTTTTATTAACGGGAGATGTGACTAAAGCTTTGTTTCGTTGGGGCGCGATAGATGAAACACCTAAAAATAAAAAACAATTACAACATGTTCAAAACTGTATGAACGAATGGCAGGTAGAAAGTGGCAGACCTTATTGCCAAATCAGTATGATTTTAGCATTGTCGGTGGATTAGTATGGGACGTTGGCGACCACCTGCACCTAAATCTGCTCCGTATATAACTCCGGAAGGTTATAAAAAACTTGAGGAAGAAACAGCAGCGCTTTGGAAAAAACGAAACGAAGTTGCTAAAGCCGTAACAGTGGCTGCGGCTGAAGGTGATCGTTCCGAGAATGCTGAATATATTTATCGTAAGAAACAATTACGCGAAATTGATGGACGTCTTGGTTATTTACAACGACGCATGCCGAAGCTAACCGTTGTTAGAGACGTGCAGGATAAAACACGTATATTCTTTGGTGCGTGGATAACGATAGAAGATGAAGAAGGTAATGAAAAACGTCATCGTATTGTTGGTGCAGATGAGTTTGATCAAGATGAAAAATACATCACAGTTGATTCACCGTTAGCGAAACTATTATTAGGAAAAACTATTGATGATGAAGTGATACTTGAGAGAATGGGAACGAAACAAGCGTTATATGTTACCAGTATAGAGTATGAAGATTAGTTTCTTTCAGGAGAGTCGTGCTTAACCAATTTACTGACCTTGTTCATCCAACCGCTTTCTTCTTTATCTGTGTTATCAGATTCAGCCAATTTAGCCAGACTGATATAATCTGTTTTTCCGGAACCTAAAGTCGGTATTTTATCGACAACAATGATTTTTTTAGGAACGATCAATTCACCCATATTTTTTTCTCGTGCAACTTCCTGCAATGGTTTTCGTTCTGCTTGTTTATATTCTGTAACAAGCACAATTTTTTCGCCTTTACGTTCATCATAAATTGCAACAGCAGCATGATTAATATCAGGCCAGGTGAGTGTTGCCAGTTCTTCTACGGCAGATAGCGAAATCATTTCGCCGCCTATTTTAGCAAAACGTTTTGCGCGACCTAATATCGTAATAAAACCTTCCTTATCAATTTCAGCAATATCACCTGTGTCATACCAGCCTGCACCGCGTTCTGTTGAAGGCGGATGTATCTTTCCCGGTTTGTCATGATATAAATAACCTTGCATTACATTGGGACCTCTTACGACAAGGTGTCCACCGCGTTCAATACCTTCAACCGGTTTTATATAATATTCCATATCAGGAATAACACGGCCTACGGTACCAGCTTTGTTTGACATCAAGTTATTGACGGCTATAACAGGGCTTGTTTCAGTGACCCCATAACCTTGCATAATACGAATTCCATATTTGTTAGCCCAGAGTAGTGCTGTGTCATCATGTAGTTTTTCTGCGCCGGCGACAGCAAACTTTAATGAATTAAAATCATAAGGGTGAGCATAACGAGCATAACCTTTGAAAAAAGTATTTGTGCCGAAAAAGATCGTCGCACCAAGTTCATAGATGAGTTCTGGGATAAGACGATAATGTAATGGTGTTGGATAAAGAAAAATTTTTGCGCCACCAAACAGTGGCATTAAGAATCCGGCATTAAGTCCAAACGAATGAAACAAAGGCAAACAACTAAAAACAAGTTCAGACGGATTAAAATAAATATGACACCGAACCTGAGTGTAATTAGCCAAAATATTTTGATGCGACAGCACAACGCCTTTCGGATGACCTTCCGAACCCGATGTAAATAAAATAACTGCAGCGGCATCAGGATTTTTATTCAGGTTTTGTTTTGCATAATATCTGGCAGGGTTTCTGCTCATAAACAATGCAGAGAGTTTTGTTTTTAAATTAATATCCTGTTTAAAGTCTTCCAGATAAATGACCGTATAGCTCTGGGCTAGATCATCGATTAATTTTTCCAGTTTGGCGGCTTCAATAAAACGTCTTGAGGTATATATTGTTTTAATTTGAGCTGTTTCGCATGCACGGTTAACTGCCAGCGCACCCGATGTGAAATTCAGCATTGCTGGAATACGACCAATGAATTGTAATGCAAAAAACAGAACAGGCATTGCGCTTACATTTGGCATTAAGATACCAATGTGTTCGCCAGCTTTGGCTTGTTTTTTAATTAAACGGCTTAATAAAATACTGCGCAGGATTAACTGCTGATAGTTTAATTTGGTTTTATTAAAGTCTTCTATGATTTCATGTTTTTTACCAAAACTATTACTTGCTTCAAGCAAAGCAGAATAAAGCGTATTGCGTTGATTAAAACTTGAGTAAGCCAGTTTATGCATTAAGTCTTGCATCTGCAGGGCTGCAATTTTCCGGCGATCATGGCCTGTCACATCGGCAGGAATCGTTATTTTTTCTGGAGGTAAAACACGAATATTGATTTTTGGAAACCAGCGAACGAATCCGCGTCCTTTCATATATGACATGCGAGAAAATTGCGCACCATCAATAGCAACAGGAAGAATATTGGCATCACTCTTATCAGCAATTAAACCCGGCCCTTCGTATATCTTCATTTGCGTACCGGTAACAGTGATGCGTCCTTCAGGAAAAATAACAACCTTATTATTTTTTTTGATAAATTTAATAACGGATTTAATGGATAAAGGATTTACGGCATCCATTTCAAACAAACGAACAAAATATAAGAATGGTTTGAATGCTTTTTTAGAAGCTATTTCAGTGTTGATAGCAAAGGTGGGTGTTTCCGGTAACCATGCATAGAGAAGAATGCCATCTAGCAAAGAAGTGTGGTTAGCAACAATTAATACGCGATCGCCAGCCTTTTCATAATTCTCCAGACCAGTGACTTCGACCCGATACAACAGGTGTAGAAGGAGTCTCCAGAATAATTTGAACAAACGAGTCATGAGTACATTCTACTTCAAAACCACTTAATGCGAGATAAAACAGCTAGATTACTAAATGTAGCGTGTTATTCAGGGATTTCTTTAGGATCAGGCGCCAGCGACGGTTTGTTGAACGATTAAGCTTTGTCCTGGTTGCAAGTGAACACCTTTTTTTAGATTGTTCCATTTAAGTAAATCTTTTACATGGATATCGAACTTTCTGGCAATCAGCCAGAGAGAGTCACCTTGCTGCACAATGTAAGCATTGCCATTTAAAGCTGTGCTTTTAGCCACTGTTTTAATAAGCCTGGCTTCTTCTTTATCTTCATCATTTTTAACCCAGACCGTTAATTTTTGTCCCGGTTTCAATAAACTCTTTTTTGAAATGCCATTCCATCGAGTCAATTGGCTTACGCTAATGCCGTATTGGCGACCGATATCCCAAAGATTGTCGCCACGTTTTACAGCGTAGATAAAACGTTTGCCGTCGCCAGTTGTTTTAAGTCCTTTAAATTTTCGAGCATCAGCACTTAAAGAATAATATTTGCTGGGTTGTGTTGCAGTTGGGATAAGCAAAGAATGTCCTTCTCGAATCATATTGCCTTTCAGACGATTAACTTCTTGTAAGGCGCTCACACTAGTTTGATAACGCGAAGCAATCTGCCCTAAAGACTCTCCTCGGTTAATTTTATGTTGTTGCCATTTTATGCGTTCGGATTTAGATAATGCTGAGATTTTTTGTTTAAATTCTTCAGCTCTATCTACTGGGATGAGCAAACGATGAGGGCCATTAGGATCCGTTGCCCAACGATTAAAACCGGGATTCAAGGTATAAACATCATCAATCGATAAACCGGATAATTTTGATACCGTGGCTAAATCAATTTGGCTACCAATATCAATATTTTCGAAGTACGGCTTATTTGGAATCGATTTGAATTTTATCTTATGTTTATCGCCATGTTTCAGAACTTCGGCTACGGCTAATAAACTTGGAACATAGCTACGTGTTTCGCGAGGCAAGCGTAGAGACCAGAAGTCGATTGGTTTGCCCGCCTTTTTATTTCTTTTGATGGCTCGTGCAACATTACCTTCCCCAGAATTATAAGCAGCGAGGGCATGGAACCAGTTACCATTAAATAGTTTGTGTAACGTTTCAAGATAATCAAGCGCAGCATCGGTTGCGGCAACAATGTCGCGACGACCGTCATACCACCAGTTCTGTTTCAAACCAAAACGTTTGCCGGTACCGGGGATAAATTGCCAAATACCGGATGCGCGACTCGGCGAATAAGCAAAAGGATGATAAGCACTTTCAACAATCGGTAATAAAGCCAAATCAAGCGGCATATTGCGTTCTTTTAATTTGCTGATAACGTAATACAAATACGGTTCGGCACGACCAGCAACGCGATCAAGATATTCCTGATTACGAGCAAACCAGGCAGTTTTTTCTTGTACACTTCTTTTCTCAATGTGACGGTCAAATTCCAAACCATCTCTAAGTAACTCCCAGGCATCGGAATAATTCTGCTGATGAGCAACTTGATTTTGAAGATCACCGTCTACATCGATGCCTGATGCTCCATTAGCTTGTGATAGTTCTGAACTAAGTGCGAGTTGATGACTATTAGCGGTCGTTGGAGATTCGACGGAATCGGGTCGGGTGGAGGTGAAGTTACAACCGCTAATTATTAACGGTACAAAGCAAATAATTGCTTTACGTATGATGTGCATGGCGAAATCCTAAGGATCAGAAGGATTTAGGTCAAGTACTTTATTCTTAACTCTTAAAAGTCATCTTTCCAGCGCCGTACTGCAGCAAAAACCTCATCAGATTTATCCAATTTCTTAGCGAAATGTTCACGTGTAGCATTGATAACACTTGTTTCTTCACAACGCAGAAAAGGATTGGTCTCTTTCTCGATTTTCAGTGTTGCCGGTACGGTAGGCTCACCTTTGTCTCTAGTTCGTCTGGTCAGCATCAATCGCTCTTGAATGGCTTTGTTATCGGGTTCAACATTCGCCGCAAATTGTAGATTAGACAAGGTATATTCATGTCCACAATAAAGCAGGGTATCGTCTGGCAGAGATTTGAATTTGGATAATGAAGTATGCATTTGTGGCGGTGTACCTTCAAACAGTCGTCCACAGCCAGCAGTAAAAAGCGTATCGCCACTGAACACCATGCCTTCAGCATAATAAGCGATCGCACCCGAAGTATGTCCCGGCACGTCTAATATACTGAGTTTCAAGTCCAACTCATCTAAAGCCACTATATCGCCTTCACCGACAGGATTCGTACTGCCGGCAACGGATTCGGTTTTTGGTGTGTAAACGGGGATATCGTATTGTTCTGTAATTCCTGCAATGCCGTCAACATGATCCCAATGATGGTGTGTGATCATAATCGCAATCGGGATTAATCTTTCTGAATCAATTAGATTTAGTACTGGTTCTGCTTCACTCGGGTCAACAATAGCGATATGTCTGCTTGCCTTGTTTTTTAGCAACCAGATATAGTTATCCTTTAACGCAGGTAGGGGTATGATCTCTAACATGCTTTAATGCTCGCAGCACGGGCAATCAGAGTCAAATAAGTAAACATAATGAATGCGGCAAAAAATAAAACAGTCTCACTAAGAGAAAAGTTCTCGAATTGGTTCAGCAGTCCGCTGGGCAAGCGTGTCTTCGTTGTGGAAGAAGAGCAAATGCAGGATATTTTGCCGGACATGTTTGGCTATTATATTTTGCAATATGGCTATTCGGCAGGGTCAAATTATTTAAAAGCGTCGCGTATCAAAGATAAAACCATACTCTTTCTTGACGAAACCGAAATAAATAGCGAATTAAATGCGATTTATACCAGCGCAGAAGATTTACCCGTCGCGACAGATAGTATTGATGTGATCGTATTACCGCACATTCTCGAATATTCAAAAGACGCGCATAAATTATTACGCGAAATGGACCGCGTGTTAATTGGTGATGGTCGTGTTGTGATTATCGGAATTAATCCCATTAGTTTTTGGGGACTTTGGCATTTATTTCTTTGTTGGTGGGGCGAGATGCCTTGGAGCGGTAGACTTATATCAATTCCAAAAATAAAAGATTGGTTATCCTTGTTAGACTTTGAAGTTGAAAAAACAAAATGTTTTTTCTTTTCACCGCCGTTACAAAGTGAAAAGTTGTTAAAGAAGTTAAGGCCATTAGAACGCCTTGGTAGTTATTGTTGGCCAATATTTGGTGGTCTATATGTTGTCGTTGCAAAAAAACGTGTTATACCTTTGAATCCGATCAAGATGCAGTGGAGTGCTAAACGCAATATGATAGGCTCAGGCGTCGCAGAACCCTCAGCACGGAATCAACATAAAATTTAAAATTTAATGACTGAAAAAATATATATCTATTCCGACGGTGCATGCCGTGGGAATCCAGGTGCTGGCGGTTGGGGAACCTTATTAAAATATAACAGCACAGAAAAAGAACTCTATGGTGCTGAAGAAGACACAACCAATAATCGTATGGAGTTAATGGGTGCGATAAAAGGTTTAGAATCTTTGGTAAAACCATGTGAAGTTGTATTAACGACTGACTCACAATATGTGATGAAAGGGATTACTGAATGGATGGATGGATGGAAAAGTCGTAATTGGAAAACGGCGGCAAAGAAGCCAGTGAAGAATCAGGATTTATGGGAACGTTTGGATGAAGCCTGTCAACCACATAAAATAGAATGGCAATGGGTGAAAGGCCATAGTGGACATGATGAAAACGAACGTGTCGATCAATTAGCAAATAAAGCCATCGACGAGCATTTAGGATAAAGGATGAGACAAATAATACTCGATACAGAAACAACCGGGCTTGAACCGAAACAAGGTCATCGCATTATTGAAATCGGTTGTGTTGAATTAATTAATCGACGTAATACAGGAAAACACTATCATCAATACATTAACCCTGACCGTGAGATAGATGAAGGTGCGTTCAATGTGCATGGTATCAGTAATGAATTTCTTTCCGACAAACCGTCTTTTAAAGATATTTCGCAGGAATTTATCGACTTCATTCGTGATAGCGAAATTATTATTCATAACGCGCCGTTCGATGTTGGTTTTATCGATGCAGAATTAAAAAAACTTGGTAGGAAATGGGGCAAGACAGAACACTATTGCACCATTACCGATACGCTAACCATGGCGCGCGAAAAACATCCCGGACAAAAGAACAGTCTCGATGCGTTATGCAAACGTTATGAAATAGATAATTCAAAACGCGATTTACACGGTGCATTACTCGATGCACAAATCCTGCTTGATGTTTATCTGGCCATGACTGGCGGACAGGAAACATTAGGTTTTGATGCAATGGAAGAACAACATGCCGCCGATCAAAATGCGATCAGACTTACTGACACAAATCGTAAACGGTTACCGATCATTCAACCGAAAGAAGAAGAACTTGCCGCACATGAGAAGTATCTGGAGTTATTAAGAGAGAAGAGTGGTGGCAAGTGTGTATGGATTGATAGCGGGTATGAATAATTTCATCATGAACCTCACCACTATACGTGTGATGTGCTAATCTCAATAGAAGTTATATATTTGGAAATTAGGAGATGATTCTCAATGAGCAGCAAAGAAATACTTGAAGAAGCACTTAAGCTTAAACCTGATGAAAGGTTCATGCTTGTTGAAGGGCTAATAAAAAGTCTTGATGAACCCGATACTTCATTAGATGAAATTTGGGCAGAAGAAGCAGAAAAACGACTTATTGCTCATCGAGCAGGAAAGCTCGAAGGGATTCCAATGGAGGAAATATTTAAGGAAGATTAAATGGAAATACAATTTTCAAAGTTAGCAAAACAAGAACTAGATGACGCAACACACTTTTATGAAATTGAATACAAGGGCTTAGGAAAAGAATTTCGCAACGAAGTCAAAAAATCAGTTATTCGGATAACTGAATATCCTAAAGCTTGGTCAATTGAAAAAGGAGAAGTCAGGAAATGTATTCTCCATAAATTTCCATATAAAATTCTTTATTCAATTGAAGAAAATTATATTTTTATTATCGCTATAGCACATCAGCATAGAAAACCAGATTATTGGTTTTAAATATAATGATTTTTCTTAAGTCAAACGGTTCTTTTTCATGACGCACAGAAGATATTTTTTTGTTTTATCCACTCTATTTTTCATTGTATTTTTAATACTCGCAATCGCACCCCATGACCGCGCTGACTGGGCGTTGGAAAATGTTATAGTATTGGTTGTTGCTGTTATCCTCGGGACAACCTATAAAAAATTTCCCTTCTCCAGAATATCCTACAGTTTAATTTTTGTGTTTATGTGCTTGCATGAAATAGGCGCGCATTACACTTATGCTGAGGTACCGTATGATTCTTTTTTGATTAAATATTTTGGCTTCAGTTTCAACGAAGCAGTGGGATGGGAACGAAATAATTTTGATCGCGTCGTTCATTTTTTATATGGCCTGTTTCTAACGTATCCTTTTCGAGAAGTTTATTGTCGCATTGCCAATGGCAAAGGTTTTTGGGGATATTTCTTTCCGTTTTTATTTTCCGTTGCTGCATCAATGTCATTTGAGTTACTTGAATGGGCAGCAGCTGAAGTATTTGGTGGTGATCTGGGTATGGCCTTTTTAGGCACGCAAGGTGATATCTGGGATGCACATAAAGACATGGCGCTTGCTGCTCTCGGTGCACTTTCTGCAATGATGGTCACAGCGGGTATTAATATGCGAATTGATAAAAACTTTTTTAAAGAATGGAAGACAAGTTTGCGTATTAAAAAGAAAAAGCCATTGGGGGAAGATGAGATTGCGAGATTGTTAGATGAACAGGATAAAAAGTAGTTTTTTATTTAATAATTCTTTTTAGCTTTGGTTTTCGTCTGGTGACGAGTTCGCTGCTCTTTCGCATCCATGCGATCGCAGCATAAGTACATCCATGTACAAAACTTTTTTTGCGTGGCCAAAAAGAACTAACGAAGATAAAGGCCACCCCAAATGTCTTGCCCTAACGGGAACCCGAGTCGTTGTGTTATTTCAACGGCACGCGCATACTCCGGTCGATTATTGCTCCTGCATAATCGACACTTCCGCCATCCATGGCGGTCGTCCTTTCCTAATGTGCTCTCGCAACATCCATGTTGCTCTACCGATGAAATAACACAACGCCTCGGCAAGCCATAAGGGGAAAGTTAGAATTACGTTATACGTTCTTTGGCAAAGAATATTATCTCGTCAACTAATTCAATTAATATTTGTAATGGCATGCTAATTAACGCTCCTTCCATTTCTTCATTAATTTCTATGTCTTTATATGATGTAGGGAGAAATTTTTTATCATACTTACGAAACTCATAACGGAAGTTATGTGAACAAGAATTAACAATTATTCGTGTAAATTGATACCAAGGTTCATCTTCCATCAGCCTTCTTTGTTCGGTTAACTTACAATATGACTGAGTTACTCTAAAAGTTTCTTTTAATAAATTTCTTGTTAAGAAACGGTTAGCATTTCTTTTAGTTTCTACCAGTGCATGAACTCCATGTTCATTGATCTGTTCTGTAAATATTTTAAGAGTTAAAGTTCCTTCTGGTAATTCAGTTTTTAAAGAGTCAAGATCAATAGTACCTGTTTGGCATTGCTTAAAGAATTCATGTAAACAAATTTGAGCAAAAATGTCATAAATAGTCGCAGTTCGTATACTAAATAATCCGTGCTGTAGTGTATTACTAAAAATATTGTTTACTTCCGAAGGTAGTAGCCGTAGGCCATGATATTAGGGAAAGGTTGAAGTGCAGGATGCACAAATGTCGCGGTTGCATGGATGCAAAGGAGCGACCTTTTGCTTACTTTTCTTTAAAGAAAAGTAGGTCGCCATGAAGGCGAAATAAATGTTTGTAAGAGGAAAGAAGTTAGGATGAGCTAGAAACCTAACTCATCCTAAATTATTATTATTTTACCGCTTCTTGCGTCATTTTTTTTAATTCACCTTTTTCAAATAAGTCCATGACGATGTCGCAACCGCCGACGAGTTCGCCTTTGATAAAGACTTGTGGGAAGGTTGGCCAGTTTGAATATTGTGGCAGGTTGGCGCGCATTTCCGGATTTGCTATTACGTCGACGAATGTGAATTCAGCTTCGCATTCTTTAAGTGCTTGTGAAGTACGCATTGAGAAACCGCATTGTGGGAAGTCGGGTGAGCCTTTCATGAACAGCACAATCGGGTTTTCTTCGACGGTTTTTTTAATTTCTTCCATTATTTCCATTGGGTGTACCTCGGTATGTAAGTCTGGGATAAGTAGTCAATTGCGGCGGATTATACCTAAAAGCCTTATCCGATCACTATCTTAGCACTAAGCTATTGATTATATTTGTTCAAAGTACAATATTTCGACAGAATATCTTCTGATTGGGGGTGTCAGCCGGCATAGAGACCAGTATAATCCCGCTCAAATATTAGCTTTATATTTTAAGAACTTTTTTACCACCAATTGTAGGGAAAAATATTATGAATCCACTTAAGTCTGTGCACGGTACACTTGTACTCGGTTTTGCTACCGCATTAATTATCATGTTGTTGGTTGGCGATACGACATTTAATCTATGGTCTTTTACCGTCTGGTTGCACGTCTTTGCTGGCGTTATCTGGATTGGTCTGCTTTATTATTTTAATTTTGTGCAAGTACCTGCTGTTGGTGAAGCATTGGCTGATGAAGGTGGCCCTGGTCCTGCAGCGATTAATAAGTATGTTGCTCCTCGTGCCTTGTGGTGGTTCCGTTGGGGTGCCTTAGCAACCTGGTTAACCGGGGCATCTGCACTGGAATCCATGGGTATTGGTCTTAAGAATGCGTTCTTATTACAAGGCGATGGCTTGATAATCGGCTTGGGTGCCTGGATGGGTACGATTATGTTGTTTAATGTTTGGGTATTAATTTGGCCAAACCAGAAAAAGATTTTGGGTATGGTTGAAGCGACTGCAGACGAAATTGCTAAAGGCAAGTTTGTTGCATTGATGGCATCAAGAACCAATACCTTTCTTTCTATACCCATGCTCATGTGTATGGTAGGACAAGGGCATGGTGGGTTGCCTTTGTAAAAAGTAGTAAACTATATTTTTTATAAGCCCGGCTTATTGCCGGGCTTGTTTATTTATAGGATGTAATTTCAGGATTGTATGTTCCTGACACCAACAGTAGGCGCTTTAGGCGAATCCTATGTACCTATGTACCTGCGTCCATGCAGGCAATGTCGCGAGAGGACACGATTACAGGACGTAATCGATAGAGTCGAGTCTGGAACAGAGACCGAGGAGTCCGGAGCGACGATTTTTGGAGATGCGTAAATAGACGCGTACGAATGAGATGAGTAGTGCATTAATGTCAAATTATCAGCCTTTGTCGGTCGAATTTAAAAGTGGAGCAGGTGCATGGCTTACAGATGTCGACGGTCAACGCTATCTGGACGCTTTGAGTGGCATTGCTGTGTGTGGCTTAGGACATGCTCATCCTGCTGTGCAATCTGCAATAGCTGACCAAGCATCAAAATTAATTCATACATCAAATATTTATAAAATTCCTTTACAGGAAAAGCTGGCGGCAAAGCTGGTTGAACATTCGGGTATGGAGAAAGTGTTTTTCGGAAATTCCGGTGCGGAAGCGAATGAAGCGGCCATTAAACTCGCGCGTCTTTATGCTAATAATAAAGGCATTAGCGAGCCGGTTATTGTGGTGATGGAAAAAAGTTTTCATGGCCGAACTATGGCAACGTTAAGCGCTACCGGAAGTGAAAAAGTGAAAAAAGGTTTCGCACCTTTGGTTCAAGGATTCAAACATATTCCTTATAACAATCTTGATGCATTAAATGAAATAGCCGAAACAACACCCAATATTGTTGCGGTGATGGTTGAACCGATTTTAGGTGAAGGCGGCGTTGTTATTCCTGATGACGGTTATTTAAAAGCGATTAGAACATTTTGCGATGAACATGAATGCTTGATGATGTTGGACGAAATTCAAACTGGCATGTGTCGAACGGGAGAATGGTTTGCGTTTCAACACGAAGGCATTAAACCGGATGTTTTGACCTTGGCAAAAGCATTAGGTAATGGTGTACCGATTGGCGCTTGTTTAGCACGAGGTGTTGCCGCAGATTTATTTCAACCAGGAAGTCATGGTTCAACCTTCGGTGGTAATCCTCTCGCTGCAAGAGCAGCGTTATCAGTGATTGAAGTGTTAGAAGAACAAAAGTTAGAACAACGCGCAAAAGAGTTGGGAAATCGAATCTTAGAGGGCTTAAAACAAAATTTGAGCGCGATAAAGGGAATAAAAGAGATTCGTGGCAAAGGTTTGATGTTAGGTATCGAACTTGAAAAGGACTGTGCCGATTTAGTTGGCCTGGCATTGAAAGAAAATTTATTGATTAACGTGACGTCAGGAAATGTTATTCGATTATTGCCGCCTTTAATAATCAGTGATGATGAAGCTGATGAAATTGTGTCTAGATTGAGCGGCTTGCTCATAAAATATCTGAATTGATGGTGTGCCTATGAAACCAAGACATTTTTTAACGCTAGATAGTTTGAGTCGTGATGAATTGATTTCGATTATTAATCGTGCGGAAGAATTAAAAAAACAACACAAAGAAAAAAACTATCACAATACGCTTGAGAATCGTGTGCTGGGAATGATTTTTGAAAAGTCATCAACACGAACACGCGTTTCGTTTGAAGCAGGTATGGCACAATTAGGCGGCCATGCAATTTATCTTGCACCAACAGGAACGCAGATAGGTCGCGGTGAACCGTTGAAAGATACAGCGCGTGTATTATCGAAAATGGTTGACTGCATTATGTTGCGAACGTTTGAGCATGAAAGGCTCGAAGAATTTTCGGCTTATTCTGATGTGCCGGTGATTAATGGTTTATCAGACAGTTATCATCCGTGTCAGTTGTTAGCAGATTTATTAACCTATTATGAAAAACGCGGTTCTATTCAGGGTAAGAGAGTAGTTTGGCTGGGTGATGGAAACAATATGTGTCACTCGTATATGAACGCGGCAAAGATTTTTGATTTTCAATTAATCGTTGCTTGTCCTGAAGGATTTGAACCTGATGCAAAAATACTCGATGAAACAAAAGAGCATGTTGTTATTGAACGTGATCCAATGAAGGCAGCCAAGAATACCGATTTGGTTGTGACTGATGTTTGGGCGAGCATGGGGCAGGAAGAAGAACAAAACGAACGTATGAAAAAGTTTGCAAAGTATCAGGTTAATACTGATTTGATGGAATGCGCTAACGGTGATGCCTTGTTTATGCATTGTTTGCCTGCGCATCGTGGTGAAGAAGTTTCCGAGGATGTTTTAGAAGGGCAGCAGAGTGTTGTTTGGGAAGAAGCGGGTAATCGTTTGCATTCGCAGAAAGCGTTATTAGAATTCTTGCTTGCCTGATATTTTTAATATTCCTAAATGCATTTCTTATTAAGTAACGATGATGGTTATCAAGCTCCTGGTTTAGCTGCGTTGGCTGAAGTGCTGGCTGAGTTAGGTAAGGTCACTGTTGTTGCTCCTGATCGAGATCGTAGTGGCGCGAGTAATTCATTGACTCTTGATGCACCGCTATATATCAAACAGGACAGTCGCGGTTTTCATTATGTTAATGGTACGCCAACCGATTGTGTTCATCTTGCTATTACTGGTTTATTAGACGAAGAACCGGATATGGTGATTAGTGGAATTAATTCGGGCGGAAATCTGGGTGATGATGTGATTTATTCAGGTACTGTTGCTGCGGCGATGGAAGGTCGCTTTCTCGGTTGTCCTGCGATTGCGTTTTCGCTCGCGGGTGTAAGACCAGATGATTATTCCTCTGCTGCTATTGTCGCTAAGAAAATTATTCAATCAATCATGCAACAACCATTTAATGATGTGTTATTGAATGTCAATATTCCTGATATCAAATACGAACAGATAGACGGTTTTGCCGTTACTCGTTTAGGTAATCGACATAAATCAGAACCGGCGCAGGAAGCATTTGATCCCAAGGGTCGCAAAGTTTACTGGGTTGGTCCTGTAGGTCAGGAACAAGATGCAGGTGAAGGAACGGATTTTCATGCAATACGATCAAACAAAGTTTCGATCACGCCTTTGCAAGTTGATTTAACACATCACAAATTTTTACAAACGATATCTGAATGGATAGAGGTTATGGAATGATGTCGGCTGATCACAGCGGCATCGGCATGACGTCTCAACGAACACGTGATCGCCTTGCCAATACACTGGTGGATATGGGTATCAAATCTGAAGTCGTGCTTGATGCTATTCGTAAAACTCCACGTCATCTTTTTGTTGATGAAGCTTTGGCGACACGAGCTTACGAGAACACGGCATTGCCAATAGGTTTCAGTCAGACTATTTCTCAACCTTATATTGTTGCGAAAATGACAGAAGCATTGATTGAAGACAAGGAACTTGAAAATGTTTTGGAAGTTGGCACGGGTTGTGGTTATCAAACTGTCATTATGGCGCAATTTGCCAAGCGTGTTTATACAGTTGAAAGAATAAATGGTTTACTTGTACGTGCACGCGAGCGGTTTCAAAAATTAGGCTTAACTAATATTCGCAGTAAACATGCCGATGGTAATATTGGTTGGGCTGCGAACGCGCCGTTTGATGGTATTATTGTTGCTGCCGCACCGATTGGTGTGCCGGATGCATTAAAGGAACAATTGGCTATTGATGGACGTTTAGTTATTCCGGTAGGTAAGTCGGGAGATCAGAAATTATTATTGATTACGCGCAGGGAAGACGGTTTTGATGAAGAAATTATTGATTCAGTCAGCTTTGTTCCGATGCTTGGTGGTATTGAATCGAATTAAAAGTGACAGGGTTTAAAAGTGATAGGATGAGTCACCAATATAATATTGTTATTTGTTTGTTAATTATTGTATTGCTTCAGGCATGCTCGGGTGCTGGCGTGGCTCCTGTTACAAATCGTAATGAAGTTAAAGAATATCCTGCAACAACGACACAACGAAATAATAAATCGCAAGCTAAGACAGCAAAGAAACCCACTATTCAAAATAAAGTGGATTATCATATTGTTACTCAAGGTGACACGCTTTATTCAATCGCATGGCGTTATAATTTTGATTACAAGGCAGTCGCAAGCTGGAATAAAGTTAAAGCACCATACACTATTTACCCTAGTCAATTGATTCGTTTAAAGCCGGAACTTAAAAAGCAAGGCGAGCCATTAAAAAATCCAGTAAATAGTCCTGCTGCAACGACAACGACTAAAAAAATAATGCCGAAACAAGTTTTACCAAAAAAGAAACCAATACCAGTTCAGAAAAAACCAAGTGTTGCCGCTAAGAAGCCAGAGCCAAAACCAGCACTGCCAAAAGGTCCAATTAAATGGACTTGGCCAAGCAATGGCAAAATTGTTAAATCAAATTCGCCAACATCAAAAAAAGGTCTCGATATATTGGGTAGTGCGGGTCAGCAAGTAAAAGCAGCCGCAGCCGGTGAAGTTGTTTATAGTGGAGGTGGACTTGTAGGCTATGGAAAGCTTATTATCATTAAACACAATGAAACGTACTTGAGTGCATATGCGTATAACAGCAAACTTTTGGTCAAGGAAGGTGACAGAGTGAATGCAGGAGAGGCTATCTCTGAAATGGGGCAGGATCATACCGGTCGTACTATGCTTCATTTTGAAATACGTCAGAATGGTAAACCTATTAATCCCACCCAGTATCTCCCGAAAAAACGCGCCTGAGTTAATCACGGTACAATTATGAAAGATGAAGATAAAAAATTGAACTCTGACATAGATGATAGTGACATAGATGATAGTGACATAGATGATAGTGACATAGATGATAGTGACATAGATGATAGTGATATTGATGATGTTCAATTGATTGATAAAGATAAAGATAAAGATAAAGATAAAGATAAAGATAAAGATGATGTCGAAGTTGACGAAGCAATTAAAGCGCCTTCGAAGAAAAAACAAATTGAACCAGATAGCGGATCCGTTTCTGCGGGTGATATGGACGCTACTCGCTTATATTTAAATGAAATTGGCTTTTCTCCCTTATTAACTGCAGAAGAAGAAATTTATTATTCACGTAAATTATTAAAAGGCGATGAAAGCGCGAAAAAGCGCATGATTGAAAGTAATTTACGCCTGGTTGTAAAAATCGCTCGTCGTTATATGAATCGGGGTTTAGCGCTGCTTGATTTGATTGAAGAAGGTAATCTTGGCTTGATTCGCGCCGTGGAAAAATTTGATCCGGAAAGAGGCTTTCGTTTTTCAACTTACGCAACATGGTGGATTAGACAAACTATTGAACGCGGATTAATGAATCAAACACGTACGGTTCGGTTACCTATTCACGTCGTAAAAGAAATTAATATTTATTTGCGCGCTGCACGAAAGCTTTCTCAAACTCTGGATCGTGAACCTACTTCGCAAGATGTTGCAGATATGCTCGATCAACCCATCGATGATGTTAAACGTATGTTGGGATTATATGAACGCGAAACCTCAGTAGATTCTCCCAGTCCCTATGATCCGGATAAATCTTTGTTAGATACATTGCCAGACGAGCAAAATCTTGATCCTTCCTTATTATTGCAGAACAGTGATGTAAGAGAACACATCGATACCTGGTTAAGTTTACTGACTGACAAGCAATGTGCTGTTGTCGAGCACCGTTTTGGATTACATGGCAGAGAAGTCGCTACACTGGAAGAGATAGGTAATGAGCTAGGTGTAACACGAGAACGAGTCAGACAGATACAAATAGAAGCTCTTAAGCGACTGAAGCAAATATTATCAAGAGAGGGTTTCTCTCTCGATACATTGAATATGGAGAGCTAAATAGAGGGTAAAAACAAGCAGGCAACGACATTTCTGCCTTCATCAATCAGTAAATTATAGCTACGACAGGCAGCACCCGTGTTCATTATTTCCAAACCAATATTTTTTGAGGTGATATAAGACAGTAATTCATAGTTTTGAAAGCCGGATTCTTTTCCTGTGCCGAGTAATATAACTTCGGGTTGCCATTCAATAATAGGATCCATGTGTTGCAATGCAAGATTTTGGTATGAGCTTACTGACCAATGTTCAATCAAATTATCTTTTGAAATAACGAAATTTGATTTAATAAGTTTGTTTTTTAACGTAAATGAGTCGTCAGAATAGGAAATAATTTTATTTGAAGTGGAATTTTCTCTATCAATTTCGATCTTCATCGGTTTTTATGTCCTATTTTTAAAAATATATAAATATATTGTAGTAATAGAACGAGGGGAAGTAAAAGTGAAAATAATTTTGTTAGGACCACCAGGTGCAGGTAAGGGTACTCAAGCAAATCTGATAAAAGAAAAATATAACATTCCGCAAATATCAACAGGCGATATGTTACGTGCTGCAGTGAGTGCAGGTACTGAATTAGGACTTGAAGCAAAGAAGGTAATGGATGCAGGCGGACTTGTTTCAGATGAATTAATTATAGGTTTAGTTAAGGAACGCATTAGTGAAGATGACTGTATCAATGGTTATCTATTTGACGGTTTCCCGCGCACGATTGTACAGGCAGAGGCTATGGCGTCATCTAATATAGATGTGGACTATGTTATTGAAATTAAAGTAGAAGATGAGCCCATAATCAAGCGTATGAGCGGTCGCAGAGCGCATTTGCCATCGGGACGAACCTATCACATCGAGTTTAATCCTCCCAAGGTTGAAGGTAAGGATGATGTCACTGGTGAAGACTTGGTTTTACGAGATGATGATCAAGAAGAGACTGTTAGAAAACGTTTGAATGTTTATCACGATCAAACATCACCGTTAATAAAATTTTACACGAAAGTATCAAATCAAAATGATGCGAATATAAAATATGTCAGTGTAAATGGTATGCAAGATGTTAAAGATGTAACGAAAGATATACTGTCTCAGTTAACGTAATTTTTTAATTTTTATACTTCAAAAAGTATGTTTTGTTGCGTATTTACATTAAAGAATACATTTTTTTTGTATACAATAAAAATTATTTTTAAAAAATTATAGTAAAAAGATAAAACATGACTATAATTGCCCTGTGTTTGTTTAATGTTATGTATACATTTTGTTAAATTAAATTATTCAGTTTAGGGGAGTCTCTAACTATGGCCAAGAAAAAAGCAAAGAAGAAGACTGCAAAGAGAAAGACAGCAAAGAAGAAGACAGCAAAGAAGAAGACAGCTAAGAAAAAGTCTTCTAAGAAAAAGGCTAAGAAAAAAGTAGCCAAGAAAAAAGCTAAGAAAAAGTCTTCTAAGAAAAAGGCTAAGAAAAAAGCTAAGAAAAAGGCTAAGAAAAAAGTAGCCAAGAAAAAAGCTAAGAAAAAGTCTTCTAAGAAAAAGGCTAAGAAAAAAGCCAAAAAAAAATCTAGAAGAAGATAAAAAGCGGAAAATGACCTCAGGTCAGCGTGATAAACAACGCAGAGAAAAGGCCAGAGCAGTCATTGAAGCAAGAAAAAAGCGCCGCAAGGCGTTAGTAGAAAGCTTACTGAAATTATAAGTGAGAGTTTTGCTAGAAATTATAAAGCCCCGTTTTACGGGGCTTTTTTTTATGTACAGGATTGTACGGTACGTCGCGGGCGCAGGACGCGCAGGAGCGACGGCGGTGTTTTCGATACCACCTTCCTTGAACGCATCCCGTATTTTCGACATAGTCACTAAAATATTCCTCAAAATAACGCTATTTCATGGTCAAAAAACGAAAAACCACTCCTAAGCGAAAGCCTCAAACTAAAATAAAAAAGAAATCCTTACTCAAACTTTGGATGATTCAGTTAATAGTTATCCTAGGATGTTTGCTTCTTTCTTATTGTGTCTGGCTTGATTTTCAAATCAGGAAAGAATTTGAAGGAAAACGCTGGTCTGTTCCTGCCAGAGTTTATGCACAACCTGTCGAACTTTATGCGGGCAGAGAATTTGAGCAAAAAGAAATAATAGAACAATTACAGAATGCGAGTTATGAGGCTGTTAAAAAATTAACGAAACCAGGTCAATTTAATAGTCGTGCATCGGTCATAAATTTATACACGCGGGACTTTGATTACTGGGATGGTGCTGAACAAGCGAGAAAATTACGAATTCAACTTGGTAACGGTAATATCACAAAAATTACCGCATTGGATAATGGCGAAGCAGTGCAGATAGTCAGGTTAAGTCCGGCATTAATTGGAAAAATATTCCCGTTGGACGATGAAGATCGAGTGCTTATTGCCTATGAAGAAATACCAAATGCCTTAATAAAAGCTTTAATTTCTATAGAAGATAGAGATTTTTTTGAACATGTCGGGATAGATCCTAAAGGCATCTTGCGTTCGATCTTTGCCAATCTGTTAGCCGGTAAAATTGCACAAGGCGGTAGTACCTTGACGCAACAACTCATAAAAAATATGTTTTTGACACGTGAACGAACCTATTCACGTAAGTTGAATGAAATGATCATGGCTTTAATGCTTGAGTATCACTATACGAAAGAAAGTATTCTCGCTGCCTACGTTAACGAAATTTATTTGGGTCAAAATGGTGCGCGCAGTATTCATGGATTTGGCACTGCAGCAGAATTTTATTTTTCCAAGCCTTTAAACGAGTTAAACATTGCAGAGATTTCATTATTAGTTGGCTTGGTAAAAGGTGCGTCTTATTATAATCCGCGAAAAAATCCGCAAAGAGCATTAGATCGTCGCAATCTGGTATTACAGTTATTGCATGAACAAGAATTTATTAGTGCCGCAGAATTTAAAAGAGCAGCAGCAACATCATTAGGCGTTGTGAAAAAACCGAACTGGAGTAGCGCAAAATATCCGGCGTATCTTGATTTGGTCAGACGACATATTAAACGAGATTATCGAATTGATGATCTTAGAAATGAAGGTTTGCAAATACACACGACACTTGATGTTAGTAAACAAGAAGCAGCGCAAAATAGTGTCAAATTCAGTTTGACGAAACTGGATAAGGAAAGAGGATTTAAATCAGGCGAGCTTCAAACCGCATTAGTTATGGTTGAGCAACATAACGGTGAAGTACTCGCCCTGGTTGGAGACAGGAATAAGAGTCAAAATGCATTTAATCGTGCGCTTGATGCAAGAAGACCGATAGGTTCCTTGGTTAAACCTGCAATTTATATGACCGCTTTACAACAGTCTGATAAATATCATGTGCTCAGTACGCTTGATGATTCACAGCTTGTATTAAAACAAAAGAACGGTAAATCATGGACGCCAAGTAATTATGATAATAAAACGCATGGGAACGTCCCCTTAGTCAGATCTATCGCCAAGTCATATAATATTTCTACTGTACGTTTAGGAATGGCACTTGGCCTGGAAAATGTGATTCAGACATTAAGAAATTTAGGTGTCACTTCAAATATTCCCAAACTTCCTTCAATCTTGCTTGGCTCGATAAATTTGTCTCCTTATGAGGTGACGCAAATGTATCAAACGATTGCCAGTGGTGGTTTGCAAATTCCGTTGAAAACAATTCGTGCAGTGTTGGATAAAGATGGCAAACCTTTACGGCGTTATGATTTAGACGTGCGTGAGTATATCGAACCGGAAACAGCATTTTTAACACAATATTTATTAACAGAAGTAGTTCAAAATGGAACAGCCAAACGATTGACGCGAGAGTTACCTTCTTTAATGCCATTGGCTGGCAAAACCGGAACAACGAATGCCCTGAGAGATAGCTGGTTTGCGGGTTTCGGCGATCGTTTGCTGGCAGTAGTTTGGGTTGGACGTGATGATAATCAAACCGCTAAACTGACAGGCTCAACAGGTGCAATGCAGATATGGCTCGATGTAATGAAGAAAATAAAACCGGAACCATTAATTTTGGTCGAGCCTGAAGAAATTGAGTGGTACGAGTTTCCTGATATGAGTAATCCAGCAGAGAGTTGTAACAAGATAAAAGCGTATCCCTTTGTAAAAAAATACGTGCCCAATTATATTAATTGTTTTTAAGTACATTTAAATTAAGAAAGATATTATGAATATGCAAAGACTCTCTTTAATCTTAATCACGCTGTTTTTATCTGCTTGTGCAGAACAAGCAACAAAATCAGTTGAATTAATTCCGGTTGAAGAACGGAATGCACTGATTGAAAATAGACCATCGTTAACTGAGAATCCAGAAGCCGCCACTCAGCAAAAAAACAAAGCCGCAGATAAACAAAAAGAACCTGTTATTGTTGCATTGCTTAATGAAGCGGATCAGTTTTCAAAGCAAGGGCAAAGCGAAAAAGCAGCAGCGACAATAGAACGTGCGCTTCGTATTGAACCCAAGAATGCCTTGTTGTGGCATCGTCTTGCCGTTGTTCGCATGCAACAGCAACAATGGCAACAGGCGATAGTTATGGCAAGAAAGTCGAATGCCTTGGCAGCTAATAACAAACAACTAAAATCTGATAATTGGGCTTTAATTGCTGCAGCTTACGATAATTTGGGCGATGAGAAAAAAGCGAATGAAGCGAGAAATAAACAATCAGGTCAGGCGTGATTTGGTACTTTGCCTTTAATCATGTAAGCAAAAGCAATGATTTCTGCAACAGCGACATAGAGTTCTCGAGGAATTTCTTCATCCAGTTTTAGTTTGGTTAATATATTTACTAAATCAGGTTCTTCTCGTATCGGAATATTATGTTCTTTTGCCAGAGCAATAATTTGATCAGCGATTTCGCCAGTTCCCTTGGCAGACAAAATAGGCGCTGTAATACCATCGTAGTTTAGCGCAACGACTTTGTTTGGCGTTTCTATTAAATCAGTCATATGGTGATATTAATAAGGTTATGTCCTGTGTAAGGTATGTCTTCCTCAACAGGAGTTTCCTCTAAACAAACAATAGTTCCTGTCGACAAACCGCATTTTTCGATTTGCTTATTAAGTAGAAATAAATTGTCATTAATGAGATTACTTAATGTTCCATTTTCTGACCAAAGTATCGCATTCACTTCTTTATTAATAACGGACAATCTTGCTGAAATTGTGCCTACATTTTCAAAGTTAATGTTTAAATGAGTTGTCCATAATTGTTCTTCTGCATTTTTTGACTTTGAATCTTTGTCAGCCTGGATATTGAGTTTTAGTAAATCAATGTCCTGTTTGTCTTTGACCGGCATTTCGATAGCCCAGAGCGGAGTTTGATTGTCATGAGTGACAATCGCTTTTGATTGATTGACTTCTATGCGTGCAACAGATGATTCAACTTGTTTATTGATTGCTTCAATATTTGCTTTCATAGCAAGCTCAATTGGCTTGGCTGTGTTTTTATTTTTTGCGGCTAAATTTTCCGTAGCATTTGATGTTGTTGTTTGTGTTTGTTTAATAAATATATGTTCTTTTGCTTCAGTGCTTTGTTTGTATTTGCTTATGGCATCAGAGAGCTGTAACAAATTAGTTTTCAGATCTTTTGTGATTTCCTGTTTTGGTAATTGAGTTAATGCAGTGTTTGACGATTGCCTTGTAGTTTGTTCATTCGTTTTTAATAGTGGGTCAGATTTGTTATTGCTTACTTCAGTCAGTAATTTTGCTTCAAGAAATATTCCTGAATTTTTTATTGCCGCTTTCAAACCGGCTTCATTATTTAAATTGCTTTTTGTTGGCAAGTGTTCAATTAATTTTTTAAATTGTTGCTCTATTGGCATAGGTAACATTTTAATAGCTTCTTTAATGTTATTAGAAACCTGATTTAATACGCTCGTTAATTTTTCCATGCCAGCTTGTTTTGGCATGCTTTCTCGAAGTAACTGTTGTTTTACTTCGTGAGTAACTTTGGATGTATTTTGTTGCAAGACCTTAAGAATAATAGGGTTGTCCTGTTTCTCGACAACGAGTTTTAATTGTTCGCCTACATTGAGTGGTTTGCTTTGATTTGTTTTTGCTTCAATCTGCTGGTTTCCTATTTGCAGAATAAAGGTGTCTGCCGATTTACGTTCTGTCACGGCCGCATTCAATACTTGGCCAATAAACCATTGAGATAAGTTCAGTTGCGTTGCTTTAACTGATAATGGGGTAGATAGAATTGCCGATTGAATATCCATTACCAGTTAACGTCAATTTGGCATGAAACTTGACCTGTTTTTTGTACTTTTTGATTGAATTGGAGAAATTCGCTTGTCAGAACGAAGACTATGGTTTGTAAGAAGAAATGGCGAAATAAAAGGCCCATTTTTATCTGCGCAAATTACGCGAAATATTCTGCTAGGGCGATTACATCCAGATGATGAATTAAGCCCGGATGAGCAGAATTGGCGAAAAGTGTCCAAACATCGAGAGCTTTATCCTGAGGTCATGTTAGAAATGCCAGTCGATAAAGATAAATTAGAAGTCACAAAAATACAGGTAGATGAGCGAGTTTCAGAAAAACGACAACAGAAAGAAAATATGGCTAATGAACGACGACAAACAAGAGAACGTCGTGGTACTGAATCTGAAGTGATGTTGGTTCACAGAGAAAATAGAAAATCGCTGAGTGAGTCGTATAAAAATAAATTTAAGCGTCCGAAATTACCGACGTTTTCTATTGCACTATTGGTAATCGTGATCGTTGTATTCGGATTTGTTTTAAAGCCTCAAAAACAGAATGAGCTAGTTGATTGTTCATTGCCGGCAAGTGTTGGTGTGAATTGGCATCATTGTCATTTTATTAATTTAAACGCTGAGAATCAAAATCTTGAGTCAGCTATTTTAACGGATGCTATACTAAATGAATCAAATCTATTAGGCGCTAATCTTTCTGGATCAGATATGGCTTATGCAGAAATTCAATCCAGTGATTTAAGTTATGCAAATCTTGAAGGTGTTCGTTTAATTGGTGCAAATTTAAAGCAAACCGATTTGCGTTATGCGAATCTAGAAGATGCTGATTTGTCTTATGCTGATTTAAGCGGTGCTATGTTGGCAGGTGCGAATATGAACAATACCCGTTTTGATAATACGATATGGACTGATGGAAAATTGTGTAAAAAAGGTTCAGTAGGTTCTTGTCAGTAAATTAATTCACTTAACTATAATATTCGGCAGTATAACGCCATGCCTTATCAGGTGCATCTGATGGTTGTATTCCTGCTTTCCTTTTTAACTCATTAAGAAATTGTTTAGGGTCTTTTAACGATTCCCATACGACGGGTAAAAAAGTTGCTCGCGCATTGTTTTTTGAAATGATTAATCCATCAACATCTGGTCGTAATTTATTAATTAAATCTTGTTCGTCATTAAAGGGAAATGGCACGGCAAGTGTTAATATCGATAAACTAATTTCGACGTGTTTATATTCTTCAGCAGTAAGCGACTTAAAACGCGGATCAGAAAATGCCGCAGCATAAGCGTATTGAGCGACTGCATTTATTAAAGACATGTGTGCTTCAGTCGTGCCTATGCATCCGCGTAATTGGCCATTCAATTTTAGTGTAATAAATACAGCGTAATTTTTCTTCAGATCCTCCGAAATGCCTTCTATTTCAGGCTCAAATGCTTTTCCGGTTTCTAATCCTTGTTCAATACTTTTATGTATGACATCGAATATAACTGCTTCGTTATCTTTATTAAGTATTCTGTTTTCGAATAAAGCATAAGCGCCATAACCAACAACACGATCTTTGCTTCCTGCTGTATCACCTGAGTTACATAAGTCTACAGTTTGAATAGACATATTCTTTTCTTGAGCAAGCTTTAATAAACCGCGTATAGGCATACAACCACAGGCCTGGTTTGAGCCAATATTTTTGTAGTCAAAGTTTTCTATTAAATGTGTTGTGTCAGTATCAATTTTACGAGCCGACTCATAATCCAGATAGTGACTAAGATCAGAACTGATAACGATTAATGTTTCAGTGCCGCCCCAGAGTTCTTCAAGTATTGTTGAAGTTTGTTCGGGTGTGGCGTCGCCAACTAATATGGGTAACAAAGTAAAATCATTTAATATTTTTTGTAAAAAAGGAATATGTACTTCGAGACTATGTTCTTGTTCGTGTGCTGCATCCAGATATTGTACAAATGAATGCGCACTAATTTTTTTTAACGCCTCTGTTTCAATCGGGACATTACCAAGTGGTGATGCAAAATGTGAGTTACTGGGTAATGCAATACCTTTCACATAAACTCGATGTGTCGGTCCTAATAAAACGACGCGAGTAATTTGTGATTTTAGTTTTTCAATATTGGAATAAACACTGGCAGCAGTTTTACCTGAGTAGATATAACCTGCATGAGGTGCAATGATTGCTTTTGGAGCAGGAATATCGATTGTTTCTATCGATAAATATTCGTCCAGCATACTATTTAGCTGACCGGCATTTTTAGGATAAAAACTACCCGCGACCGCTGTCGGTCTAATAGAAAGAGGACGTTGATTAATTGATGTTTGGCTCATATAGGTTTAATTATAAGACTAATATTATGCTATAGACATTTGTTGTTAGAAATTATGCAAACAGTTAAAACTAAATATTGGCATAAACTCGAGGATGGTCGTATTCAGTGCGATCTTTGTCCACGAGAATGTAAATTGAAAAATGGTCAATCCGGGCTGTGTTTCGTGCGTGCCTGTGAAGACGATCAAATTGTTTTAACGACTTATGGACGCTCCAGTGGTTTTTGTATCGATCCCATAGAAAAGAAACCATTAAATCATTTTTACCCAGGAACGCCCGTACTTTCCTTTGGTACAGCCGGTTGTAATCTGGCTTGTAAATTTTGCCAGAACTGGGATATCAGTAAATCAAGACAGATGGATACTCTGGCAGATGCCGCTAGCCCGGAAAAATTAGCGCTTACAGCAAAAAATACTGGCTGCCGAAGTATTGCGTTTACTTATAACGACCCTGTTATTTTCCACGAATATGCGATTGATGTCGCCGATGCTTGCCATGAAATTGATATAAAAACTGTAGCAGTTTCAGCAGGTTATGTGATGCCTGAGCCGAGAACAGAATTTTATAAACATATAGATGCTGCCAATATCGATTTAAAAGCATTCACTGAAAAGTTTTATCATCGGATTACCGGAAGCCATCTCGCGCCTGTCTTGGAAACATTGTCATATTTAAAGCATGAAACAGATGTCTGGTTTGAAATTACTAATCTCATTATTCCGGGCGAAAATGATTCTGAAAAGGAGATTAACCAAATGACTGAGTGGATATTTTCAGAGTTAGGCCCTGATGTACCAATACATTTCACAGCGTTTCATCCTGATTGGAAGATGCGGGATAAACCGCGAACTAGCTTAGGCATTTTACAAAAGGCGAGGTCAATCGCCATTATGAATGGCTTGCATTATGTTTATACCGGAAATGTCCATGACCCTGAAGGCGATACGACGTACTGTTATAAATGTGGTGAAGAATTAATCATTCGTGATTGGTATGAGATTAAAAACTGGTCTTTAAATCAGGGCGGAACCTGTCCTAAATGCGATACTATTTGTGTCGGCGTATTTGAGTCGGAACACGGAAACTGGGGTTCTAAACGGGTTCCAGTGAGATTAAGTGATACTTAGCTATTACTAATTAAATCAAACGCATAAAGTGCCTTGAAAATCATCAAGCGGCACTGTACTATTCGCGGCCTCTGATGCGGGGTGGAGCAGTCTGGCAGCTCGTCGGGCTCATAACCCGAAGGTCGCAGGTTCAAATCCTGCCCCCGCTACCAATTTTCAGTGTGGGAATTTGGTTATTTTTCAGAATTATTAAGCCCCTGCATTGGGGGTTTTTTATGTCCATAGATGGATAGTATGTCGCGAGAAGACACGACTGCATGGATGCAGGAGGTAGAGTAACTCAGGGAGTAAGTTACCGAGGACGTCTGAAGCGACGATATAGTGAATGCTAATTGGTCAGTCAAATATGGCTTTGTGGCATACCTTATACAAACTGGCTATAATTATCGTTGAATTTTTGTTTTAAATAAGTGGGCCTTGAGCCCCTTTTTTGTTTTAGGCTTATGTATAGACAAAATCAGGTCTTACTCGATTTATTCGAGAGCGAAGTAGCTGCGTTAGGTTATGAATTGCTTGGTATCGAACTAAATCAAAGTACTCATGGTTCGATATTGCGAGTCTATATCGATAAAGAGGGTGGGATAGTTGTTGAAGACTGTGTTGCAGTGAGTCGACAACTTTCAGCTGTGCTTGATGTAGAAGATCCGATAAGGGGAAATTACGATCTGGAAGTTTCATCTCCGGGTCTGGATAGGCCTTTGTTTACAGTAGAGCAGTTTAAGAAGGTAATTGGAGAAACGATCAAGCTGAGGTTGTATGAGAAATATGACAACAGAAAACGTTTCGCAGGAATTTTAAAAGCAGTTGATGACGAAGAAGTCGTCATTGAGTGTGATAATGAGGAATATAACGTGCCATTTAGATTAATAGAACGTGCGCGTTTGGTTCCACAGTTTTGATTCATATTAATGAGTAAAGTAAATGAATAAAGAAATATTAATGGTAGTTGATGTGGTAAGTAACGAAAAAGGTGTTGCTAAAGACATCATTTTTGAAGCGATTGAAGCTGCACTAGTAAGTGCAACTAAAAAACGAAACCGTGAAGATTTGGAAGCACGCGTTTCTATTGATCGTGAAACGGGTGATTATAATACGTTCCGCTGTTGGGAAGTTGTAGATGATGATCCTGAGTCGCTTGAAGCGCCAACGAGACAAATATCCCTGTCAGATGCAAAAGAAAAAACTCAGGACATAGAAATTGGGCAATTTATAGAAGAGCCGATGGCTTCGGTAGAGTTTGGTCGAATTGCAGCACAAGCGGCAAAACAAGTAATTGTACAAAAAGTGAGAGAAGCAGAACGTGCGCAAGTGCTAGATGCTTATGAAAGTCGCGTTGGTGAAATGGTTAGCGGTGTTGTTAAACGTGCAGAGCGTAGCGGTATCATTCTTGATCTTGGTAATAATGCAGAAGGCTTTATTCCCAGAGAGGAATTGATCCCTCGTGAAGCAATTCGCCCGGGCGATCGTATTCGTGCCTTTTTGAAAGAAATTAAGCCAGAAGTCACACGTGGCCCGCAATTATTTTTGAGTCGTACTGCGCCGGAACTTTTGATCGATTTATTTAAAATTGAAGTGCCAGAAATAAACGAAGGCATGATTGATATTATCAATGGTGCAAGAGACCCGGGTGCCCGAGCGAAAATCGCTGTTAAAGCAAATGATCCAAGAATTGATCCTATCGGTGCGTGTGTCGGTATGCGCGGTTCCAGAGTACAGGCCGTTTCTAATGAATTGGGTGGTGAACGCGTCGACATTATTCTTTGGGATGAAAATCCAGCCCAGTACGTTATAAATGCAATGGCGCCTGCTGAAGTTGCATCGATCATGGTTGATGAAGATGAACACACAATGGATGTTGCTGTTGCCGAAGAAAATTTATCTCAAGCGATTGGCCGAGGCGGACAAAATGTGAAGCTTGCAAGTGAATTAACCGGCTGGCAATTGAATGTCATGTCAGTTGAACAAGCTGATGAAAAGAGTGAAGCTGAAGCAGAAACATTACAAGCCATGTTTATGGAACAACTTGATGTTGATGAAGAGATGGCGCTTATACTTGTGCAAGAAGGTTTTTCAAGTGTAGAAGAAGTTGCCTATGTACCAGAAAAAGAAATGCTGGCAATTGAAGAATTTGATGCTGAATTAGTCAGCGAATTACGTGGACGTGCAAATGACATTATGTTGACCCGCGCTATTGCTAATGAAGAAAAATTAAGTGACGCTAAACCCGCTGAAGATCTGCTGACGATGGAAGGCATGAATGAATTGTTGGCTAATGAATTGGCGAGTAAAGGTGTGGTAACCATGGATGATCTGGCTGAACAATCAGTTGATGAATTAATGGAGATAACCAAGCTTGATAAAGAAACCGCCGGAAAGTTAATTATGACGGCACGAATTCCCTGGTTTGAATCTGAAGAATCAAGTGATGAGGATGTTAATTAATGCCTGAAGTAACTATTAGTGAATTTGCCGCCGATGTAGGTGCGACTGTTGAGCGCATCCAGGAACAATTGGTTGAGGCAGGACTTCCTAAAAAGAAAGCTGACGAGATTATCTCCGATGCTGAAAAATCCGAATTATTGGCTTTTCTAAGAAAAAAACACGGTAAAGGTGAGGGTTCTGAAACAAAAAAAATAACCTTACGACGAAAAACGACGAGCGAGCTTAAAGTTAATGTCGCCACTCAAGGCAGAGCAAAGCCTCAATCAAAAACAGTTAATGTTGAATTTCGTAAGAAGCGTACTTATGCAAAACGTGGAGATCTTGCCGAAACATTAAAGCAGGAAGAAGAAGCTGAAGCGGCAAAATTATTAGCAGTACAGGAAGCTGAAGCAGCTAAATTAGCAGAACAGGTAGTAGCTGAGGGAGCTAGAATTGAAAGTGAAAATGCTAAAGCAAAAGCGGCTGAAGAAGCTACAAAAGCAGCAGAAGTAGTTGTTGTAACTAAAGCCAGCGTAACTTCAAGTGAACCAACTCCGGCATCTCCATCTCCAGTTGTGGAACAAAAAGATGAAAAGAAATCATCCGGTAAAGATAAGGATAAAAAAGAACGTACACGTCATGGCCGACAAGAACTACATGTAGCAACAAAAGGTTCAGGTCGACGACGCAATAAGAAGCCAAAGAGACAATCAGTTGTACAGCAATCGGGTAATCAACAACATGGTTTTGAAAAACCAACAACACCTGTCATAAAAGATATTGATGTCCCCGAAAGTATATCGATAGCTGATTTAGCGCAACGTATGTCAGTTAAAAGTTCTGAGGTCATCAAAGTTATGATGGGACTTGGCACGATGGCAACAATCAATCAAATCATTGACCAAGATACAGCGGCGATTGTTGTTGAAGAGATGGGGCATAACCCTCGATTGAAAAAAGAAAATGCACTTGAAGAAGAAATGATTCAGGCAACGCAACAAGAAGGTGAACAAGTTACTCGAGCGCCTGTTGTTACTATTATGGGGCATGTTGATCATGGCAAAACTTCTTTGCTTGATTATATTCGTCAAAGCAAAGTTGCGGCGGGTGAAGCAGGTGGTATTACTCAACATATCGGCGCCTATCGTGTTAGTACGGACAATGGTGAAATCACTTTTCTTGATACACCTGGGCATGAAGCATTTACAGCTATGCGTGCTCGCGGTGCGAAGGTAACAGACATTGTTATTATTGTTGTTGCAGCTGATGATGGTGTTATGCCTCAAACAGAAGAAGCGGTTAAGCATGCCAAAGCATCTAAAGTGCCTGTTATCATTGCTGTTAATAAAATTGATAAAGAGAATGCTGATCCTGATCGTGTTAAGCAGGAATTATCAAAGTTTGAAGTTATCCCTGAAGATTGGGGTGGCGATACACAATTTATAAATGTGTCTGCATTAACAGGTGAAGGTGTTGATACCTTATTAGAAAGTATTTTATTACAAGCAGAAATACTTGAATTAAAAGCGGTTGCTACAGGTGCTGCTTCCGGTGCGGTTATTGAAGCTCGATTAGATAAAGGTCGCGGTCCCGTTGCCAGTGTTCTTGTGCAAGGTGGAACCTTAAATAAAGGTGATGTCGTTTTGAGTGGCCATGAATTTGGCCGTGTCAGAGCAATGATTGATGATACTGGTAAAGAAGTGGTTTCAGCGGGGCCTTCAACTCCGGTAGAAATTCTTGGGCTTTCAGGCACTCCTAACGCGGGTGACGAAATGATTGTTGTGCCAGATGAAAAGAAGGCAAGAGAAATTGCATTGTTTAGGCAAGGCAAATATCGTGAAACGAAGATGGCGCAACAACACGCAACGAAACTTGAAAATGTCATGAACCAAATGAAGGAAGGTGTAATTTCTTCATTAACAGTATTGATTAAAGCTGATGTACATGGTTCTGCAGAAGCATTAGTCGATGCTTTATCACGTTTAAGTACGGATGAAGTGAAAGTCAATATTGTTAGTAGTGGTGTCGGTGGAATAACAGAATCTGATATTAACCTTGCTATGGCATCCAGCGCTGTAGTAATTGGTTTTAATGTACGTGCCGATGCAAGTGCGCGTAAGTTAATTGATGCGGAAGGTATTGATCTGCGCTATTACAGTATCATTTATGATGTTATTGATGATGTTAAAGCAGCTCTTAGTGGCATGCTTTCTCCTGATATACGTGAACAAATCACAGGTGTTGCCGAAGTACGCGAAGTTTTTCGTTCACCCAAGTTTGGCGATATTGCCGGCTGTATGGTGACATCCGGACGCGTTAATCGAAATAATCCTATTCGTGTATTGCGAGATAACGTGGTTATTTATGAAGGCGAACTTGAGTCATTGCGTCGTTTTAAAGATGATGTGAATGAAGTTAAGTCAGGCACGGATTGTGGTATTGGTGTTAAAAACTATGACGATGTACAACCAGGTGATCAGATTGAAGTGTTCGAACGAATTAGTGTCGAACGTACTATCTAATTATTAAATTATGCCAAAAGAATTCGGGCGTCATCAACGCGTTGCCCAATTTATAAAAGAAGAACTTTCTGTTTTAGTTCAACAGGAATTCCCCATGAATCAATATGGCATGATCACGTTGACGAATGTTGATGTGAGTCCCGATTTAGGCAGTGCTACTATTTACATTACAGTATTAAGTAGTGAATCTAACGATTCAGATTCCGACGAATCATCTTTATCAGCCTCCACGCAAGCAAGCGATTCAGTTCGCGACACCAACGTAGGCGCTTTAGGCGAATCGCCCTTATCTGCGTCCATGCAGACAAAAGAAAAATTAGTTGCGGAGTTGAATGAAAGGAAAGGTTTTTTTCGACAGGAAATATCTCATATGTTGACATCAAGAGGCGTGCCTACGCTTCGTTTTAAATATGATGAATCAATTGAACGTGCTCAACGTCTTACCGATATTATTAATTCAGTCAGTCAAACTGATAGTCAGAGTGATGACGAGCCCTCTAGTTAAACACCGTTAAGTTTTAAAATGTCCAGACAAAGAAAAAAACGTGGTAGAGATATCAGCGGTATTCTTGTATTAGATAAACCGGCTGGCATGAGTTCTAACGGTGCATTACAACACGTTAAGCGGCTCTACAATGCGAATAAAGCCGGTCACACCGGAAACCTGGATGTGCCTGCGACAGGTTTATTACCCATTTGCCTGGGTGAGGCGACCAAAGTTTCTGCTTATCTATTAGATTCGAATAAGACTTATCGAGCTCGCTGTAAGTTAGGAATCATGACCACTACAGGAGATGCTGCTGGTGAAGTGGTAACGGAACAGGCTGTTCCTGAAATATCAGAATCAAAATTGCAGCAAGCGTTTAAAAAATTTATGGGTGAAATCGAGCAAGTTCCGCCAATGTATTCCGCGCTTAAGCATAATGGTAAACGTCTGTATGAATTAGCTTACCAAGGTATTGAGGTAGAGCGTAAGGCTAGAACTATCACCATTCATAGTATAAAACTACTCGACTTTACTCATGATGAATTTGAAATTGAGGTGTCTTGTACTAAAGGAACTTATATCCGAACCTTGGCAGAAGATATAGGTAAGGAACTTGGTTGCGGTGCTCATATTCTTACTTTACGTAGACTCAAAGCAGGCCCTTTCAAGGAATTGCAGATGATAACCCCGGCAGAACTGCAAGATATTGCAGATCAAGGTTTTGAGCAGCTTGATAATCTATTGTTACCTATGGATCTGGCGTTGATGGATTTTCCTGAGGTTAGACTGTCTGATGATGTGGCTTTCTATCTTTGTCAGGGACAGGCAGTAACGGTCTCAGGACTACCTAAAACAGGACGATTAAGAATATATAACAAGTCAGATGAATTTCTTGGTTTGGGTGAGGTTGCTGACGACGGTCGTCTCGCACCTAAACGTTTGATTAATAAAGCAGAAACAGAAATTAATGGATAGGCCGAAAATTTCGATGTTTCGCTTGTTACAGTGGATACGCGCGGGTACAATACGCGCAAATTTGATATAGCAGAGAGTGGAGTATTTGAATATGGCATTAAGTTGTGAAGATAAGGCGGGGATAGTTAAAGATTATCAGCTTGGAACAAATGACACTGGTTCTCCGGAAGTCCAGGTAGCTTTGTTGACGTCTCGCATTACTGATTTGTCGGGTCATTTCAAAGAACACGTCAAAGATCATCATTCAAGACAAGGTCTTTTACGCATGGTAAATCAAAGACGTAAGTTGCTTGATTACCTGAAAGGCAAAGATCTTAATCGTTATCGCGATTTGATTAGCCGTCTTGGTCTACGTAAATAATATTCTTTCTGGCATTCGCCAATGAGGAACCAAACACTAAACCCGCTACTGCGGGTTTTAATGTTTTATAAAATCAAAATTATCTTTTATTAAATCAACATAAGTTGTTAGGGAAAATCCATGAGCGTGGTAACAAAAGAATTTCAATTCGGTAAGCATAAAGTCACTTTAGAAACAGGCAGAATAGCCAGACAAGCATCCGGTGCTGTTATGGTCAGTATGGGAGACACCGTTGTATTGGTCACCTGTGTGGCTAAAAAAGAAGCAAGGGAAGGGCAAGACTTTTTTCCTTTAACCGTTGATTATCAAGAAAAGAATTATGCTGCAGGTAGAATACCTGGTGGCTTTTTTAAGAGAGAAGGTCGTCCTTCTGAAAAAGAAACTTTAACCTGTCGATTAATTGATAGACCTATTCGACCTCTTTTCCCCAAAGGATTTAAAAACGAAATCCAAATCATTGTGACTGTCATGTCACTTGATCCAGATATTAATCCTGATATCCCGGCAATCATTGGTGCTTCGGCAGCAATTAGTCTATCTGGTGCACCTTTTAGTGGACCTGTAGGCGCGGCACGTGTTGGTTATATCGATGGGCAGTACGTACTCAATCCTTCTCTAACAGAGTTAGAAGGCTCTCAGCTGGAACTGGTCGTTGCCGGTACCGATACATCAGTGTTGATGGTTGAGTCTGAAGCAAAGCAGTTATCTGAAGACATTATGTTAGGTGCTGTCATGTTTGGTCATGAACAGTTTCAAGTAGTTATTGAAAACATAAGAGCGTTAGCTAAAGAAGCAAATACGAAATCATGGGATTGGGTTGCGAAAGAAAAAGACGAAGCACTTGAAAATGAAATTCAGTCGCGTGCCGGTGATCTGGTTCGTGAAGCTTATAGCATTCAGGATAAACTTGAACGTAAAGAACGTTTAAGTGAAATCAAGAAAGAAGTTGTTGAAGGTATGACCGAAGGTGAAGACACTCAATGGTCTGCCGCTGTAATTGTTGGTGCTATCGAAGCACTGGAAAGTCATATTGTTCGTAGTAGTGTATTGTCAGGCGAAAATCGTATTGATGGTCGTGATTCAAAAACGATTCGTCCTATTACTGTTGAAACAGGCATATTGCCTCGTACACATGGTTCTGCATTGTTTACGCGTGGTGAAACACAGGCGATTGTTGTTGTTACTTTAGGTACACAACGTGATGCACAAATTATTGATGCCATTGAAGGTTCTTTCAAAGATCCTTTCATGTTCCATTACAACTTCCCTCCATTCTGTGTAAATGAAACCGGCCGTGTTGGTACGCCAAAACGTCGTGAGATTGGTCATGGTCGTTTAGCCAAGCGTGGTATTTTAGGTGTTATGCCTAATATGGAAGAATTTCCTTATGCAATTCGTGTTGTTTCTGAAATTACGGAATCAAACGGTTCAAGTTCTATGGCTTCAGTTTGTGGCAGTAGTCTGGCATTAATGGATGCCGGCGTTGAACTTGATGCACCTGTTGCCGGTATTGCAATGGGATTGATTAAAGATGGTGACAAGTTTGTTGTTCTTTCCGACATCATGGGTGATGAAGATCACTTGGGAGACATGGACTTTAAAGTGGCAGGTTCTGAAAAAGGTATAACCGCTTTACAAATGGATATCAAAATTGATGGTATCACTAAAGAAATTATGGAAGTTGCGTTACATCAAGCACAAGAAGGACGTTTACATATTCTTGGCAAGATGAACGCTGTGCTATCAAGCCATAAACAAGAAATGTCTGAATTTGCCCCACGTATTACAACAATCAAAATTCATCCTGATAAAATTCGTGATGTTATTGGTAAAGGTGGTGCGACTATTCGCGCTATTACCGAAGAAACAGGTGCAACCATTGATATTGATGATGATGGTACTGTTAAGATTGCAGCTACTGATAAGGCGGCGGGCGATGCAGCGTTAAAACGTGTTGAACAAATTACTGCTGATATTGAAGTTGGTAAAATTTACGAAGGTAAAGTCGCGAAGTTGATGGACTTTGGTGCTTTCGTCAACATCCTTCCCGGGAAAGATGGTTTGGTTCATATCTCACAAATTTGTGAAGAACGCGTTGAAAATGTCAGTGATAAACTTAGCGAAGGCGAAATTGTTCAAGTTAAAGTACTTGAGATTGATAAACAAGGTCGTGTTCGTCTTAGTATGAAAGCGGTTCATGAAGAAACAGCATCTAGCGAATAAAGCTGTTTCATTAAGCATTGAAAATAAAGGGGCTTTTTAGCCCCTTTTTTATTTACATGGACGTAATGTCAGGATTTTGTTCCCGACAAATCCTAAGTGCCTACATCCTTGTAGGCAATATCGTTTGTGCACGACTGCATGGATGCAGGAGGTAGAGCAATGTCGGGAACAATTGCCGAGGAGCACACAAACGATGATTGCCTGCCATTTAACCCGTTCCGGGATTGAAAACGTTTCAATACTAGTCATAAGCTGTCTATTGGAGATACACTTTATGCAATGGATAACGATGTTTCAGATGAGAACCTAATGTTGAGCTATGCCTCAGGCAATGCAGCGGCGTTTGAAGTCTTGTATGTGAGGCATAAAGGTTCAGTCTATCGTTATATGCTTAATCTTTGTCGCAATGAAGCAGTAGCCGAAGAATTGTATCAGGAAGTCTGGATGAAATTGATTAATGCCAGAGAAAGTTACCAAGTTAAAGCCAAGTTCACTACGTATTTATATAAATTGGCACACAATCAATTTATAGACCATTATCGAAAACAAAATGTCAGGATAGTGGTTGATCAATCAGTTGAGGTCGAAGATGTAGAGCAAGATCATTTGTCGAAAGGTAATCCTGAAAAACAAGCGCAAACAATCCAGACTATAAATAAATTAAGTGAGTTGATAGCATCGTTGCCAAATGAACAACGAGAAGTATTTTTATTAAGAGAAGAAGCGGGAATGAGTGTTCCGGAAATTGCGGAGACACTCGGCATTAATCAAGAAGCCGCAAAAAGTCGTCTTCGATATGCAATTAGTAAATTACGTGCAGGACTGAGTGAAGAGTAAGTTATGGCGAATAATGAGCAAAACGATAAAGAACTAAACGATTATCTGAATGGAAATTCAGATGTGTCGAAAGCTTATCGTGCTTCTAATAAAACAGAACCTGCTGTTCATTTAAATGAAAAAATATTATCAGCAGCTAAAGAATCTGTCGAAAATACGGCGCACAAATCAAAACCTAAATTTCATAAGGCTCCTTGGGTTAAACCTGTTTCTATAGCAGCAATGATTACCTTAAGTGTCAGTCTAGTAGTAACAATGCAACAGGAAACAGGACAACCATTAATCAGTGAACCTGAAGTTGAAATGTTTGATTCGGCTTCTGTTGTTGAAGATTTAGCTATGCCTGAAACAATATTGAGTAGTGATGATGCGAGTGTTATGAATGAAGTTGAATTAAAACAAAACAAAGATGGGCGCGTTGATGTCCCCGCGCCAGCGGCATTAGGTGCAGCAGCAGATAGATATCGTGCAGAAGAAAAAGCAGAAGCACCAAAAGCAAGAATGAAAGAAGCACCCGCTAAAAAAATGTTGTTAAAAGAAAAATCGCAGAGACAAAATGAAGCATTAGAAGAAAGAGTTTTTGCTGATGAACAGATAATGGAATCAGCTCCGACTGGAGTAGAGTTTGATGATGTGATGGATATGGAGCAAGCCCGAGAGCTCAATTTACAAAAAGATGAATTGTTAAAAATAAAAGCGTTATGGGAAGAAGGCGGTCATGAAGAAGCAAAAGAATTGTTTAAACAATTTATTAAAGATAATCCTGATTTTTCTGAAGATGCTATTAAAAAATTTCTTGGTGAAGAATTGTTTGTTTTAATTAAATCGAAGTGATTTTAATAAAGTTAGAAAATAAATTATGAAAATACTAAGACATTTTACTGCTAACGAAGAACAGTTAGAACCATTTCCTTTTAAAAGAGAACTTTCTATGGAGTCATATTTAGTTGAAAACGAAGGTGTATTGGCTTTAGATGATGATTTATTTTGCAATGTTGAAATTATCGAAGAAGAATTAACATTGAAACAAGGCAGATCTAGTAAGGATACTGATGGAAGAATAGATATTCTTATTACATATGCGCAAGAATATATAGGAGTGGTAGAACTGAAGCTTGGTGAATTAGATGGAATTCATCTTCAACAATTAGAAGATTATTTACTAAAACGAGCTCAAATTTTAGAGCAATATCCTGATTTATTAAGTAATGAAGTTTCATCAATACCAAATTGGATTGGTGTTTTAGTTGGAGCGTCAATAAATCCTGAATTAGCAGATAAAATATCTAAAGGTTATATAACTGATTCAGGCATACAGATTGCTGCACTAACAATTCAGAGATTCAGAAGTACCATAGGTAATGTTTACGTTACTACAGACACTTATTTCAAAAATACTCTCTCAACTAAAGATACATCAAAATATATGTTTAATGGCAAATTATTAGGAAAAAGTCGTTTAGTTTTGGCTGTTATTAAGCAACATGTAGAAAATAATCCCGATTTAACTTTTTCAGAATTAGAGAAACAATTTCCAAAAAAATGTCAAGGTTCAAGAGGTGTTTTTTCTACAGCAGAACATGCAAACGATATCTATGCCAAATCAAACAGGAGAAGGCACTTTATCAATGCAGATGAATTAATTAAATTATTTGATGTAAGTATTGCCGTGACTAATCAATGGGGCATTGGAAATATTGATAAATTTATAACCGTGGCTAAAAGTGTTGGGTATAAGATTGAATCGAGTAACGGGTAAAATGACACATGTTATTACATGATTAAAATAAAAAAGAGCCATGCTTATGCATGGCTCTAGTGCTTAACATACGGATAGGGGAGGTACGTTAAGACTTTATGCTACTTTTTGATTCTTATCTTTTAAATAAGCTTCAAGTGCATCTGCTGTTCCAATCAACTTTCCGCCGATAAAGACTTGTGGTGTTGTCGTTGCACCAGAAACAGCTCTAAGCGTACGACTGGTAACACCATGGCCTAATTCAATTTCTTCGTAGGGCATACCGTGTGCATCTAGCGCTTTTCTAGCGCGTTCACAGTGAATACAGCCTTTACGTGTAATCATTGAAACGAACTCAGGTTTAACTGCATTTTTATTAATGTAGTTCAACATTGTATCCGCATCAGATACTTCGAACGGGTCGCCTTCGACTTCTGGTTCGATAAACATCTTTTCGATCTTTTTATCTTTAACTAGCATTGAGTAGCGCCATGAACGGTCACCAAAGCCAAGGTCTTTTTTACCTACTAGCATACCCATGCCTTCGGTGAATTCACCGTTGCCATCAGGAAGTACGGTGACATTGTTTGATTCCTGATTTTCTTTCCAGGCATTCATAACAAAGGTATCGTTGACTGACATACAAATGATTTCGTCTACGCCATTTTGTTTGAATACGGGAGCCAATTCATTAAAACGTGGCAAATGCGTACCCGAACAAGTTGGTGTAAATGCGCCAGGTAAAGAAAAGACAATTATGGTCTTGCCAGCAAACAAATCATCGATCGTTATGTTTTTCCATTCGCCGTCTTCGATGACACGAAAAGTAGCGTCAGGAATATTTTTTCCTTCTCTATTTTCTAACATTAGATGTTCTCCTAATGGGATTTAAATTTAACTTGGGAGAAGTATAGACAAGAAATTGAATTAATATATTTGATTGTTTCAATAGAAGTGATAGTAAAAAACTATCAAATGTTGATTTATCTAGCTAAATTTAATGTAACTGACTACCCATAGGGTTTTGAGCAAGTTTTCCTATCTTCCATTCTGCCCGTTCAATGCTTTGCATAAGCAGAGAATAAAACATGTAGATTAGAGTATCGTTGAGATTATAGGTTATTCCTTTTCCTGATTCTGATTGAATGATAAGTGTCAGGTCACCTTGATCGTCTGTTCCAGTTTTTATACCAAAGGCTAGCACGCCGTCTTTACCCAAAGGATGATTTTTAGTGGTTTCTTCTGAGTAAGGTTTTTCAAATGCACCTTCCTTAAAGAGTTTTGTCGTCTCTTTTTTTGAGCTCAGAGTTGTTGTGCCACCGCGTTTTTCAATTTCTTTATCAAAGATATCAACAAGTAATTTTGTGTAACGACGCGTTAACCAGATTAAATACTCGTCGTTATTTTCAGTCGATGTTCTTAATAATATGCGATCTTCTGTATTGGAATACTGCATATTAATTTGGTGTAATTTATTTATTTCAGCCATACCTTATTCTTCCAGAACGAAAGTTAAAATTTCATCGCCCGTTTTGTATCCGTAAATTTTATTTCCACCAGCAGCGACCGAAACATATTGTTTGTTGTTAATACTATATGTAATTGGTGGCGCATTGACACCGTAGTCAGCGTTGTATTGCCATAAAGTTTCACCTGTGTCTGTATCGAAAGCATCAAACTTTCCGTTACCTTCACCGGTAAAGACAATATTGCCAGCGGTGACTAATGAACCTCCGACCATAGGATCATCAATTTTGTTTTGCCACACTACTTTGCCGCTCTTAACATTAATTGCGGTGAATGTTCCCCAATCGGGTTCACCTGTTTTTTGAAAGAAGGTATAACTTTCCCAAGGGCGACCGGGTTGAGGATTTAATTGTCGTGAAATAAATAATGAAGGTTGATAAGTTCCAGCGATATAAGCCATTTCATTATTCGGATTATAAGCAACGGGTGACCACGACGTTGCACCGAGTGTGCCGGGAACAATACGTGTGCCTTCTTCTGAAGGAAGTGCAAATAAATTCTCTTGCGGAATAAATGGCTCTGATTTGCGAATGAGTTTGCCTGTTTCGCGATCATGAATAAAAAACCAACCAAGCTTACTAGCCTGACCAATGGCTTTAATTATTTTACCGTTATCATTGTAATCAAATAGCACAGATGGACTTGCGACATCATAACCCCAACGATCATGTGGTACTTGTTGGTAGTACCAACGTAATTTTCCTGTTTTTAATTCAAGTGCGACGAGACTAACCGTATATAAATTATCACCAGGGCGTGTTGAACCATCCATTTGCGGAGAGGGGTTGCCGGTACCGATATACATTAAACCTAATTCAGTATCGATAGCGGGTGTTGTCCAGATTGAACCGCCACCTAATTTCCATGTGTCAGCATGTGTCTTAAACGCTTCTTTTTCTTTTGCTATATCTCGATTAAGTTTAGGGCCGTAATCTAATTGCGTTGTCCATTGTCCTTCCCAACCTTGTTCAGGGACGCTATACCAACGCCAAAGTTCTTTGCCTGTTTCAGTATCGAAAGCGGCCATAAAACCACGCAAGCCATGTCCGCCACCAGAAAAACTACCAACCGATAAAACTTGTTCGCCATCTTTTTCCTGTTCAAGATGTAAACCATATCCTGCACCAGTAATTCCTATGTAGATAACACCATCATAAATTTGTGGTGCGAGGTTTGCGCTATAACCGGTTTGGCCTGTTTGTGTTGCACCTGCAAATTCCTTTACATCAATCACGGCTCTCATTACTTCTGCTTCACCAGCTGAAGTGTCGGTAATAGCTTTATCCCAAATCACATTACCGTTAGATTGATCTAAAGCGATTAAACGACCATCAATCGTAACCGTATAAATTTTTCCATTGGCGATCGCCGGACCACGATTAGCCGGGCCGCAACAAAAATTATCACTTTTAAGTTTATGTTGATAACGCCAGATTTCGTTACCTGAAGTAGCATCAAGTGCAACCACATTATTAAAAGGTGTTGTGATATACATCACGCCATTTTGTACAAGTGGATTTGTTTGAAAGGTACTCTTTATTCCGGTTTTATATTTCCAGGCGAGTTTTAATTTACCGACGTTATCTCGGTTAATTTGTTTAAGTGGGCTATAACGCTGATTATTATAGTCTCGGCCATATAATGACCAATCAGTGTTTTCGTTGTTGTCGCCAGCGATAGCGTAGGTCGGTACTAGAAGAATAAGTCCATATATGATGTTTTTTACTGAATTCATTGTTTTCCCTGAAGTGTATTTTGTTAAAGTGTAGCTGAGAAATAAGAATCATTGAAATAGAGCCATTATATGGAAAGTCGCAGTGTTTTACTTTTACCTGTTGGCGCAGTGTTAGTCTCTGTTATCGCCATGTTTTATCCAGCATTGTTAGCCGACGGTGGTAAGGCAATCGTACCTTTGTTAGGGCTGGTTATGTTTTCGATGGGGATGACATTAAAACCTGCTGATTTTAAACGTGTGTTAGAACAACCTGCATTAATATTCATTGGTGTTTCCATGCAATACATCATTATGCCGTTAATTGCATGGTTGTTATCGACTATTTTAAATTTACCCATTCTGTTAGCAACAGGAATGATTCTGGTTGGCGCTTGCCCAGGCGGAACAGCTTCAAATGTAATTTGTTTTTTAGCCAGAGCTAATGTGGCGTTGTCTATTTCTTTAACCGCAGTTTCTACTTTATTAGCGGTGATTTTAACGCCTTTGATTACATCATTTTATGTTGATCAAAGTATTGTTGTTCCAGTAAGCAATATGATGAAGAGTTTGTTTCTGATAGTTATTCTTCCTGTTTTAACCGGAGTCCTGATCAATACTTATTTTCAACAGCGACTTGATAAAATTAAATCATATTTACCTTTGATTTCGGTATTATCAATTATCTTTATTATTGGCGTAATTGTTGCCAAAAACCAGGCGCACTTATTTGAATTGGGATGGTTATTATTTTTTGCAGTTGCTTTGCATAATCTGTTTGGTTTGATTGCAGGCTATAGTATTCCTAAATTATTGGGTTATGACGAAACAATTTGTAAAACACTGTCTATTGAGGTTGGAATGCAAAATTCAGGCTTAGCAGTTGTTCTGGCAAATCAATATTTTTCTGCTGTGGCTGCATTACCCGGTGCATTATTTAGTGTTTGGCATAATATTACTGGTTCAATATTAGCTTCGTTCTGGTCAAAGAAAGATGTTTAAACAAAATTATTTTAAAGTTTTTTGTCTTTTTTTATTCTTTCTATGCGTCAGTTGTTCTAAACATGACAATTCATACTTTCCACTTAATAAAGGAGTTAAGTGGCAATACGATGTTGTATTGGAAACTCAAGATGGATTGTTAAATCAAAAATATATATTTAAGAATCTTGGTGAAGATGAATTAAATGGAACGCCTGTTTATTTGAGACAATCACTTGATGGGTCGATTCTATATTATGAAAATTCAGATGAAGGTATTTATTATTTAGGTAATAAGGATACTCAAACTATTAATCCTGAGTTTCATGAAGATAGACAACTTATTCTTCCTAGTAAATTAATAGTAGGTACTGAGTGGGAGGATACAACATTAACGAAATTGTTAAAAAAGACAGTACCTTCACAAAAATCAGCCTTTGAACTTATTGTCGAAATCCCCATAGAAGTAAAAATCGAATCATTGAATGAAACTGTTACTGTTTCAGCAGGACGTTTTTATAATTGTATGAAAGTCTCAATGGAAGGTTTTGATTTTAAAGATCTAGGTAATCATGGCATAACGATGGTTAGCGTTGAGCAAACCAACTGGTATGCGCTCGGTGTTGGTCTGGTTAAGATGGAGCGATTGGAAACGGCAAAACGTAAAGCTTTGGGCAAAGCAACATTATTAGTTGAATTGGCAAAATTTGATTCTGATTGAATCATTAATCAGAAGAGGAATTTCTTAAATCAATAATACGTTTCTCTGTAATTAACATATCAAGCGGCATATCAGTTTTTTCTAAAGGCAGTTCATCAACGATTTGAACCTCAAAGGCAACACCGATTTTAGTTTTGACCTTATTTTTTGAAAACCAACGATCATAATATCCGCGACCATAGCCAAGCCGATCTCCTCGTTCAGTGAACCCCAGACCAGGCGTAATGACAACATCAAAATTATAATTTGCCGCTTGATTGGATTTAGGCGTCAAAATACCCATTTTATCGGATTCCAGATCGGATAAATCTTTGAGAGGAATAGCTAACATTTCTGTTTTTCCCATGATTTTAGGTACTGCCAAGGCTAATTTTTGTTCTAAAAACTGCGATATCAGCGGCTGAGTATCAACTTCATCCAGGTAGGATATGTAGCAAAAGATGCTTTTTGCATGATTAAATTCATCAATTTCATGCAGAAACTGGATAATTTGTTGACTCATCTTGGCACGACTTGCCACTGAGAGTGTCGAGCGACGCTGTTTTATCAGTGTTCTAAGCTGTTTTTTCTGTTCAAGTAAGTTCATAAGAGCCTTTTAAAAAAATATATTAATCAATATGATAGATTGATATTATGAGTAATTTATTATTATATCATTGAGTGTTTTTAAGGCTAATTTTATCAACTATACTTAGTGGCATTTTACATGGCGCAAAACTACTGTCTTTACTTTCTTTTTCGGTGTTTTTACGTACAATAGCGCCTTTTTTCGAGCGGGGAATGTTCTTCCCGCAGTAATTCAGAATTTTATAGAGGTCATCAGATAGATGGTAACAATTAGATTGTCTAATACAGGCGCAAAAAGAAACCCTTATTATCACATTGTAGTTATTGATAGCCGTAAAAAGCTTAGTGGTCGTCCACTTGAACGTATTGGTTTTTTCAACCCATCTGCGACAGGTCAAGAAGTTCTATTTAAGATAGAAATGGAACGTGTTGATTATTGGGTTTCACAAGGTGTGCAAATATCTGACCGCGTTTCAAAATTGATTAAAAGTAACACCGCATCAGTTGCGGCGTAATTAAAGCTAAAACGATTGCTTAAGTTGTTTTTGATTTAGGCAGAAGACGGCATTAAGATTTTTAATGCAGGAAGATAAGCCACAAGTCATTGTTGGTCATATTGGCGGGGCGCATGGTTTGCGAGGTTGGTTGAAAATCATGTCGTATACCCGACCCAAAGAAAACATTTTTACTTATTCGCCTTGGCTGATCCATGTAAATGACACATGGCAGGAGATTGAGATAGAAGAGTCTCAACAGCGCGGTGAACGGTTATTGGTAAAAATGCCAGGCATAGAAAACCCTGAAGATGCGCGTCTTTATATGGATTGTGATATAGCAATAACACGCGAACAACTCCCGGCTTTGGAAGAAGGTGAGTATTATTGGCATGATTTAATCGGTCTTAATGTTTTTAATCAGGACGAAATTAGTTTAGGCAAAATCAGTAAGGTTACCGAAACAGGTGCAAACGATGTGCTTGTTATAAGCAAGGATGGCGAGAACAAAAAGAACATATTGATTCCATTAGTGATGGATGTTTATGTAAAACAAGTTGATTTGATTGCCAAGACAATGCATGTCGATTGGCAAATTGAAGAATAAGAGGCTATTCGGGAATAATGAATCGAAGCGAAAATATTTCTTTTCGAGTCTATTTAAATGCTCGATTGAGGCGAATAGTCAGTCTATTTAACGAAATTGAGCATTTAAATAGGCCGAAAAGAGGAATTTGCAGCCGGTTCACTTATTGCCGAACAGCCTCTTATGTATCAGCTTGATGTTATTACGCTTTTTCCGGAGATGTTTGTTTCGGTATTAGAGCATGGTGTTATCGGTCGCGCAGTGTCAGATGAACTGCTTGGGTTTAGAAGTTGGAATCCACGCGATTACACAGCAGATAAACATAAGACGGTTGATGACCGACCTTATGGCGGTGGACCAGGTATGGTAATGATGTATGAGCCAGTATGCTCTGCCATTACCAAGGCGAAGCAGGCACAACCGGATGCAAAGGTGATTTATTTATCACCACAAGGCAGACGTTTAGACCAAAGTGGTGTTAATGAACTGTCTAAGCGTAGCGGAATGATACTAGTATCAGGGCGTTATGAAGGTATCGATGAACGTATTATCAATGCTGAAGTAGATGAGGAATGGTCGATAGGCGATTATGTTCTCAGTGGTGGTGAACTTGCCGCAATGGTGTTGATTGATAGTGTATGTAGAACCTTACCCGGCGTTTTGGGGCATGAGGATTCGGCCAATGAAGATTCATTTGTTGACGGTTTGCTGGACTATCCGCATTATACGCGCCCTGAACAAGTTAATGGTTATTCGGTACCTGAAGTTTTACTCAGCGGTAATCATGAGAATATACGTCGTTGGCGTTTGAAGCAGGCGCTGGGTAAGACCTGGCGGAGTCGACCAGATTTAATTGAGTCTATTGAACTCAATGATGAACAGAAAGGGTTGTTACAGGAATTTATTACTGAAACTGAACAATCTTGAAGAACAACTAATATTGGATATGTGATTGGAGTATTAAAATGGCGAACATAATCGAACAACTCGACGCTGAACAAATGACACGTGAAATCCCTGAGTTTGCACCGGGTGATACTATTGTCGTTCAGGTAAAAGTAAAAGAAGGCGACCGCGAACGTTTACAGGCTTTCGAAGGTGTTGTGATTGCGAAAAAAAATCGCGGAATAAATTCATCCTTTACCGTTCGTAAGATTTCTTCTGGTGAAGGTGTTGAACGTGTTTTCCAGACCTACAGTCCTATGGTTGCTGAAATTGAAGTTAAACGCCGTGGTGATGTTCGTCGTGCTAAGTTGTATTACATGCGTGATCTTCGTGGTAAAGCAGCACGTATTAAGGAAAAAATTAAAGCCAAGTCTTAATATCTTTATGCCGGGCTGGTTATCTAGCCCGGTATCTGTAAAATCTGATTCATTCAAGTCATGGTTACTTGCAAATGGATCAGACTCCTAAAAATTCATTGGAATCATTAAATCAATCTAAACAAGTTATCGACTCGTTTCTCGATGCTTTATGGATGGAACGCGGTTTAAGTGACAATACCTTATCTGCCTATCGTAGTGATTTGTATAAATTTTCGTCTTGGTTACAACAACAACATATTGACTTAGTTAAAGTACAGGCGAACGAGATACTTGCTTATTTAGCCTTGTCAGAAAGTAATTCAGCAAGAACGGTTGCCAGACGATTATCCAGTTTGCGTCGTTTGTATGAATATCTGCTTAGAGAAGATCAAATAAAATATAATCCGGTAAGCAATGTTGATGCGCCTAGACTCGGACGTTCCTTACCAAAAACATTAACGGAATCTGAAGTAGAAGCGTTACTTGAAGCGCCTGATACAGAAGACATGCTTGGTCTTCGTGATAAATGTATGTTGGAAGTATTGTATGCAACTGGTTTACGAGTTTCAGAACTTGTTGGTCTTACGCTTCAGCAAGTTAATTTAAGACAAGGCGTTGTTCGTGTAACGGGGAAGGGCAATAAAGAACGCCTGGTACCTTTGGGCGAAGAAGCGACACAGTCTATAGATCAATACCTTTCTTTTTCAAGAAATGAAATATTAAAAAAATCAATGTCCGATGCGTTGTTTCCAAGCAAACGAGGCAAAGCAATGACGCGTCAAACCTTTTGGCACATGATTAAACGCTATACTGTTATTGCAGGGATTAACAAAACATTGTCTCCGCATGTTCTTCGTCATGCTTTCGCAACACATCTTATTAATCATGGTGCCGATCTTAGAGTCGTGCAAATGTTATTAGGTCATAGTGATATATCAACAACACAAATCTATACCCATGTTGCCAGAGAAAGACTAAAGGATTTGCATAGTGAACATCATCCGCGAGGATAGTTTTAGAATTTCTAAACCTGATTTTGCGGTAGTACAGTATAAACTTCCTCGAGTGTAGTAAGTCCATCTGCTACTTTTTGTGCGCCACCTATTTTTAATGGACGCATCCCCGTTTTTATAGCAACTTCACGCAAGGTATCAATGTCTGTATGCGCTGTAATATTTTCTCTAAGTGTTGGATTCATCGTTAAGATTTCATAGATGCCAGCGCGTCCCATGTAACCCGTGTGTCGACATTCATCGCAACCAACAGGCTTACATATTTTGGGCGGCATTTTTAATTTATTAGGACTGGCAAATTCTTTCCAGCTTTGTTCATCTGTATCAACAAGTTCTTTGCAATGCACGCATAATGTTCTCAATAACCTTTGTGCAACGATGCCTTGTATTGTTGCTTTTAATAAAAAAGGTTGCATGCCGATATCAATTAATCGAGTGATTGCAGAAGGTGCATCATTTGTATGTAAACTGGATAAGACAAGGTGGCCAGTAAGTGCTGCTTGAATAGCAACATCGGCTGTTTCACGGTCGCGAATTTCTCCAATCATTATAATGTCGGGATCTTGTCTAAGTAATGTTCTAACACCGGATGCAAAGTCAACATCAATCGCTTTTTGTACTTGCATTTGATTAAACTGTGGATCAACCATTTCAATCGGATCTTCAATCGTACATATATTGACTTCTGGTCTGGCAATTTGATTCAAGGCTGAATATAAAGTGGTTGTTTTACCTGAACCGGTTGGGCCGGTAATAAGCACGATTCCATGTGGGTTATCTAACATTTCTTTCAACTGCTTTTGATCATGCTGAGTGAATCCAAGTTCTTGGTAAGTTTTGACAAGCATTTCAGGATCAAAAATACGTATGACCAGTTTTTCGCCGAATGTTGTCGGCATGGTAGACAAGCGCATTTCAACTTCTTGTCCTGAAGGTGTTATCGTTTTTACTCGGCCATCTTGTGGTCGTCGACGATCAGTCACATCCATCCGACCTAATGATTTTAAACGGCTGGTAATAGCGCCCATTAAAGACACAGGCAGTTCGTGAACAATATGTAAAACACTGTCAATTCTAAAGCGAATACGTCCTTTTTCTCTTCGAGGTTCGAGATGAATGTCACTGGCACGTTGTTCAAAGGCAAATTGTAGTAACCAGTCAACAATACTAACGATATGTTGATCATTAGCATCGGGTTCTCCAGATTTTCCCATCTTAACCAGTTGCTCAAAATTTTGAATCAGTGCAATAGGTTCATCTTTTTTTTGGTTTGTAGCGCCGATAATCGATTTACTTATGCCATAGAACTCGATTAAGTAACGTTCTAGATCTCGTGGGTTAATAAAGACACGTTTAATTTTTAACTTTACAATACGTTCAAGTTCAGTTTCCCATGCGGTAATAAAAGGTTCACAAGTTGCAATAGTCAGATCTGTTTCATTAACCTCTACCGGTAGTATTTTTAATTTTGCAGCATAAGCCTGAGAGACAATTGAAGTTGTTTTTTGTACATCAATTTTTAAAGGATCGATGCGTAAATAGGTCTGGTTTGTTTTTTCTGCTAACCATTTAGTTAATGTTTCAAGACTTAAAGGATAACTAGGTTTTGTAGAAGACTGCCAGCCTTGTTCGGCTACTGATATTAATGGATGAATCTGGATTTTTGTTTGGTCAGTGCTGATATTAGACAATTGGACACGTTGTTGTGATTTAATTAGACCCTCTTTCTCAAGCAGATCAAGAATATAGGCGAGATTAAGCCTGGTTTCTGATGTATGTTTTTTTACTGTGTTATTCATCACAAATCCGTTTTTTCCGCATTCAATACGTTGTCTGTGACTCTATCATGGAAAAAACGACACATCGAATACATATACCCAAGTTACCTCAACATGCAGGTTCAGAGTTCAGCTAAGAAGCCAGCGCGGCGTTATAACGCTTGAAAAGGGAATGCCATTTCCTGCGCATTATGCCTTGCTCTGGCTTCTTGCCTGAACTCCCTTTGGGCGAGTTTCAAATCCCCAACTACTGCGTTATTTGTTGTTGGCATATGAGTAACGATGCCAGAAAACAAATGCCTTGTATTTGAGGATTTGAAATCTCGCTGAATCCCGCATATTGAGATAACTTGGGTATACTATTAAAAATAGTTTTACCGTAAGGGAACAGACACTCTGTATAATGGTCTGAAATGAATACAAACAATGCCTGTAGCAGCATTGTTGAAATGAATTTAACTTAACTGGAGATCATATGAAGTTTAGCGCGATTTTATTATTAGGATTTTTTATTTCGACTTCCGTTTTGTCGGAGGATTCTTTAGAAGAAGATCTCAATATAGCGATCTCCAAGTTTTTACCGGATGTGGAGATTGATAGTATTCAGCCTACACCTATAGCGGGGCTTTATCAGGTTTTGATAGGCTCAGAAGTTATTTATATGTCGCGCGACGGCGCATATGTGGTCAAAGGTGAAATACTGGATATTAATGAGCGCAGGAATTTAACAGAAGATGTTCGTGCTTCTTCCAGAGTTAAATTACTTAATGCTATTAAGAAAGACGAGTATATCGAATTTACGGGTAAAAATGCTCATGATGCAATTTATGTTTTTACCGATATTGATTGTGGCTATTGTAGAAAACTTCATCAAGATGTTCCTGAACTTAATGCCAGAGGCATAAGCGTTCGTTATCTTGCCTATCCTCGAGCAGGCGTTGACTCTGCGGCAGGACAGGAAATGAGTCATGTCTGGTGTGCCGATGATCGACAAAAAGCATTAACAGCGGCAAAAAATAGAGAATCAATAGAAGCTAAATCATGTGACGATCCAGTTGCAGAACAATATGCGCTAGGCCAGAAACTAGGTGTACGCGGAACGCCATCAATATATTTACAAAATGGCAGAAACCTCCCAGGTTATATGCCGCCAGATGAAATTGAGAAGCAGCTTAGTCTTCAATGAAAAGTAAGCTTAATTATTATTTAGTCCTAACCCTTTAATAGACCTAATTATAGCTGTCGAGAGCCGCTCGTCTTTTTCGATATTGGTTACTTTTATAGGCAGAAAATTTAAATCATAAGCACACCATAAAAAAGTTTCCTGCTTTTTATTTGTTTTATTGAGCGCAAGTTTAATTGTCTTAAAATCACCGAGCGGTGTAGATAATGTTTCATCAGCAATACGTTTGAAGATGTATTGTTTTATTTTCCCTCCATCAGCAATCGCATAGCTTTCAGGAATCTGTCCTGACATAAGATCCGACATAATGGTTAATTGATAAAGTAATTTATCCTGAATGCCTTTTTGAGTTTGCATATGCCATGTTGATTCGTTGACACGGTTTGTAATCTGCTTTTTATCCCAGTTAAAGTTTATTTCGGCGTCTCGCTCTTTTTTCCCCTTGGTATGGTGATAGGTATAATTGAGAGGAGTGAGATTGGAGTCAATTAAGTCCCAAGTACTCTCTTCAAGTATGTGAACTTTTTTTAGCAGCGCAATGAAACCCGTAGTTTTGCTTTCTGAACGAAACGTGTATTTGCCATCTTCTTGCTGGAAAAAACGTCGTTCCATCAGACCCACTTGAGTATTATCACTATATAAAGTGTAGTTTGCTTCGAAAAAAGCAGGAATTTCATTGTCTGCCAGGCACACAGACGCATAAATTAGCGAGTAAAGTAAAAATAGATGCGTTTTAACCAACATATTGAATACTATGACAATTATCGTGTGTTAAAATTCCTCGAATTGACCCAAATAAGAAGCTCTTAATTGCAATGCAAGAAATCGTTTTTAAACCTAAAGACTCGGCAAAAGTTTTAGTTGTTGGTGACATTATACTTGATCAATATATCTATGGTGAAACCAATCGTATTTCGCCTGAGGCGCCTGTTCCTGTTGTCCGTGTTAATTATACTGAAGAACGTGCTGGCGGCGCAGCAAATGTTGCCGTAAATGTTTCCTCATTAGGTGTTGCCGTTCAATTATTGGGCATGACGGGAAAAGACGAGTCATCTGTTCGATTAGAAAAAATACTCACTGAAAAAGGAGTGGAATGTCATTTTGTACATCAAGATAATTTTCCAACTATTACCAAGCTGCGAGTTTTGAGCCGACATCAACAATTAATTCGACTCGATTACGAAAAAGAAAGAGAAGTTCTTGATACAAGTGAGCTTATTGAAAAATATCTAGAGTTAATTGAATCCGTTGATGTGGTAATACTCTCGGATTATGCAAAAGGAAGTTTAGATAAAGTTCAAACACTCATTAAACACGCAAAAGAAAGGAACGTTACTGTTCTGGTCGATCCAAAATCAAATGATTTTAGTAGTTATAGTTTCGCAAGTGTACTTACCCCTAATTTAAAAGAACTTGAAGTTGTTGTTGGTGATTGCAAATCAAATGAAATTTTAATAGAGAAGGGTACACAGCTTTGTAAAGATTTAAAGTTGGGAGCATTGTTGGTGACGCGTGGTGAAAAAGGCATGACTTTATTACGCGAAGGTCAAGCGCCTTTACATCTCAAAGCGGAAACACATGAAGTCTTTGATGTTACCGGCGCAGGCGATACGGTGATTGCTGTTCTAGCTGCTGCAATAGCTTGTGATTCAAAATTAGATCAGGCAACCGCATTGGCGAATATTGCCGCAGGATTAGTAGTTGAAAAACTGGGTGCGGCAACGGTGACTGTGGATGAACTCAATGGTGCGAGCGTTAATAAATATCAATCATCTGTATCAATGGATAGTGATGCTGTATTACAAGTAATTAATCAAGCAAAACGAAATGGTGAACAAATCGTCATGACCAATGGTTGTTTTGATATTTTACATACGGGACACATTAACTATTTAATAAAGGCAAGATCATTAGGAGATCGTTTGCTTGTTGCTGTTAATGATGATGAATCAGTCAAACGATTAAAAGGCGAGTCAAGACCAATAAATTCGGTAAACAACAGGATGACAGTTTTGGCTGCATTGGCATGTGTTGATTGGGTTGTTCCATTTAGTGAAGATACACCTGAGCAACTTATCTCGTTGATCAAGCCGGATATTTTAGTGAAAGGTGGCGACTACACTGAAGAGCAAATTGCCGGGGCTGAGTTTGTTAAAAAGTCCGGTGGTGATGTAGTTATCTTCCCATTTGAAGAAGGTTGCTCAACATCATTAATTTTGGAAAAAATAAAGGAAAATACATAGAGGTTTATATGATAGTTGTTACTGGGGGAGCAGGCTTTATAGGCAGTCAACTTGTTGCCGGGTTAAATAAAATCGGCATTGAAGACATTCTTGTAGTTGATGATTTAACGGATGGGAAAAAGTTCGAGAATCTGGTTGCAAATAAGATTGCTGACTATATAGATAAAGAAGATTTCAGATATTTAATTACAGAACGCGATCAGCTCTGTGATGAGATAGAATATGTTTTTCATCAAGGCGCATGTTCCACGACGACAGAGTGGGATGGACAATACATGATGGATAATAATTATACTTATTCAAAGGAATTACTTCATTATTGCCTTGAACGGTCTATTCCATTTATTTATGCGTCAAGTGCCTCGGTGTATGGCGTTAACACAAAGTTTTCTGAAGAGCCAGATAACGAACTTCCCGTTAATGTCTATGGCTATTCAAAATTATTATTTGATAATTATGTCAGGAAACTTAGAGCGGATATTAAATCTCAAGTTGTTGGCTTACGTTACTTTAATGTGTTTGGATCAGGTGAAGCGCATAAAAAAAATATGGCTAGCGTTATTTGTCATTTTAATAATCAGATAAAAGAAACTGGCGAATTAAAATTGTTTGAAGGTAGTCATGGTTATGCCGATGGAGAACAGTTGAGAGATTTTATTTTCGTCGATGATGTCGTTAACATTAATTTATGGATGATGGAGCATGCAGAAGTGTCTGACATATTTAACGTTGGCACAGGTAAAGCAAATAGTTTTAATAATGTTGCTAATCTTGTCGTTGATTGGCATGAGAAAGGAAGTATTAAATATGTTCCTTTCCCGGATGCACTAAAAGGAAGTTATCAAAGCTTCACAGAAGCAAATCTTAGTAAGTTACGTTCTATAGGTTGTGAGTATGAGTTTACCTCATTAAAAGAAGGTGTTAATTCATACTTGGGCGCACTTAATTCAAATTCTACTTTAACTTAAAAAGTTTATAACAATTGCGATTCTTCTATACGCTTGCAGTTTATTTTTTTGTTCCTTTTGTTCTTTTAAGACTTTTTTTTCTGGGTTTAAAAAATCCCGCTTATAGAACGCGTTGGCAAGAGAGATTTGGTTTTTTTCTCTGGGGAAATATTAATAAGCCTGTTCTTTGGATACATGCCGTATCCGTGGGTGAAGTTAATGCGGCAACGCCTATAATTAATCGACTACTTGAACAATATTCTCTTTACCAAATACTTGTTACAACAGTTACGCCGACGGGCGCATTCACAATTGAACAACATTTTGGTAAAGATATTCGGCATCTTTACTTGCCTTATGATTTACCCTTTTCAGTAAAACGCTTTATCAGAATTATTCAACCAACGCTATTGATAACGATGGAGACAGAAATTTGGCCAAATTTATATAACGCTTGCCACTCTACAGGTATTCCCATCCTTATTATCAATGCACGTTTGAGTGAAAAATCATCTAAAGGATATAGATTAGTTTCTGAATTAATGAAACAAACCTTGACGAAAGTAAATGTCATAGCTGCGCAAACCAGGAATGATGCTGAACGTTTTATTTCATTTGGTGCGGATAAAAATAAAGTTATTGTCGCTGGAAATTTAAAATTTGATATTACTATTCCACATAGTATTTCAGAGCAAGCGGAATCATTAAAACGCTATTTTTCTGTAAACAGGCCTGTCTGGATTGCGGCTAGTACACAGGAAGGCGAAGAAGAAATCATTTTAAGAGCACATGAAGCGGTATTAAAAAAATATCCTGATGCAATTTTAATTCTCGCCCCTCGCCATCCAGAAAGAGTGAATAAAGTTGTTTCCTTATGTGACACTGTAGGGATGAAATATGTTAAGCGAACTGAGCAACGGAGTTTTTCCCATGAATTTAATGTATATATCCTAGATACTTTAGGAGAGTTACAATTACACTATGCCGCCGCACAGATCGCGTTTGTTGGCGGCAGCCTGGTTAATACAGGTGGACAAAATATGATGGAACCGGCAAGTTTAGGTTTACCCGTAATTTCAGGTCCACACACTTTTAATTTTACTGAAATTACAGAATTACTTTCTGAGCAAGAAGCACTTATTACTATTTCTAATGAACAAGAGTTAGCATATGAACTTTGTAAGTTATTGAGTGATGCCAATCGTCGACATAATATTGGTGAAAAAGGACGACAGGTAATTGAATCAAACAAAGGCAACATAAATAGGTTAATGGAAATAATCGAACCCTATTTATCGAGCAATGCAACTTATTAAAAAGAAGTTATCTAACTGTATAACTTCAGGCTAAACGAAATTTAAATAGACATTTATAAGATTGAAATAAATTTTAGGAGACAAATTATGAAAGAGTTTTTTATAGGTATTACACTATTTTTGCTTGGCACTTGTTCTGTTATTGCAAATGAATATCCGACCAATGAGACCGTTCATTATATAATGCGCTGTATGGATAAAATAGGTGGGCAGTCAGAGGAAAACTTATACACTTGTGCCTGTCGATATGATGCTATCAGAACCGCTATGACGTTTAGTGACTATGAAGAAGGCCACACATATGAAAGAAACAAAGAAATGCCGGGAGATAAAGGTGGTGCTGTCAGAGACAATGAAAGGGCAAAGGGTTTTTATGAAGAATTAGTAAAAGCCAGAGAAGCGGCTAACGCCAGTTGTATAGTGGTTCAGCATGTCAAAATGATAAAGCCGACTGTTGTTGATGATCAAAGACGCAAGAAAGAAACTGAAGACGAAGACGAGTAGTATTAACATAAGACAGTGAGACGAAGAGTCTCACTGTGGTTTAATCGTTATTAAGAATTTGTGGTTACTTTATAAGTAGAACTAAATTCATTCTTTTTTGTATCTGTTCCTTTCACTGTCATCACGCCTTCTTCTTTTGGTACAAAATAGAAACGTAAGGCTGGATCCATGCTAACGGAAAAGGTTAACAAGGCTTTGACAATTAGTTTGTCATTATAAGTTACTTCCATGGTATCCATAAAAAACGCAGGGGGGATGACGCGCGACCCCACTCTTATTGGAGCCATACCGGTGATATTCGGATGACGTACTTTTACTTGCATCAGATTTGGTTCACCTAAGGCGACATCTCCCACCACTTTCATCTGCATCTTACCGAGCAATTTTCTTGAATCTTCCATACTGGCCGGAGGAGGCGCAGAGCAAGCACCTTTTGCACGAACGAAGCTTTTTGTCATATAAAGCTCACCCGAATTCATTTCAGCTACAACACGTACATAAGCGAAGGTATCAATACGAATACGCATAGCCAAATCTGCTTTACCACTGTCAGGTGTGAATTCAAACAAACCGACTAAAGGCATGGGATTCATATCAACAAAGACGTGCATCTTTTTTATATAGCGCTCTTCGGTTTGAGGGATTTTGCTGTGTATCGAGATAGGGACAACGGAAGCATCTTCAGCCGTATATGGCGCTTTTAATTCGATAATCTTTTGTTTAACGCCTTCAATAATTATTCTGTCTTGAAAATTCTGTTTTCTGAGGTTTTCTTCCCAGGCTTTGTCCGAAATTTTGTGCCGATGATCAGCAGGCTGAACATCAGAAAACGCCAGCGGAGATATCGCTAAGATATTAATTAATAATAACATTTTATGTAAGTTAAGATACTTCATTATGTTCTCTCCAATAATGATTCTCGTTTTCTATGTTTGAATATGACTATCATTATTAAGAATAGTTTTATGTGTTTTATTATTTAGGAATATATTGATTTTTCGCACAATGTCCACTTGTTGCGACGCAGCAATATTAGGTTGTTTTGTGTTTGAACTACGAAAATTTCATTGTCTAGATCATTGTCTAGATATATATATTAATAATAAAAATATCTTGCACCGCTCGGGAAAATTTCCTAAACTGGTTTGGTTAATAGCTGATTTTAGCTAGTGAAATTAGCATTTAAGACATAATTATTGGTGTAGATTATCAAATAAAATGTTTTAAATACTGATGTTTCCATTTATAATTCGACAAATTAGTTATTAGATAATAAAAAAATAAGTGATTCAGAAATTTCTAAATCGAAGGAATTGGCTAAATAAATAATAATATGCATTTATCTGCATTGCTGTTGTTAATACCACCCAACTTTGCTGCATCTTCAGCGGCTAGTTCTTGCGTTCATATCAAACATTTTTCTTCTGCCATTGCTTCTTGTGTAATGGCGACTATCAGTTTTAAAACTCTATAGCACTTTATGATCTCGAGGTGTTATATAGTTATTTGTATTACGAGATCAAAGCATGATTAACTAAATAGAGGAGGAGGTCATGAGTAAACTATCAATAAAGAAATGCCTTATTGCCTTATTGGCATTAGGACTTTCAACATCAGCACTGGCGAACGATGAAGTTCGTAAACTGACTGAAAATCCTAACTACTGGGCGTTTCCTGGTGGTAACTATAATAACTGGCGTTATACCGAGTTGAATCAAATCAACACGAAAAATGCGAGTAGCATAGTCACCGCTTGGACATTCTCAACTGGCCGTCTACAAGGTCATGAAGGTGGACCATTGGTATTACCCCCAAGTGCAACTGGCTTAGGCGGTGATACTTTATACATCCATTCATCATTCCCTAATGACGTTTTTGCTATTAGCTTGGAT
>JBDNFW010000016.1:0-6980 GCA_041689615.1 Gammaproteobacteria bacterium | reverse complement strand
TAGGAGATATAAGTCCTTCAAATACTAAACCTATTTATATCGCAGGACAAACTTCCCAAAATGGTATATTGCTGACAAGTAGCTCATATAACGGTGCTTTAATGCGTGTTAATGCAAATGTTACGGGTTTTATAATGAGGGGGTTGACGTTTGCTGTTGGCGAAGGTGGAATGACATCCGTATGCTGTAGGGATAATTTTGACATTGGTAATGGAACCAATTATTATATATCGGAAAATACTTTCGTTTGGTCGGTTGATGAATCATTAGGATTAGGTGACGCCACACATGTAACTTTTGCGAATAATTTAATCTCTGAATCATTAAGCCTGTCAGTGCATGCAGAAGGTGAACATTCAAAATCAACTATAATTACAAATAACGCAGATAAAATTTCATTTTTTCAAAATCTGTTCAAGGATAATGTCGATAGAAATCCACTTATAGGAGGGGGTAGTCCGGGTCCTCCACTGGATGAATTTGAACTATCAAGAAATGTAATTTATAATTGGGACAATTTCGGTCTTGTCGTTGCACAAGGTCCAAAATCTGTCAATATAATCGATAATATTTCTATATCGGGAGCGGCTACAAGCCCCGATAGGTACGCTTTTGCCTTTGATGAAACAGACGCAACTGTATTTGCTCTAGGAAATAGGGATGATACTTACAGAACATTGGAGTCTGATGCTGAATTTGATGCCGTTGGTTGTCAAAGTTGTTCTGGAGGGGTGTACATGCGTACACCGTTGCCTATTGGACAAAGAAGATTAACCCCGTTTGCTTATCCAATGGCTAATTTACCTGATTATACCAAACAGCAAGTTTTAGACACTGTTTATACATTTGCTGGAGACGTTAACGATGCAGGTGGTATAACATCAAGGAACAAATCGGATTTCCTTACTAGAAAAGGAGGGATTATAGATGATCCTGTAGATGTAGGTGGTTATCCTACAATAACAGCTGGTACTATAATAACCGATACAGATGGTGATGGCATACCCGACAGTCAAGAAGCGATATGGGGCAATGATACATTTGGTTATGTTAACAGTATTATTGGTTCAGTAAGTCCTCCAATAACTCTGAACAGTCTCATAAGAAAAAAGAACAGCACCTTTACTGGAGTAAACTAAAATGAACCCATACGACACAACTATATTGATTTATATTTTCGGTTGGTTGGCGGTGGTGTTGAGCAAAACAAAAAATTGATATGGAAAAATTACAACAAGAAATAAAACGCCTTAAAATGATTTTGGAAATGACTCAAAAAGAGTTATTGTTAATGAAAGATCTGGCTAATAAAGCTGAAGAAAAGTGGATGCTTGTCTTTAGGGTAATTGGTATAGCTATGTTCGTAGCCGCAACATTTGAGTCCTTTGTAACGCTTTTTCTTTTAGATCAAGAAGTTGTTGGTATGAATACTTTCAAGGTTACCTTTGGAGCAATAGGTTTTGTTTTCTATGGCGCTAACAGAGCACTTGGAAGATTTGCCAATACCATAGGAGACAAATTGTTGTCTAAATTCTAAATTCTAAATTAAATAATTTCCCCAATTAATGGTAATGAAAAAAATAGTGGGTTCCGCAAAAAAAGGATATGTAGTAGTAAGTAAGTTTATAAGGGCCTTTGTCGTTGTGGGTATACTACTTAACATAGCTTGGAATTTTTACAATAGTTTGACCCAAGCAAGATATGAACTCAAGACCAATTCCAATATAGAACTTTTAAAACTAGAGAACATAGAACTTAAAAAAGCCAATGCATATCTGGTAGCCGAAAATATCAAGAACTATCGAAACATCAACAAAATACCGAAAGCTACCTGGAAAAAGAAAAAAATGGAAGATGTATTCGTGTACGATTATTACAACGATACTTTTTGGAAACAGTTTTTGGAACCTTTGAAACTTCCTAGGTACTATCTTTTGGGAAAGACCGATTTTGACCTATTCACTTATGAAAATGCTCTAAGGTTCAAAGAGCAAGATCATGAAACATTGGCAAATCCAATACCACAGCATTATGAGGACGATTTCTATACACCCGATAGTTTACTTGTCAGGGATGGATATGTTACTTGGAGGGAGCTAGAGGACGGCAATGAGTTTATATGGCGCATCATGGATAATTTTTATATGGAAAAAAATGATTAATATACAACTGAACAAATCCTACATAAAAGTAGTATTGGCCTGCCTTAGAAAAGTCTATGACAAAGAAATAGTTGGACATTACCAAAAAAAACTTATACCGCCTATATTAATTAAAATAAAATAATTATGAAAAATTGGTTAATTAAACAGGAAACAGGATTACAAGTATTAATCGGAATAGGCGTGCTGATGCTCGTTATATTCATCATCCAAAAAATATTTTAATTATGCAAGAACAAGAAACACCGATAAAAGATGCTTTTGAAAAAGGTAAAGCATGGTACAACTCGAAAACGATAATAGGTTTAGCGGTAGTTGCTATCTCAACAGCTTTAGGAGTATTCTACCCGGAAACAGATGTTAAGGGCGCTATAGACGAATTGATGGATGCCGATGATATAGTCGGAAATGTTGATAGCCTTTGGGTATTGGCGGGACAAGCTTATGGACTTATACTTGCCCTTTACGGCAGGGTAAAGGCCAAACTAGCTATTAAATAAAATTACTTACCTATTTATGCTTATTTAACAATAGATTATGCCAGATAATAAAGTATTTTACAACCCAAAAGATTTTGGTTCATTCGATATGGGAACAGGACAGCTGGACAATGTTTTTACATTTGTATGGAATACCGTTGTTATTTCGCAATGCAAAGTAGTAGTAAGGGATAAAAATAATATTATCAAAACCTATACAGAAGGCAACGGACTTACTAGGACTAATTCAAACTTCACGGTTCTGTTGACTATAAGCGGTTCGGATTTTCAAAACTATGTAGGCAAAAAACTTAATGTAGACTGTAATTTCTTTGTACAGGGCGACACAGAAGTTGTGTTCGGGTTAACTATTGTAAAAACATATATATTATGATAGAGGGAACGCTTATCGTAGATGGTGTAGAAATAAAGGGAATCCTTAATCTGTCTGGAGGTCCACAAGGTCCAAAGGGAGAAAAAGGAGATGTTGGAAATCAAGGGGCAATAGGACCACAAGGCGAAAAAGGCGACCTTGGAAATCAGGGGCCAATAGGCTTGCAAGGTCTTCAAGGAGACACGGGAGATACGGGGGCGGATTCAATAGTTGAAGGTCCCCAGGGGGAACAGGGCGCACAAGGAATTCAAGGAATTCAAGGAGATACAGGAGCGGATTCTACGGTTGCTGGTCCACAGGGAGAACAGGGTTTGCAAGGGATAGCGGGAGTCAAGGGAGACTTGGGAGATACAGGTACGCAAGGTATTCAGGGCGTCAAGGGAGATACAGGAGTCACAGGGGCGCAAGGTCTTCAGGGAATCACGGGAGATACAGGCCCACAAGGGGAACCAGGTAATGATGCTGGTGCAGACACCGCAGCAGAAGTCTTAGCCAAACTTATAACAGTAGATGGAGATGGAAGTGGACTTGATGCAGATAGACTTAGAAACTTTTTAACGTCCGTAGCTAGTGCTGATAATACTATACCTGTAAGGAATCAATTTGGACAGTTACGGTCAAAATGGTTGGCGTCCGATAACAATGTTGAAAACGGCATACATTTTTTGTTCGATTTTACCGATAGACCTTGGTCGTTTTCACAGGGAGGAACTGGAACTTCGGCTAGTTTAGATTTATTAGCTAATACATCAGCAAATTCGTTTAGAATAGGAACTGATTCATCACGGGATGAAATAGTTATAAATCCGTTAAATGGAAATATTACTACACAAGGTAGTTTTATTGGTGACGGAAGTCAACTTACCAACTTGCCAATACCGAGCGCAAGGAACGGTCTAACGACTTTTCTTTTAGATAACCATAACGGCTATGTTTCAGATGCTACAACTGCAAACGCTGCAACCACTTATACGATTACGGGAACGAGCGTAATCAACGGTCATGAAAAGAAAATAATAAATGCAGCGACAGAGCCTACCGTTACAGGAGCGACAAAACAATTTGGACCAGCTTTTCAAGCCAATACCGATATGTGGATGATAACATTTTATGATGGCGTAACTTCTTGGTATTATTTTCTTAGAATTACCTAAATTTCAATTATAAATAAAAAAACAATTTAAAGTGTGTTACTAGATTCTATTTTATTGTCTCAACAGCAAGCGGAAAATCCGTTGAACATAGGTCGGTTGTTCAACTTTGAATTCGACGGAAACCTAACTGACCTAATGGGCAATTACACACCTGTGGTAATTGGTACAGCGTCTTACGTTTCGACACCAACAGGGCAAGGGGCGAACTTTTCGACAGCAGGACTGAACAGGATTGATGTGCCGCATGATTCAAATTTTGATTTGGCAAGTTGGAGTATAAACCTAGCAATTAGATTTGATGCAGATACACCAAACTTTGCGGTTTTATTGGAAAAAAGAAGTGGTTCGGTAGATCATTGGGGGCTAAATTTCTGGAGTAATCAAAGGTTTTATGTATCGGTTGACGATTCTAATTTTTTCACTAATACAGCAGCATTAAATGTTACTAAAGACGGAACGACTTGGTATCATGCCGTAGCAACTTATGATAATGCCACTAACCTATTGAGTTTCTATCTTGGCGGGGTTTTAGTTGCAAGCCAAACGATAACCGCACCTACATTGAATTTTGAAGCGTATGACGTTACAATAGGGCAAAGAAAAAACACGCTAGGAGAGCAATTTGATGGAACGATTGATGAAGCAAGTTTGTGGAATAAGGTATTGACGGCAGATGAGGTTTCCAACCTTTATACGGAATACACGAATAAAATTAATTAGAATAACAGCAATAGCTAGATTACCTACTTACGCTTATTTAAAATGGAACTTATGAACACTATAAAAAAAATACTATGGAAAAAACAAAGTCTTTGACATTAAGCGGAAAACAAAGGATATTCACAAAACACATAGGAATGTTGATTGCCTATGCTTATTCAATAGGGATTGAATTAACTTTTGGTGAGGCACAAAGAACACAGTCACAGGTATACCTTAACTACTTTGGATTTGATGTAGAATGGCAATTTAATAATCTAGTGTTCGTTAAAAGGAGAAGCACAAGCCAAACATTAAAAAGTAATCACCAAAATAGGCTGGCGGTAGATTTTAACTTTTTTATAAATGATAGGCTAACTTATAGATTTGAAGAAATAAAGCCGTTAGGGGATTATTGGGAGTCTTTGGATGATAAGAATAGATGGGGCGGGGATTTTAATAAAAACGACAAAGAAGATGGTTTTGTAGACACGCCACATTTTGAAAGACAACTTTAAAATAAATAATTAAGACATCAGGAAAACTAAAATTGAAAAATGAAAAAATGGTACTTGATTATATTTGCTATTCTTTTGTCAAGTTGCGGATTGTTAAAAGACGTATCAAAAAACAAGGTCAACGAAAAAATAAAGATCTTGGAGACCACAAGGGAATGGACAAGAAGACCGGGCGATGTAATATTCGTTCCAGCTCCCAGAACGCCCAGCGAAAGATTTAAGGACACTATTATAGTTTACAAAGGGCAAAAAGGGGCCACGGCGACCACTTCATTTGATAGGGACGGTTTTGTCTCGGGACAAGTAATTAATTGCCCTGATAGTGAAGAAACAAAGCAGACAGATATTAAAGCAGAATATAGTCTTAAAGAAAAGCAAGTAGATAAGACTGCTAATATTGAATTTGCAAATGTAATAGGCAAATGGACATTTTATTCTTTTTGCGTAATTTCCTTTTTTGGATGTATCGCTATTTTGGGAAGGGCCCTGATACTTAAAAGATAGCATGTTACCATTATTGATCAATTTAATTATCTTTATAAAAAAATACCACCATGAGCCTAGTTTCGGAGGATATAGCAAAAAGCCTAAGAGTAGCGACACAACAGCCCCTCGATGCCAAAACGTTTTTCTTTACCCTTGAAGAACTAAAGGACCTTGGTCCGGAAAGCTATAAAGCCTATTCCTATTATGAAGGAATGGAAGTATTCGTACTGGAGAACTCTACAAAATACGTTTGGAAAGAAATATCCTTTGGAGATACCGGAGAGATCAACCAAAGTTTTGCATACCCTCCCGCGACCATATCCAATAATATAGACTATAGCGAAAGATATTTCAACTTCGTAAAAATATCGGGTTCCTCAAACGTAGGAGGAACAAAACTTTTTTTTCTTGAACCTTCTGTCAATATAGAGATAAAAGAAGCCGTTGCTCCTACACAGGCAATGTATTTCGGAAAGCTGGACATTGGTACTGGGCTTACCGATGTGGCCCTTGTAAAGAACACTTTTGTGTCACAATCCAATTTTGATTTGCTCGGAGACATCAATGTAGGCGCTGAAATAAAAATAATAAACGGCACAAACAACACTTACCTTGGACATTTTACCATATCGGATATTACCTTTAGTAGCTATAGAATATTGAACATTATAGAAAAAGGGGACTGGAGCCTTATTGCCAATTATGATATCCAAGAGCTTTATATTCATGTAGTAGAAGAATCCCTTTATACGGCAGACCTTGACGGTACCGATTTTAGGTTGTTCAAGGGAACCCAAATTCTGGTCACTCTTCCTCTTGGTGATCTTCTGGTCGGTGGTGACAGCGCCATAGTATCGGGAACCGTAAATTCAGTAGGAATAGTAACGTTTACAAAAGCGGACTCAACTACCTTTAATATAGATTTTTCAGGTCTTATAAGTGCGGACGCACTTTTGAGCAAAGAAGGTATCAAGCCCGTACAGGGAAGTGACCTTTACGAAAATATATTCGTTACAAAAGCAATGAACGGAATCCTTGAAAAAGGATTTTATTCTGCCGATATAAGTACTAATTATACCTCGGCCAAT
>JBDNFW010000015.1:0-25895 GCA_041689615.1 Gammaproteobacteria bacterium | reverse complement strand
TTAATATTGGATATAACACTAGAGAAAGCGAGAGAAATTGCTTTGAAGTATGGGCAAAATGCTTTCGTCTTTGCACATAGCACCGGTAAAACTGAGCTTATTGCAACAGATCCCGAAGAACAGAAAAACTTAACACGTTTGGCTAGAGGCAAGAACAATGATTAAAGAACATAATATCAAAGCACATCTGTTCTTTATAATAGTCTACATTATCAAAAAGGAGATTAAATCATGAGCAAAAGGTTAGCGATTTTAAAGAAGCAACCGTTAGGCTCCAAGCAGCCCTTGAGGGGTTCAGTGGAAGACCTAAAATCTCTGTTAGGCGGATCAGCGTCTACGGAAAAGGGCGAATTGCTTTTGAAAAAATCAAGGGTAAATTTCATTCCTGCAAAACGTACGGTCAAAGAAGATACCTTATGAAAAAAACAGAAAAATCATCAACTGCCGATAAGCAGACACAATCAGCTACTACGAAGCAACCGAAAGAAGAGAAACCAATCAGAGTGGTGAGCGAAACGGATCCGTTACTCAAGGAACTGTCGGAACTACCAGTGGCGGTACTAGCAAAACTTCTCCCGTAGCGTTACTTCAGTCTTCGGCAAAGGCTAACCTATCTGCCGTACCGGGCTATGAAACACGCCAATTGCCCGCTTTACAGGCGTTACATGAAGAATCCTTAACAAACCCTGCTGCTGCACAACTTCTCTCTGATATCGCACGAGACGCGATGGAGTACCTGACTGCTGGCATGGATGTCGACATAAAGTACGATGTCTCAACCGGGATATATAAAGGTGGCGAGGAGGCATCCCTTGGTTTAAGTGTTGAATTTGAAGGTCAGGCAGATCCTGCTTTGCTTGCTGCGCTTGCTAAATTTGCTGAAAACTTCAATCAACAGCAGGTTCATGTATTAGAAGATGTCATCGAAGGTACAAATGAAGGTGAAATTTTCCAAGATGGCAGCTATAATACGCACGTTGCAGTGTTCCACTTGAAGGCACCAATAACGAAAGAAGAAGCCAGAGAGATGATTCAATCATCTGGCCTTAATGGTTTAACCATAACTGATGAATATATCAGTGCTTATTACTCAGGAGATCCAAACGATGAGCAGGAATATAGCGATTTTGAAGAAGCAACCTCTCGGCTCCAAGCAGCCCTTGAGGGGTTCAGTGGAGCGCCTAAAATCTCTGTTAGGCGGGTCAGCGTTTACGGAAAAGGGCGAATCCCTTTTGAAAAAATCAAGGGTGAACTTCGTACCGGCGGTTCGAACTACCAAAACCAAACCAGCTTAAGAATAGCAGCACGTCTTGCTGGCAAGTTTATAATTCAGAACATGGACAATTTGTAACAAAATCAGGAATCCCAGGTGAACAGGATCTTCTCAACAACATCGCTAAGTCAGACGGAGCGAGATCGGCGCGAGCGGGGAGCAATACACTTAAGAGATTCGCTATTACACATACCCTTCTACAAGAAGAGGGATCAGGCGAGGGGAATGGACTTCTGGCGAGCCTTCTACGCCAGCAGGGTCAACAGTTAGATCCAGTCTTAGCGAGAACGCTTTACCAGTCATCTGTAAAAATAAGACAAGGTAAAGAGACGTTAAAAAAATACGGCATCGCTCCAGCGACTAGACCAAAGATGCGCGACGTTGCTCTGGCTTTGGAAGACCGTCAACGCAAAACCTCTGGAGCAATAGGTCGTAACGATTACAGTGATGAAGCCATAAGTAAGATAGCTCGTTGGATGACAGCAGAGGTTAAGTTTGAGTTACTTGATAATACTGGTAGGTCTGCGAGTGGTTGGTACACAGATAAATTCAAAGCGGCAATGGACAACCTTGAATTAATCTTCCCTAGAAATAGAAGTGGTTATTCTGTACGTTACAAGTACTACGATCAGAATAGTGAACTTATAGACGTCATAGTGATAGATGAAAAAAACTGTAATCTATAATCAAGTCTTATAGGTGGCATTCTGAGTTCCTCACCGCTTCAGAATATTTTGTATACCGTGACGGAATATGTGACATAAATTGCCTCTTTATAGCCTGCTCTACCGTGTCAGAGTATGTGGCATACGTGACGGAGTATTTGGCACTCATTTCATAAACGGTGGGTATTTTCATTCCCACATCGTGTTAATTTTCGATATAAATTCATCTTTTGTGTAGTGCAAGGCTTGTGCTGTTGCGACCATGCCCGTCAACATGGCATCTCTAGTCTCTGTTCGATGATGTTTTCGTCTACAGGGTGTTGAACAAAACTGCTGCCAAGGACGATTTTTAGTAAAAAGAGTATTACATGTAGGGCATGATGCTTTTTCATCTGAATTATGCGTCTCGCGCATTTTTAAACTACAATCCAGACCATCTTTAACAGTCTCTTGCGGTGATATTATTCGATCACCTCTTTTTTGGTTTCTATCCTTGGCCAAAGCCTTACCTTTGCCTAAGTTTTGATCTCTATGAATATTAACCATTTGGTCTGTCATTGAAGTTGCCCTCTATCGTGTCAGAGTATGTGGATTCCCCTTCGTCATCTGTTGTTCAATAGTGGCTTTATTCTTACCGCCTGCCTTTCGGCCAGCACCATCACGTTTACCACCTCTACTGGTCATTTGATTTCTTTGAATAATTAATCAAAGTTTTAACCACCACAGCAATACTCTTTTTGATCTGGAAATCTATAATTTCACTCATTTTTTCCCTCTGCCGATGGCATTTTTTTGTTCCGGATGATTGCTTTACACATGTCTATCAGTCTTCTTCATTATTAACTCAACTACTCCGTCCTTAATAGAATCATCAATCTGTTTTACATAATCCTTTAATGTGCTGTCTGAAAGTTCACCACTAATAATCTGCTGTATACCTTTGTTGTTTAATATTCGTATGAATTGAGATGGAGTTATATCAAGACCAACGCAAGCGTCACTGACAATCGTAAACAATAGGATCTCCGATTTATGTTGTTTGGCTAGCTCCATAAATTCATTTGTTAGCCTGCCCTTAAGGACAAGTTTTCCATTCTGTGCAGACAGTTGAATATTATGTAACTCGGCATAAGTGAGAATGTCGGCTGCTGTGTTCATATAGACACCTGAAGGTTGGGTATGGACTCATTACCACCCTTATCCATGTTTTGATCCGTTACAACGTTACAATCGTTATCTGGTGTAGGTTTCAGGGGATTTTCAAACGTTACATTATTATCTGTGTAACCTTTTGAAATGTCGCTAAGAGCGTTACTGTCGTTTGTTTGTAACGTTGTAACGTTTTGAAAGGGGGTATCTGGGGGTAAGTACCTAGAAAAGGCATCTTGAAATGATTCAAGCGAATAACCCTTACTTACATCTGAACCAAACCGGATACTCTTAGACTTTATTTTGTAAGGCTTCAATAGCCTCGCAATACTGGTTTTAGTAATTGGGTTCCCATGTTTCCATTCAGCCCACGGACGATCATCAAACTCAATAAGATCATTTACTAAATCCTCTGAAAAAACTTTATCTGTACCCTTTTGCTCGAATACTGTTTTGATGTCATTAAGAATCATCGGTCCAATGCTCTCTTCCTCGCCTACGTGTGAAATACGCATCATTGAATCTAAAGCAACTTGCTCATTTCCACATATCCCTGCAATAGAAAACATAGGTGTCCAGTTATCTAGTTCTCTGTCGTTGTTATGGCTAGGTAATACGGGAACATACCGAGTAAGCTGGTCAAAATTATCATTTGCCCATCGTTTGCATTTTCGACGAATATCCTTAAATTGTTCGGAAGCATCTAATGGCATCTTCGAGACTGTCTCATCCGGCAATCTTCTACGCATGGTGATAACAACCGAACGATCTTTATTAGTGTCTGGTAATTCTCCAATCATTGCTAACGCTTTAGGTGTCCATGTTGAGAACTTTTTAGGCTCATTTTGATCTCCATCGCATTTGATGACAAAGGCTGTGTCCTTTAAATGTCCAGAATTTATGATTCCTCTTAATTCATCATTGTCTTTCAAGAAGGTGTCTGCTTCATCAATTAACAATGTCGGCTTACATATTTCTGTTATACGATAAACGGCTGCCGGACTGATGTTAGATGCTAACAACGATCTGTTTGTTAGTGCTTTTAGTAATGTCATAACCGTAGACTTACCACATCGTTTCTCCGGAGAAGAGAGTCCTATCATTGGGAATATACGGAACGCATCAAAGCAATATGTTCCAAGCGTCCAAAGCGACAAGGCATCGGCAGCCCCATCGGGTAATATGGCATACTGCGTATAGATTCCTTTCAGTTCTTTTAATAACGCTTCACCTGATATAGCCTCTAGCCATTCTTCATCCTCGGATACTATTGCATTAACAGATAACTCTTCTTGCTCAATCCGTTTTCTTTCTTTGGCAACTTCTTTATCGAGTATAGACACTCGAGTATTCAGTACCTTTGCTTCACTCTCTCGTAATTGTTCATATTCAAGATTAGATAAACGTGCGAGTTCTTTAACTTTTTGAATTAGGAGTTGATTAGTAGTCGAATCGTGTTGTGCTGCTTCTATGACCTTTGCTTCATCAATAAATCGTTTTACTTGCTCAAGCCCTTCCAGACTTGACAAATCATTAAAATCTGTAGGCTTGCTTTTAGTATTTGAAAATTCAGGAATCACTAACTTTGCATTAACAGCTTTGGCTGCTTCGGTTGCTTTAGTTTTACCCGGATTACCATCTGTCCATTGGTCGTTATCACCTGCAATTATTATTTTTATACTAGGGAAACTTTCTCTTAATGCTATTGCTACTGGTAAAAGATTACCGGCGTCAAATGCAACAGCTACGGCATGTCCTGTAGCTTCGTGAATTGTTGCGCCAGTGGAATACCCTTCGGCAATTATCAATTTATCTTTGGGTTTTCCGATGCTGAAATAATTACCTTTTATCGCGCCACCTGTTAAAAATAGTTTTCTCCCCGTTGGATCAATTGTTTGTATGCTATGTAATACGCCTTTTGTATCTCTCAATGGTATGAGTAACTTAAAGTCATCTGTTTTAATATTGTAAGTTCGTACGCCTTTATCTAAGAGATACTTATGGACACCTTTTTCTGGCTTGGCATTAATCCAAAGATGATTAGCTTCTGCTCTTGCTTCTTTGTGTGCGGCTGCTTGTGCTATCTCTCTTTTCTTTTTTGCCACTGACATTTGTTTATTCCATTCAGCGCGTTCCTGTGGTGTGTAGCTAGAAAAGCATTTTAATGACCATGTATCATTTGTGCCAAGTTTCCACGATCCAAAACACCCTTTAGGATTACCGTCACCAAATAACACATACCAACCATTTTTAGATCCGTTCTTGTCACCATCAACTTTGAACCGATGTAATTGACTATCTGCAACAGGAAGCTCACCAATAACAATACCAGCGTCAAACATAGCTTGTTGAAATTGTGATGATATGTCGGTTAAGTTGTGGGCAGTTGCCTGCATCAGTCGCTCTCCAATTTAAAAAACTGAAAAAGACATTCCACTTGTAACGCTGAAATTTGCTCCTCATTGTAGGCTTCCATGATCCCGGTTTTCATATCACGGCGAATCACATCAACCTTATCAATCAAAGATTTTTTTATTTCTTCTATAGCATTAATTAGATGGTGATTAATGTTAGTCCTATTCTTATGTGGTTTGTTACTATTCGTGCTGTCTAGACATGAATAGCCTGTTTGCAGTTTACCGAGGGCGGCGGGTTTTCTTTTATCTTTCATATGAGACATCCCTATGCAATCTGAATTGATTTAGAATCAAGCCAGTTAATGATGTCTGATTCGCGCCATGCCTTTCGACCAAGACCTGTGTCAACGGGAGTTGGAAATTCGCCTGCGTTAACCTTCCGCCATATAGTTACTCGAGATCCATATCCATGTAACTCAAGATCACGATAAGAAAGTAGATTGATATTTTCGTTCATTGATATTCACCTATTTAATTTAACTAATTGAAATAGGAATTTAACGATATAAACAATCACACTAATACAGGGTACGGAATTTCCGTGATTGTTTTTATGACTTATTGCTTTGGAATCTTAGCGCCTTTAGTCAATTTTAAGAATTGTTCTAATTGATCATCATTCATTATTTGAGAAGCCCATTTCACTAATTGAGACTTCTTAGCTTTTATGTAGCGGTTATTAAGTGTCGCCCCGCTAGAACCCCATTCTTGGCTGAGTGAATTACATATGCTTCTTTGTGAATAGCTTAAATCTTTACTTTTTTTCTCAGCAATTTTCTTATTAACTTCAAAATATAATTTCAGCAATTTAAAATCATTCCACTCTTCCTTACGACCAGAATTATTTAATTCTTTTAATTGAAAGCCAAGAAAATAATCAACAGACAGTTTATATGTTAATTCAAACCAAGCATTTTCTTTGTTTTTATCTATGCCGTAATAATCTAAAAGTAGTGATAATTTTTTGAGTCTTTCTGTTGCGACAAAATTTTCACGCTCTTCTTCACGTAATTTAATATCTTTAGTTATCTCATCTTTGTCTTTTTTGAATGTAAGTACTGAAATAGTTTTACTTGATAACGGCGAAATATAAATTGGGTCACCAAGAGATTTATATTTCCCTATAAATTTATTCTTCTTACCTTCCATTTTGTCCACAACATTCCATAATTAAGCTCGCCTTTTAGAAATATGAGTAACTTTCTTCTTCGGATTAATAACTAAATCTAGGTAATCATTCCACACCTTTAAAGCCTGTCTTTTCTCAGGCAAGTAATCATACCGATCATAATGCTTGCTAGAAACATCTAGTAAGGCATGATTCTGTATTCGATCACGGATTGCCTTATCAATACCAGCCTTACCCATTAGGGTTTTAACGGTTCGCCTAATATCTCTGGCTATGAATTTATCTACCTTCTTATGACCTTCACAATATTCTCGTATCACTTTACTGATCGTTGTAACGTAAATAGATTTATTTTCTCTGTATATACCCTTGTGACTTGCTGGAAACAGGTATTCATAGTCTCCAGTATCTTTCTTCATTTCTTTCATTGTTTCCCATGCAAGTATGCTTAGCGGAACAACGTGTTCGCGTTTATTCTTTGAGACGCTGGCAGGGATAATCATTAGTTTTTCTTCATCATCAATATCAATCCATTTAAGCCTGAGTATTTCTCCAGCTCTCTGTCCTGTTGTCATACTAAGTTTTATTAACCAAGCAGCTAATTTTGATAACTTGGGGACTTCTCCCCAAATAATTTTAATTTGTTCTTCTGGAATAACATGTTCCCCTACTCTCTCAAAATCACTTTGTTTAGGAACGAATGTTACTGGGTTATATTTCAAATTAAATTTAATCTGTTCTTCTGAATAGCGTCTGGGATTGTTGTCTTGTTTCAGACCATGAGCAAAAGCAGCATGAAGGTATGATCTGACTCGGTTGGAATGGGTAGTAACACCGTTATCGATCATCCTGGAAAGAATTATTCGAATGTCATCAGACTCAATAGTATTGGCTTTTCTCTTCACCATATCGGGGAATGCTTTATTCACATATTTTTGTAGCGCTTGCTTTACAGCTTTATAAGTTCTTTTGCCGTCTACTTGCATTGCCATTACATAGGAGTCCAACAATTGCTCAAATGAACCTTGGCTTTTTGCCACTTCTATTAACCTGAGTTTTTCCTGCTGCTCATATTCTCGCTCTTCAACAATCAGCTTGGGATCTTTATTCTCATGAAGCATATCGGCGTATTCCCTCGCTTTTCTTCCTGCTTCTTCAAGCGTTTTACCTGAACTTGCTAATGTCTTTTTATATGGGCCTATATTAATGAGGGTTCGTTTAGATCTGCCATCTTGCTTTCTAAAATATTGAAAAAAGAACGTTTTCACATCATTAGGTTGTACGTCTAACACTAATCGTCCCGAACCCCTTTTGCTTATGGGCTCAGACACTCTAAAACGAGTTTCACGGGGCTTTATGGCCTTGATAGACTTATCAGTCCACATGTTCAAAACCTCCAATTTGTTGGCAGTTGTGTTGGCAGTTAGCACCGATACTTAATGATGCACGATGAAATGATATAAAACAAGTAATCCCCTTGAAAGCAGCTATAGCAGTCTATTTCAGGGAAATTATAATACAGAATGAAACGAGATGAAACCACATGGAATGACTAAACTCTTGGACTCATAATCGGCAGGTCGAGTGTTCAAATCACTCCGGGCCCACCATAAACAAAAGCCAGTGCATATGATTATGCACTGGCTTTTTTATAGTTACTTTATGTCGGTTCTAAAAACCGGACGCTACTGCCACTGTACCAATAAGAACACCAATAATTACGCCGACAGGAACATCAAGGGGTTTCTTTTTCGGCTGTGCTTCAGCGCCAGTCTCATCACCTTCAGCACGCGCAACATAATACTCTTTGGAATAATCCACACCATTTAGTTCAAATGCTTTTAAACCATTATTATTTAATTTGAAATTAAATACGGCGGGCTTGTCTGCTAACTGGCTCATGGTCATGGTGTCACCCGGTTGCATTAATGTTCTATCAAGTCTGAATCCAAAATCGTGTTCTGTCTTTGTAGACTGTCCGGCATCAAAAGTCATATTAAAATAAAACATACCTTGCTGATCCAACACCGGTTCAACAGCATGTGAATTTATGGATACGAGAATTAATGATAAAAACAATGAGAATACCTTCAACATAGCCCGCTCCCCTTTTGATTTGGACTTAACAACCTAAGGCAAGGGTAATGAAAATAGATTGGGCTGTAAATACCACATCACTCCAAATGACTGAATTGCGCCTATATAATTCAGGATAACTCAGGTTTCCTGTGTCTTAGCTTCTTCCTTTTCTTCCGACGGGATTAATTCTTCAAGTGATTTTTGCAGTTCACGCAAGAATTCATCAAACAGACTCTTCAACTCAGGAAGCTTTTTCAATACTTCTTTTTCTGTCTGTTCAATTTTCGATTCGATTTCAGGAATAACCTTCTCCTTTATTTCTTCTACTGACTCTTCTATTTGTTCAGTAATTTCTTCGGTTATCTTTTCAATGTCACCAAATGCTTCTGCCATATTTTGATTAACAACTAACTGAAGCACTGTCTTTCTGTAATTGACTTTCCAAACCTCATTGCTATTTTCCAGATACGTATTTAAGGTAATCTTCCTGTTTTTTCCATTTGATGACATCATCACCTTTGTTTCGACTTGGGCAACAGCACCATCAATAATGATCTTACCAAAAGTAGCCGCTGTTATATTTTCAAACCGCGCTAAATCTACAGACTCGTCAATTGAGTTAACTAAACTGTATTTTTTCACCAACGCTACATTTTTTGTTTGTATGCCAAGCCAAAAATGCTCGCTGACTTGCAAAGGTGTCTTGTTTGATTGACAGGATATTAACGTAGCACTTACGAATAACAGCGGTATAAAAAAAATAGTCCGGTACTTGTTAATCATTTAATTACCTTTAAATAAATGGTTAAAACATAATTATGCATGACTAAAAAAACAGATATTTTATTTAATTAATGCATTTTTAATGTTATAAGTTGCTCATCCATATCTCGGGAATCAGCGCTATAGTATGAACTTTGAGACAACGGTTTCATCTATAAATTGCACCAGCGTTTTATTGCAGCACACAATTTTTGCCCTTTTATTACGCAAATTCCGAATTTACAAATACCTTTTAAAATATTATCTATATGATTTATATGCATAAATAGACATTTTCTATTATGGCATGTCTATTGCTTTGAAACATATGTAACAAGTATTTAGCGAACTTTGCCTTGTACACAAAATCTAATGAACTGACACAATTCATTAAGATTAAGACAATTATGCCGCTAAAGGTTTTGACACTCCTCTATCCGGAGGCTTAATTAAGTCTCCTGAATTAAACATAAGGAGCATGGGTATGAGCAAATGTAAGGTAAAAAGACTGAATGTTCCGCATTTCAGACTGCTACTGTTTTTGCTTTTCATTACTGCCCTTTCTCTTTCAATTAATGTTCAAGCAGAAGACAAAACTTACTCAGGGCAACTCGTCGACATTGGTTCACATCGCTTATACATAAACTGCGTAGGCGAAGGATCGCCTGCAGTCATCATCGACTCGGGGATTGGTGGGTTTTCTTTAGAATGGTTCAAAATACAAAATAATTTATCGAAAGATGTCAGGATTTGTAGTTACGACCGTGCGGGTTATGGCTGGAGCGATCCCGGTCCAAGACCTAGAACAACGGCACGCATTACCAGAGAGCTTCGCACATTATTAACAGAAGCAAAAATACCGGGACCTTATTTACTGGTAGGACATTCTTTCGGTGGATATAACATTCGTTATTTTGCCAGTGAATATCCAGATCTCGTTGCAGGCTTGGTGTTTATCGACGCATCTCACCCTGAACAGTTTAATACTGAAGAATTCAAACGTGTTGAGCCAGAACCTGTTAAGCAACATAAAAATAGTATTCAAATACGATTAATACATCCAATCATTGCAGATAATTATCCACATGAAAAAAAGCGCTTGGCCTTTCAATTAATGTCGACATTTAAATCAAAAAGTACATTAATAAATGAGTCTGACTTTATGGAGATCAGTGCGAAACAAGTAGCCGTACGTAGCAGCCATCGACCCTATAAATTTCCTGTCGTGATTATTACTCGTGGAAAACGGGTTTGGCCTCATAACGATCTAGGTGACCGCCGCGAGCAACAATGGTCAAATCTACAAAATGATCTGGAAAATATCGCAATTAAACCAGACCATTTTCTAGCTTATAATAGCGGTCATGTTATTCATCTGGATCAACCCGAACTAGTCTCAGAGAATATTCTTTTTGCTGTTATTAAAGCACGACGTCAGATTTTTGAAGATGAACTCATTAAAAAGTTCGATATTCGTCAAGCTAGTCATTTCATAATACCTGCTATAGTCACCAATGAAACTTCATATGAACTAAGTACTATCAATTTCGATAAGTATTCATTTATGGACGCACCTACTCATCAAACAATGTTTGATCCAGAATTACTTTATATAAGAAATAGAAAATCCTTCCCCTGAGGCTTCACCCTCATATTAGATGCTGTTTGATTTCGGCAAAGTTGTTTATTCTCGGTAAATAGAGGCTATAATCGCTGCTCGTAATTATAATAAAATATTACTCTGGAATGCAGCAAGGCAATGACAGAAACATTATTTAGTAAAATTATAAACCGTGAAATACCGGCGGATATTGTTTATGAAGATGATTTATGTCTCGCGTTTCGGGATATAAACCCGCAAGCGCCTGTACATATTTTGCTTATTCCGAAAAATGCCATTGAAAAAATTGCGGACGCAACGGAACCGGATAAAGCGCTATTAGGTCATCTTTTACTGAAAGCCGGTGAAATTGCTAAAGAACAAGGCTATGCAGATGCATTCCGTCTCGTTATTAATAATGGCGAAGCAGCGGGACAAACTGTTTTTCATTTACATATACATATTCTTGCAGGGCGAGCATTCAGCTGGCCTGCCGGTTAAACACACAATATAACAATATTAGATACAAGCACTATGAATTATAAAACTGATGATTTAAGAATCAATTCGATTAAACCTGTCATTTCTCCAGCTGTTATTGCTGAAGAAATTCGCATAACTGATGTAGCTGCAAAAACAACAGCACTCACACGCAATGCTATTCATAACATATTGCATGGACAAGATGATCGTTTAATCGTAATAACCGGCCCATGTTCTATTCATGACATAAACGCTGCAAAAGAATACGCAAATAAATTAAAGCCATTAATTGACGAATATTCTGATGATCTGCTCATCATCATGCGTGTTTATTTTGAAAAACCACGTACCACTGTCGGTTGGAAGGGGCTTATTAATGATCCTGATCTGGATGATAGTTACAACATCAATAAAGGTTTACATTTAGCCAGACAGCTATTACTTGATCTGAATAACATGGGAATACCTGCGGCGACTGAATACCTTGATCTGATTACACCACAATATGTCACTGACTTAATTAGCTGGGGTGCGATTGGCGCCAGAACAACCGAGAGTCAGGTTCATCGTGAATTGGCATCGGGTTTGTCATGCCCGGTAGGATTCAAGAATGGAACCTACGGCACAACCAGGATTGCAGTTGATGCAATAGGTGCATCCATACGTCCACATAATTTTCTTTCCGTAACAAAAGAAGGCAATGCCGCTATTTTTTCAACAACAGGAAATCCTGATAGCCATATTATTTTACGTGGCGGTCAAGAACCTAATTACGATGCAGTTAACATAGACAAGGTTTCAAAAGAATTGGAAGCAGCCAATCTACCTGCAACCATCATGATTGATTTAAGCCATGCCAACAGTAAAAAGCAACATGAACTACAAACTGAAGTAGGAGATGCTGTAGCTGAACAAATTTCAAACGGTGACAAACGCATTATTGGCGTAATGATCGAGAGTCACTTGGTCGCAGGCAGACAAGATGCAAAACCTGGTCAGGAACTGGTTTATGGTCAAAGCATCACTGATGCTTGTTTAGGCTGGGACAACACTATTGAACTAATAAAAACATTAGCAGATGCGAGTAAGGCAAGACGCAATAAATAATTTATGCTGTCGTTCTTTTATTTATAAAATGTTTAATAAAAACTGAAATAAAATAAGAAGCACAAGCTAATAAAACGATCACTGAGCCTGTAGGCAAATCAGGTTCAAATGAAACAGCAACGCCGCTTATACTAATAGTTGCACATATAATTGCAGACAGAAAAAACATTTTGTACAGGGATGTCACATATTGATTAGCGATAGCAGCAGGTAATGTCAAAAGTGCAATAACCAATATTAAACCAACCAATTGAATCAAGATCACTATCGTTATGGATATCAAACATAAGAGCAAAATATAGTAAAACTCAGTATTGATACCGTGCAGTCTGGCAAATTCCTCATCAAAGACACTGACAAGAAATTGTTTATAACAAATCAAAACAACACTCAACACAACAACATCTAGTATCAACATTAGCAATAGATCATTACCTGTAATCAATAATATATTACCAAAAAGATAACTCATTAAATCAACATTATAACCAGGTGTACGAGACAAAAATAAAATTCCTATCGCCATACCCGCTGACCAAAAAGCAGCAATCAAAACATCTTCGTTCTCTTTCCATCGAAGATTAATCCAGCCAATTAATATACTCGATACAAGCGCAGCAATTATTGCGCCCATAATAGGTGATGCATTGAAATAATATGCCATACCCATTCCTGCTAATACCGAATGAGCTATACCGCCTGTTAAAAAACTAATCTTCTTTACAACGACATAGCTACCAATAACACCACAACCAATGCTCGCTAACAAGCACGCTATAACTGCGTTTTGTAAAAATGTATATTCGCTTAATGCATAAAAGAATTCACTCATAATAATTAATGCTGATGATGAATCATTTTAACGGGCGCATCATACAACTCTTCAATCATTTTACCGCTGATTGATTCTGTATCATGGCAAACAAGAGTACGATTTAAACAGGCCACTCGGTCAACATAACCTGAAATAAAAGCGATGTCGTGAGAAACAACTATTATTGTCATGTGCTCGCTGTAATTTTTTAGTAACGCAAAAATATCTTCTTCAACTCGCATATCCACATTTGATGTCGGTTCATCCAATATTAAAATATTTGGCTGACAGACCAAGGCTCTGGAAATTAATACTCGTTGTAATTGACCACCGGATAACGTACCTATCTGTCGCTTTGAAATATTTTCTATTTCTAATGCTTCCATTGCATGTTTTGCACTAGCTATTTCATTCTTACTAAATTTAAAAAATTTGGACGATGAGGTAATATGCCCCATCATAACAACTTCTTCAACGGTGACAGGAAAGTCTCTTGCAAAACTTACATGCTGAGGAACATAGCCAATATGGTTTCGTTTATGCTGACATTTCTGATTATACTTTTTTATTGTTCCTTTATCCGGTTTAATCAAACCGAGAATTAACTTAAGTAACGTACTTTTGCCGCTGGCATTGGGACCGATAATACCAATGAACTCATCTTCATAAATTTTTAATGATATATCTTCCAGCACTGGCACCATGCCATAATTAAAACTGACATTATCAATGTCGATAACAATATTATTCATAAGACAAACCTTCCTTGATCTTATCCGTAACATTATTCATGTTTTCAATATAATTAAATGCTAGCGGATCTACATCAAATACAACGGCATCAATTTCTTTTGCAATTATTCTAGCGGCTTTATTATTAAATTGTGATTGAACAAATACAGCTTTAATGTTTTTTTCTTTAGCTAGCTTAATTAAATTCACCATTGATTTAGCTTGAATTTCTTTTCCTTTTTGTTCAATTGAGATTTGCGTCAAACCATATTCATCTGCAAAGTAACCCCATGATGGATGAGAAACGATTAAACTTTTTTGCTTTAATGTAGATAATTTAGATTTTATGGTGCTATCAAGTTTATCTAGTTCAGCAATAAAATTAGACGCTAATACTTCATAAGAACCACTATTGTTTTCATCAATTTCTTTTAATGATTTCTCAACTAATTTTGTAATTTGTATTGCTTTTTTTGGACTGGTCCAAATATGAGGATCAATATTGTTATCGTCGTGTGAATGTTCATGCAAATCTGAAAATTGATCACAACATTCAATAACAATAAGTTCCTTATTGCTTTGTCGTATTTTATCTAGCCATGCTTTTTCAAAAGATACTCCAATAGAAAAATAAATATCGGCATTCGCTAATGCTGCCATCTGTTGTGGTGTTGGTTCATAAGTTTCCGGACTTAGACCAGGACCAACCATGACATGAACATTGACGTGTTCACCTCCTACTTGTTGTACAAAATACTGTTGCGGCAAAATACTAACAAAGACATTAATTTTCTTTGCCGCATTAACATTTGTTGCAGTGGCAACTAACAGGAATACGACTAAACATAGTCTTTTTGTAAAAATCATATTTATCATTTCTCTGAATCACGACATTCCTGACAATGACCTTTTATTTCAACCATCTCATTATCAATCTTGAATCCAAAACTATTCGCCTTTTTTTCTATCAGACTACTAATGTCAGCGTCATCAAGCTCGGCTACAGAACCACAATCACGACAAATAAAAAATTGCCCCGTGTGTAACTCTTCTGGATTACCACAGCCAACATAGGAATTTAATGACTCAATCTTATGCACCAAACCTTGTTCCTGAAGAAAATCTAAAGCACGATAAACCGTTGGCGGCGCTGATGATGATGAATGACCTTGTTTTAATTCATCAAGAACATCATAAGCTTTTACTGGCTCGTGACTTTGCCAAACCAATTCCAATACACGCTGCCTAAGTGGCGTTAAGCGTAAACCTGAAACATCACAGCGCGCCTTTGCGTTCTTAATTGCTGACTTGAGACACTCCTGGTGCTTATGTGCTGCCGGCTTAAATGGGCTAATAACCTTATTTTTCTTCATATCGTAAAAAAATTGACACTAAAAATGTAATGTTATATTATAACATTAATTGTTTTGTATTGAAAACTAAAAATGTTCAAGAAATACATAATTAAGCCACTGATTTTATTTCTACTATTGTCGCAATTCGCGACGCTCGCGCACGCTATCGAACATCAGTTAGTACAAGATAAACATCAACAATGTTTCATCTGTCTTCATGAAACTGATTCCAAAAATCTTCTTGTAAATACAACGAATACAAAAAGTTTTGATTTTGGCAACTATGAAAAAATTAATCACGCGCCTTACTCTTTTCACTTAACAAAGCTTTCGCTTTATAGCATTCGCAGTCCTCCCACTATCCTCATATAACAATCCACACGTTTTATTTACTGACTTATGAATTGAGTTAGTCCATTTGTTATTGAGGTAATCTAAATGAAATTATTTTATATCGGAATATTTATTCCATTAAGCATGGTTCAATGTGTCTATGCAGAAGAAACAGCAACATTAGATAAAGTCACTGTTACAGCTAGACCTATTGGATTGCAAAGTATTGAACATATTGCACAACCGATAAATATTTTAAACAATGAGGAGCTAGCAAAAAGACAATCATCCACGATAGGCGAAACATTATCTAATATCCCCGGCGTCACAACTAACCGTTTTAGTCCTTTAGCAAGCCGACCTATTATCCGTGGCCTCGGTGGTTCGCGCGTACTTGTACTGGAAAATGGTATTAGTTCTATGGATGTATCAACCATCAGCGTTGATCATGCCGTTACCATTGATCCAATACAGGCTGAGCAAATTGAAATATTTCGTGGCCCTTCAACTTTACTTTATGGGAGCGAAGCGTCTGGCGGACTGGTTAATGTTGTTAGCAATCGTATCCCCGATTTTGTCCCTAACTTTAATTCAAAAGTTTATACTAGTTACAACAGTAACTCACTTGAGAAATTACTCTCTTTTCAAACCGAAGGTGGTTATGAAAAATTAGCATTTCATCTTGATGGAACAAAACGTGATGCAAAAAACTACTCTGCTAAAACTGGTCAAATAGATAATAGTTTTTACGATAGCAAGAACCTTAATTTTGGTACTTCTTTTGTAGATGATTGGGGCTTTATAGGAATATCCTATGGCCGTTTTAATTCAACGCATGGTGTTCCAAAAAACCCTGATGATCCAACAGAATTACCTTTTATCGAGGCACAACAAGATCGTATTGATTTATCCGGACAAATAATTAACCCTTTTTCTGGAATAAATGCTATTAATATGCAACTTGGTTATAACGAATACGAACATACTGAATTTGAAGATGCGACAACACCGGGTACTGTTTTTAACAACGAACAGTTAGATAGTCGCATTGAAATACAACATAAACAAATTGGTATTTTTAGCGGTGCCATAGGAACACAGTTTGGCTATAGAGATGTCAGTGCAGTTGGTGACGAAGCTTTTATCCCTAAAACAAATTCTAAAACAGTTGCTGTGTTTCTACTGGAAGAAACCGATATTAGTGATTCGCTGCATTTTGAAATTGGCGGACGTTTCGAACATCAACAAGATAAGCCTGACAACGCCAGTAAAGTGACCAACGATATGTATAGCCTTTCTTCAGGAATCTATTGGCACTTTCTTGATGACACAGCATTGGGTTTGAGTATAGGCCGCAGTCAACGTGCGCCTGCTGTTGAAGAATTATTTGCCAACGGCCCTCATGTTGCGACAAATACTTTCGAACTTGGTCAATCTAGTCTCGATATAGAAACAGCTAATAGTATTGATTTATCTTTCAATCAAGAACGCGGTTCTTGGTTATGGAATCTAAGTTTATTCGTAAACTACATTGAAGACTTTGTTTTCCTGCAAGGACTGGATAGAAATAATGACGGCGTTATTGATGAAGTCGATGAAACTGGAACAGCGCCGGGTGAATTTCAACTGGTTCAATACCAACAGGACAATGTTGTCTTTTACGGTTTTGAAGCTTCGGCAGCGTTCGATCTTTATTCAAAAAATAATCATAAACTTGATTTGAACCTACTTGGCGATTATGTGCGCGCCGAACGTAGCAATGGGGAAAACCTGTCTCGGATCTCTCCACCAAGATTGGGTATTGGACTTGATTATAACTATCAAAAATTAAGTTCCGGCATCAATTTAACCAGCGTGCTTGCACAAAACGATAATGCTTTTCTAGAAACAGATACAGATGGCTATTCCGTTCTAGACTTCAACACAAACTATAAGCTTTTCGAAGGCAAACAAAATCTAGACATCTTTGCCAAGGCAACAAACCTGCTTGATGAAGACGGTAGATTACACACTTCATTCATAAAAGACCGCGCGCCTATTATGGGCAGATCCGTTATGATTGGGTTTCAAGCCGCTTTTTAATACAATAGCCGAATATCAACCGAATAGGCGAATACATTGGCAAATATAGAAACAGACAATCTGGACAAATTCGATCAATCCCTTGATACAAAGGGATTGAACTGTCCTTTACCTATTCTTAAGACCAAAGTACTTCTTAATAGAATGAAAGCGGGTGAAATTCTTTTTGTTGAAGCAACAGATCCTCATTCTCAGGTTGATTTCGAAGCTTATTGTGCGCGCACCGAACATGAGATTATAAAATCTAACGTCTCTAATGATGTTTATTGCTTTTATATAAAACGCGCTCAAAATCCAAAAAATATATAAATCCAATCTTCTTCATTTATTAAGTTTATGAACCATCTATATAAGAGACATACCCAATTCAGAGTAGATTTTTTTCAAATAGTCCATTATAATGAAATATATAGGAAATTCATTATTTTATTCATGGAGGAACGATGCTAGGAAAACGGATCCTTGTTGTTGATGATGACCGTACTACGGCCAATGTCATGCAACTGTATCTTGAGAATTTTGGCTTTGTTGTACCCGATATTGCTTGCACTGGCGCTGAAGCAATTGAGAAAACAAAAAATTTAAACCCCGACCTGATTTTAATGGATGTCAATCTGGGCAAAGGATTGGACGGCATCGATACCGCTGAAATTATCATGCAAAATTTCCAGATTCCTGTCATCTATGTCACAGCGCATAGCGATGAGAAAACTCTTGCACGTGCACAAATGACTAACCCATACGGTTTCATCAATAAACCATTAAGGGATACGGATCTAAAAACAACAGTTCGCTTTGCACTCGATAAAAATAAGAAAAATCCTGCCAAAAAAGAGTCGCCTTTACTCGAAGATGTTTTGCATCAGGTCTACAATTTAACCCCAGCTGAGTCTCGCGTTGTTTCGAAACTACTTGATAATCCAGAGGTTAAAACAGCAGCAGAAGCATTACACATCAGTATTTCTACAGTCCGTACTCATCTAAAACACATATATCGAAAAACGGACACAAACCGCCAATCCTCCCTGTTTCATAAAATAGTCAATGGCCCTGTCGCCATGATGATGCGAACCGAACCTACAAAATAAACGCGTCATACCTCTAAACCCTTATTTGTAGGCATTTTCAGACCAGTCTGGATATTCGTTTTTAAGCAAAATCAGTACTTTAATTAGCCTGAAACAACTCGATTTAGGACTAAAGTTTTCCAAAGAATTGTCGATATATCCCTTAACAACAAATTTTAACTTTAAGGGTGTAAGTCGTGATTCAGCTACCAACTTTAAACTCAGATAACGTATTATCACTGCTACATCTAATGCCAGTGGGTATTTTCCTGATTAATTCTGACAATAGAATCATCTGGGTAAACAAGACGCTTTGTGAACAAGTCGGTCTTGAGGCCAGACAACTGATTGGTCATATGCGCTCTGATCTACCGGGCACCAATATTTTTCCTATATCCGAAAGAATTGCACGGCAACACGTCAATAGTCCAAACAACGAAACTCTATTTAATTTCAATTATCTATCTAAATCATTAGAAACAGAATTTGATGATATTGCCGAAATAGGCTGTCTGGTTAAATTTAAAGATCTGTCAGATAACCAGATTCAATTCGGTTTTGAGCAAGTTGAAGAACAAACCGGTTTATATACTCGACATGGCATTTTGAAGAAGTTATCACTGCATGTTTCCAGAAGTCGACGCTACTTTAATCCTCTTTCCGTTATCATGTTAAGAGTGTCTCCTGACTCTGATGTTAATAGCGAAAGCATTAATCACGCTATTGCTATGATTCTCAGAGAGAAACTGCGTTGGGTAGATGATGTTGGTCACTGGAACATGTCAGACTTTCTTCTTATCCTGCCTGAAACAGGTGAAGCTGCAGCGAATAAACTCGCCAGAAAAATAAAATTTCAGCTTAGCCGTTTCAAATTACCCGAAAACCACAAGAAAATTCCAACGTCGATAGCAGTATCTTCCTGGCGTAAAGGCGAAGATGAATCTAATTTACTAAAACGTGTTGCCGAACAATTAAACGAACATCGTTACAAAGTACCTTCAGCTTCTAAAATTTCATAGTCATGAGAAATCTCGGCCGTTGCGCCGAGCATAATTGAAGCAGAACAATATTTTTCAGCAGATAAAGAAACCGCTCTTTCCACCTGTTTTTCTTTTAGATCAACTCCCGAAATCTTGAAATGGATATGAATCTTGGTAAACACTTTAGGTTCACTCTCAGCACGTTCTGCGCTAATCGAAACCTCACAAGATCGGACATCCTGACGTGATTTTTTCAGAATGGAGATAACATCATAACTACTGCAGCCACCCGTTCCCAATAGCAACATCTCCATTGGTCGTGGCCCAAGATCACGTCCACCACCTTCAGGTGGTCCATCCATAACAACCTTATGCCCAGACCCTGATTCACCTATAAATGCGGCATCGCCAGCCCAACTAACTTTAATATCCAATTTAAAACTCCAAGCGGTTGATTTTCTGGAAAAAGAGTAACATAGTTCATACTTAGTTAGCAGCCGTGAATAGTCGGGGGACAATAATTATGGCGATTCCAACCTCTCAAGAAGAGGATTTAGTAATATCTCGTTTTCTTGAGCACTGTCATCACAAAACGTATGCCGCCAAGCAGTTAATCATTAAAGAAGGTGATCCTTCTAATGATTTATATTACATCATCAGTGGTTCTGTAACGGTCATGATCGAAGACAGTAAAGGTAATGAAATCGTACTGGCTTATCTCAATGCAGGTGAATTTTTTGGTGAAATTGGCCTTTTTACGGAGGCAAATAACAACAATCGCACTGCTTTTGTTCGCGCAAAAATAAAATCAGACATCGCGAAAATCAGCTACGAAAAACTACAAAACTTACACACTATTTTTCCTGAACTATTATTTTCAATTGCATCACAAATGGCAATGCGTCTGCGCCGTACCAGTCGCAAAGTCAGTGATTTAGCTTTTACCGATGTAAAAGGCCGTGTTGCACGTACTCTATTGGATCTCTGTAAAGAACCCGATGCCATGACCCACCCTGACGGTATGCAAATCCGAATTACCCGACAGGAATTAGGGCGAATTGTGGGCTGTTCCCGAGAAATGGTCGGTCGTGTACTAAAAAGTCTGGAAGAAGATCATTTAATCTCTGTTTCGGGCAAAACCATGGTGATTTTCGGCACGCGTTGACTAAAGAGGCTGAAGGAGATAATTGAAGGTCTCCGGTAATCCTATTCTTGACAAGACCTCCCATAGAAAAGACAATCCCGTTCCCTCTTCTAATCCATTAGAAGAAAGCAAAAAATCAAACAATGGCTATGTAGCTCAGATGGTTAGAGCACAGCACTCATAACGCTGGGGTCGGTGGTTCAATTCCACCCATAGCCACCAAGTCTTTGGTTTACTTATCTTTAAACAGTAATCCCTTACAATTTGTGCCAAATATCACCAAAAGATGCTGTATTCGGTTAAACGATAAAAGTCTATTTTTATAATTCGTCAGTTCAAGTAAGCATTTAACCTAACCCCATGCCATCGATCGCGACTCACTCGATACTGAACCATTTTCCCAAATTGCTCAGGGGTTGGATCAGTTTTTCGACGATGTCTATGTTGATTACAAAAAGAACAAGCAGCGACAATATTATTTTTAGTTGAGCTACCACCGTCTTTAAATGCAATAAGATGCTCGCCAGTACATTTAAGATTTTTTAGCTTACTAAGAGACAGTTCATATTTTGAAGATAACTCTAATGGATTCTTAAGCCACATTGGTTGTTTACAATAGTAACAAAAACCATCTTGGTTTAAGAAAGCATGTGAACGAGGTTTTACTAGGGATTGACGTGTATTAGCCATAATGAATACTCCAACATAGTTAAAAGATGCCTGAGAATCATTTTTTTGATTTCACAGGAACCAGTTGAAAGTCTTCATTTCTGGCACTACAAGGAACCGGTATGGTTACACTTAGATAAACCATACTACATTTTTAATTAATAAAAAATAATATCGAACACTTTTTTGTGTCAGATTGAGACAGGATGAACACCAACTCAACCCCAACTGAACAAGGTTTTGGCACAGAGCGTGTACCGTAAGTGACTGTTTTAGTTAATAGTGATGTATTTCAGTTCAGGCTCATAACGCTGGGGTCGGTGGTTCAATTCCACCAATACTGCGGGTCTTAGAGCTTCGATTTTTTAAGTTGCCCCATAAAAATTAATACAATGAGCCTATTAGATCACCAAAACCCCAAATGACTGTTCCTGTAATTAGTATTGATACTTCTACCCTTCGGTAAAATATTGCTATCTTTTCTTTCGTCAATTCCATTATTTCTTTTTTACTATCATGAATTTCATTTTCATCAATATCAGGACGTCTTTCTTTTAGCTTCTCTAAAAGATAATCTGTCAACTTTCTATCTTCTAACTCAGCTAAAGATTTATTGATGTCTTTAACAGCGACGATTATTCCAATTACTACTAATAAAGAACCTGACCTCGAAAACCATGTCCAATCTCCAGAATTATAACTCAATAAAATTCCTATTAGAGTGACTATTAATGAAGCAATTAAGCCGTTCATAAGTGGCTCAAGTTCATCCTGTATAATTTCATTATTATTTGTCATTTAATAATTTATCGTGTCAAATTGTTAACATTTATTACTCTGTTAGCACTACTTCTCTACCTTCAATATGAGTAGAAAATGATTTTAAACGCTGCTTCATGTCTCCTTCAAAACTATCAAAATATGTTTCACTTGCATCTATATTTATAAATACACCCAACGGATAATTCAGAATTTCACACATGCTAGATAGTTTTTCATAATCTCCTAATGCTGCAGCTTCTGTTGCATGCCTTTTTAATTCAAAAACAACAAAATTACCCTCATCCCTAGTAGCGAAGCCAGCATCTTCAAATGGTATATGAATAATTATATCGGGCCTTATATTAAATCCATGATCTTTCATTCTTTTTTGATATTCTTGTTGTACCAATGCTCCATCATCTATTTCCATATCATTTAGTCTATTCCTCAATTCAGCAATTAGTTCTCCTTGATAAGCACGCTCATCACTATAAAAATGTGGATTACTAATTGCCTGCAGAGACTCACGTATAGCTATTAAAATATTATCCATTAGTTCTTTTAAATATGTATTTTTATTATCACAACATGAATTTATTAAAATTCTCTTTGTGGGAATATACTTTTAACTTCAATGTCATTGCCTTTCCCACTTTGAATTAATTGTTTAACCTTTGGAATTATAATATCGAATATTTCTTTATTAATTCCTATTGAATTATCTTTAAACTTTACCCATTTACTATTTCCTTTCGTCACAAAAGGAAGCCCCAATAGCTGCCCGTTTGGCATGTTTGAAATAAAGATTAGAGAAACCGCGGAAGATTCAGTTTTAATAATTCCATCAATATCTTGTTCATTAATTTCATTTTTATTAAATTCAATTGGCGGAATAACTGTTTTTTTAACATCATGATCTACAACATATCCATTGCCATCAAGCTCAAGAATGATTCTTGCTATTACTAAATGATCTTTTAAATAAATGTATTTAAATAATAATGTTGGGTTATGCATTGTGATTGTATGATCTGAATATGGCATAAAAACTGGCACATATAAAATATCATTTAAATAACAAAATCTTTTGTTCGCAAATAAAACTATGTCATAACCACCACCGTATAACCAAAATAAATTACTACCGGTTACAATTTCATTGCTTAATAATAAAGAAGTAATACTTATACAATCTAGTGCAACCCTATCAATTGACTGATCTTCACCATCTCCTGAAACAAATTCCCTTTCATTAAGCAGTGTCTTTATATGCAATTCCCCTTCACCATGTGCAAGTATATGATCCCTGCTATAGAAATTTGTATTATCCCAATCCCATTCAAACTGAGCTACATTACTATCGCTAGATATAAACCAACCTATTATAGAAAGATCTTCAACATTAATATGCTCTTTTTCAGAATAATCTTTTAAAAATGATTTACATTTTACTAAGACACCTTCCATTATTTCAGAATTCATTTCATTACATTGTTTTAATTGCTCTTTTAAATATTTAATAAAAGGTTTTGCATAGATATACCTTCCTGTCCAACCAACAACAGCTTGTGGATGCACAATACTTACTTTTCTTTTTGTTCCTGAAATAATTCTTAGCCATTCTGTTGGCAAGATAGAAGAGGCATCATCAAAAGTAGGTAAAGGAGCATGATCTCTATCTACTCCCAATTGAGACGTTAAAATATCACCAATTAATATTGGAGTATTATTAATTTGAAATGCAGCAATAAGTGTCATGACAATTTTAATAATAATCGATATATATAACTTAAGTCATGTGATTATCTATAACAAATAGCTAGCAAGTAATTTCAATTTCGCGTAAATGTCCGCTTTCACTTGCGACTTCAAATGATCGACGCAACACTTTATCTTAAGTATAAACAGATGGAGTGTAAATATGATATATCGCACTCGGATAAATTATACCGTTTCACAAAAGACAGAGATGTGGGAGCGGTGGCAACGAGGTGAAACCCTTAACGCTATCGGTCGTGTATTTGACCGACATTCATCCTCAATTTTTCAACAATTATCTATCAGTGGTGGTATTCGACCCTTACCTCGAAAGCGTTCAAGACTTGCATTAACACTTCGTGAACGCGAAGAAATATCACGTGGCATTGTTAGTGGTCTATCTTTACGTTGCATCGCTATGCAATTAAGTCGTTCGCCTTCAACCATTAGTAGAGAAATTAATCGTAATGGTGGTTTGAAAGACTATCGTGCTAATCAGGCAGATAAGACCGCTTGGGATAGAGCGCATCGAATAAAACCCTGTAAACTAGCATTGCATCCAGCATTGAAACGCATCGTTGCAACCAAACTAAAAATGAATTGGTCGCCACAACAGATTGACGGTTGGTTGAAAACACAATATCCAAATGATGAGAATAAGCACGTGTCACATGAAACGATCTATCGTAGTTTATTTATTCAAGCTCGTGGGGTACTTAAAAAAGAGCTTCAATTGCACCTGCGGTCACAACGCGCTATTCGTCGTTCTAAACATCACAGCATGAAAAATGAAGGCTTGGGTAAAATCTGCAATACGGTATCGATTCGTGAACGTCCCGCATCCGTTGAAGATCGTGCGGTACCGGGTCATTGGGAAGGCGATTTAATTGCAGGTTCAGGTAACAGTTACATCGCTACCTTAGTAGAACGTCAAACGCGTTATGTAATGTTAGTACGTGTTGCTAGTCGAGATACGGAAACGGTGATTAATGCCTTAATTAAACATGCGCGAAAACTACCCTCTGAGTTATACAAATCCTTAACCTGGGATAGAGGAAAAGAAATGGCTGACCATCAGCGATTCACCTTAGCAACTGACATTGATGTTTACTTTTGTGATCCGCAAAGCCCTTGGCAACGCGGTTCGAATGAAAATACAAATCGATTATTGAGACAATACTTTCCCAAGAGAACTGATTTATCGGTACACTCACAATCAAAGCTCAGTGCAGTGGCTCGACAGTTGAATGAACGGCCACGCAAGACACTAGAATTTGAAACACCAGCACAGAGATTTAACGCATGTGTTGCATCGACCGGTTGAAATGGCACTGGCAAGCAGCCCCTCACTTGTGCTTTTTTGTGCCAGATTGAGGCTGGATGAACCATAAGTGAACCCCAAGTGAACAAGGTTTTGGCACAGAGCATGTACCGTAAGTGACTGTTTTAGTTAATAGTCAAATATTTCAGTTCAGGCTCATAACGCAGGGGTCGGTGGTTCAATTCCTCGGTAATTGCTCGGTCTTCGTTCCCGA